>JBDKJA010000111.1:0-5089 GCA_039796795.1 Pseudomonadota bacterium
GTTCCTGACATTAGATCTACCTGGCCGAAAGCTCGTCATCGGTGACGGGCCTGCTCGTGAATCACTCCAACAACGATTTCCGGAAGTCCGATTCACTGGCGTGCTGAAAGGCCAAGCGCTCGTATCCGAGTTGAACCGGGCCAGCGTACTCGTCTTCCCGAGCCAAACCGACACCTTTGGTCTCGTAATGCTAGAAGCAATGGCCTGCGGCGTTCCCGTCGCGGCCTTCCCGGTCACAGGGCCCATCGACGTGGTAACGCCCGGCGTAACGGGCGAGTTGGATCAAGATCTGCGTCGTGCCGCCATTGAAGCGCTGCAACTCGATCGCGCTGAAATTCGGAGGCTGACGCTGATCCGATCGTGGGCCAACGCCACAGCAGAGTTTCTCGATAATCTAGTTCACGCCCGGCAGCAACCTTGCAGGTTGCTGCCGTGGCGGGATCGCGCGTCGATCAAAGCTTAATGCGGGCTCCGACAAAGACGCTGTAACCAAATTTCTCGTACTCGTACACTCGGCTGCGGTTGCCGTAGTAACGGATGCCCGCCGAATTGGTGAGGTTCTTAGCCTCTACAAACATTTCGACGTTCTTGTTGAGCTCGTAGTTAGCTGTCAAATCGAGCTGGTCGCGTCCCTCCCAATAGAGGTCCAGCTCACCGTCCTCAGCATTGATTTCGTTCAAATAATCGCCACGATCGGTGTAGCTCAGACGAATACTGATCGGTCCCTTTTCGTAGAACACCGCCAAGTTCGAAACGGTCTCAGACTGGCCAGGAAGGGGAAACTTCGAACGCCCGGCATAGTTGCGACCTACGTCGATTTCCGCATCAACCAACGTCAAGTTGGCAAAAACGCCAAATCCCGACATCCAGCCCGGCAGGCTAGTGAACTGCTGCTGCCATGCAAACTCGACGCCTGACATCGTGCCGTCGGCATTTTCGGGTGTGACGAGCGTCGCAGCTTGCCCAATATAGGTGCCGGTACTGCGCAAAGTGTAGTTGTAGTCCTTGAGATCCTTGTAGAAGGCGCTCGCCGACAACAATCCCATCTTGTCGAAGTAATACTCCACAGACGCGTCGAGATTATTCGATAACGTCGGCTTCAGATCTGGGTTACCAAGAGATACGACTAAAGCCGAGCCCTCTTGCGTCTCGAGTGCCCGCGGGACGATATCCGTGAAGTTTGGTCGCGTCATGCCTCGCGTTAGTGCAGCACGGCCGATCAACCCGTCGCTGAACTCGTAGCGCAATGTAACTCCCGGAAAAATATCCGTGTAAGAACGCGAGTCTGTACGCGAACGGATCGTACTCGAGCGGGCATCGAACACCGGAGCTGAGCCAGTCGTTTCCGTTTTCTCGACACGAACACCGGCAAGAACACCGAGTTTGTCGTAGTCGAGATCCCACATCGCATAACCCGAGAGAATCTGCTCGTCCGCTTGATAATCGGCGGTCGCAGATTGTTCAACACGAGGAGGCGAGGTTTTCTTGGTGGCGTCAAAGTAGGCGTCCGCCAGGGCAGGATCTACCTTGAATCCTAGGTCGTAGCCATAATTTCGGCTCGGCGTAGTCGTCAAGAACGCCGACAACGGTGACGATGGCGCCGCTGTCGAAGCCCGATCGCGGAATCGGTTTTCGTCCGCTTGACGTTCGCCGTCCTTCAACTTCAAACCGAACTTGAATTGACCCTCTCCGCCGCCAACCGTGACAGGCAATCGAGCATTGATAACGAGTGCCTGAGTTTCTTCAGTCGTCGTGCTGGTACGGTACGCATTTTCGCGAAACGAGAGATTGGTCGGTGTCAGGTGCTGGTTGGACGTGAATAGTGAAATCGTCGGTTCGAGCGTGCTATTTCGATAATCGTAGCTCAGCGGCGCCGTTGCGGTGCCAAGAGCGGAGGTGCGCCATAGCAATTCGTCGCGGCGCGGGTATGTTTGCTCCGTATCGGCCATAGATACAGACGCATCAACGACGAGATCGCCGAAAGACTTCTCGCCGCCAACTTCGACCGTCGAAATTTCGTTCTGCTGAATACGGTGACGGATTTGCTTGGCGACACGAATGTTGCGGAAACTCGCCGTTTGATCCGTCGCTCCCGGTAGCAGTACGCCTTCCGACCAAAGTACGAGTAACTGGTTTCGATACTCGTCGTCGGTGAACTTGGAATGAGTCCCGCGCACGAAGAAGCGATCATTTTCCGTATTACGCCACTCAGCAGCACCGGTGAACGCGATGCGCTCACGCTGGGTGTTGTAATCCTTGAAAAGGTTCTCGACGATGCCGAATACAGACCCACCCTCTGGTCGAGTCAAACGGCCCCAGACAGTCTCAATATTGTCGACTTCGCGATCAGTTTCGGAGTAGCTCGCGGAGAATAACAATCCAAACTTGGAGTCATCACCCCATATATTGCTAACAGATCCGGAGCCGCGCCGGTCGTGCGTGCCACCGAACTCGTTATACGAGCCGCCAACAGAGGCTCGCGCACGGAATCCTTCATAGTCAAAGGGTGACTGCGTCTTGATATTCACAGCACCGGTGATCGAGTCGGCATCCTGATCAGGACGCAAAGTCTTACTGATTTCCAACTGACCCACGATATCGGAAGGAATCGTGTCCAGATCGATTGCGCGAGTCGACGGGTCCGGGGCAGAAATGCTCACGCCATCGATCGTGACCGCCGAAAACTCCGACGGGCCACCGCGCACATTGATGTAACGACCTTCTCCCTGATCGCGCGCAATGGCAATACCCGCAACGCGCTGCAAAGCTTCGGCAATGTTCGGATCGGGGAAGCGACCGACGGTATCGGCCGAAACCACATTTGTCACGCCCCGCGCATTTTTCTGCTGATTGGCAGCTTTGGCGGCGGCGTCGACGATCGCAGTGATCACCACCTCTTCCAACTGGTCAGTGTTTTGCGAGTGAGCAGCGATGGGAGATACCGCAACGACGGCGATGGCGGCACAGACGGCACGATGAACGGCAGCGTTTGATTTCACGTAGAGCCTCTAAATACAAGTCGGGCGAGTAATTCTTGATATGACGAAATTCTGACGGCTCAACATGAAATCTTTGTGACAACCGACGCTCAGCGTACGTTTCGAACGTGCGATTAGCGTCTCGAATTTGTAGCGCTATCTTCATCTCGATGAAAAGTCTGGGATTGACACTCATGTGAGATGAAAGCGCAGTTGATACCGCCACCCCGCCCAATGCCGCCGTGGATGTGGCGGCAACTCAGCCGACTGACCGGCGTGGATCGCCTTGATCGGATGTATCGCAAGCTCCCCACCGAGCTGCGGGGCGCCGAATTCGCTCTCGCGGCGTTACGAGAGCTCGGCGTTACATTCGACATCACTCAAAGCGAGTACGAGAAGGTCCCGATCAACGGCCCAGTCGTCGTGACGGCCAACCATCCCTTCGGAGGAATAGACGGGCTCGCCGCCATCGCAGCGATCGCAACCCGCAGACCAGACTTGAAGGTCATTGCAACGACGGCGCTCGCATCGATCCCGGCGATCCGGGAGCTGATCATAGCGGTTGATAATTTCAGCCTACCGGAGCGACGTGCTGCGAATGTCACGGCGGCGCGTCAAGCGTTGCGCCACGTCTGGAACGGTGGTGCGCTGTTGATCTTCCCGGCTGGAGAAGTAGCGAACCTCGATCTTTCGCAAGGATGCATCGCCGATCCCGTCTGGAAGCGAAGCGCCATTACCTTGATCCGCGCTTCAAAAGCACCGGTGATGCCCTTGTATGTCCACGGCAGTAATGGCCTCGGATTTCAACTTGCAGGACTACTGCATCCGGCATTACGTACTGCGCTTCTACCACGCGAAGTTACCAACAAACGGGGTAGTCGTCTCGACCTTCGATTTGGTGACCCCGTACCGCCTGCGAAAATCGAAGCAATCGACGATTCGGCGAAACTCGAAAAGTTTCTACGTATTCGCCTGTATGCATTAGCCGCGCCCCGTCCCGGTGTTCGGAACGAACGAACGAAACGACTAAGCGCCGAAGCCGCGGAGCCGATTTCGACGCCACATCCTGCCTACTCGCTAGAACGCGAGATCGCCGATCTGCCAACCTCATCCTTGCTCGCCGAAGTCGGCAGCTTGCGGGTCTATTCGGCTCAGGCGGTCGAAATTCCGAATGTGTTGCACGAAATTGGCCGTTTGAGAGAGACCACCTTTCGTGCCGTAGGCGAAGGCACCGGCGCTGCACTCGATCTTGATGTCTACGATCAGCGGTATGAGCATCTCTTCGCTTGGGATACGAAGACGCAGAATCTGGTCGGAGCATACAGACTAGCCAAAATTGATCAGCTCCGTCGGCTTTACGGACGACAGGCCTTTTATCTAACGACCTTGTTCGAATTCAGAGAGCCGTTCTTTGTCATGCTTGGTCCAGCCCTAGAGCTCGGGCGCTCGTTCATCCGAACGGAATATCAACGCAGCTTTGCACCGCTACTCGCGCTATGGCGTGGAATCGGGGAATACGTCGGTCGTAACCCACGTTACACCAAATTGATTGGGCCGGTCAGTGTCAGCGCGGATTACGACAGAGCCTCACATGCCATGCTTGTTCGATATTTGAAGTGGCATCACTTCAACCCCGTCATGGCATCATTGATTAAGCCACGCGTGCCGTTTCGCGCAACGCATATCTTGGCGAATCTAAATCGCGAACTTAAAGGTGTCGACGGACTAGACATGCTCTCGGATCTTCTGCCCGAGTCAGATACCAAAAGACAGGTTCCGGTATTACTTCGCCAATATCTGAAACTCGGTGGCGAGGTGGTGGGATTTAACATCGACCCCGATTTCGGTCATTGTCTCGACTGCTTGACAGTAGTCGACTTGAGGCGGACTCCGGACTCTGTGCTATCGAAATATATGTCGACGGCAACACTCCGACGATTTCGCAGTGTCACCTAAAACGATATCGCTCAGGATACGTGCAGCTCCCGTGTCGTCAGGCTCGTGATCAAACGAACTTCGCCACGAACGTCACGAAATTCGATGGTGATACCAACACCGTCTTCACGAGTCCAATCGAGCTCGATCAAGCCAAAGTTAATCTCTCTTAATAC
>JBDKJA010000112.1:0-5028 GCA_039796795.1 Pseudomonadota bacterium
AACTTCCTCGCGCAGTTGATCCTGCAGCTGGCGCCGGCGTTGCTGTTGATTCTGGTCTTCGCGTGGATGCTGCGGCAGATGCAGGGCGGCGGTAACGGCCGCGGGGCGATGTCGTTCGGCAAGAGTCGCGCGCGTCTGCTGAGTGAAGATCAAGTCGCGGTGACCTTCGCCGATGTGGCGGGCGTCGACGAGGCCAAGACTGAAGTCGGCGAGATCGTCGACTTCCTCAAAGATCCATCGAAGTTCCAAAAGCTCGGCGGCAAGATTCCGAAGGGCGTGCTGATGGTGGGTAGCCCCGGTACCGGTAAGACGTTGCTCGCAAGAGCGATCGCCGGTGAGGCCAAGGTCCCGTTCTTCACGATCTCGGGTTCAGACTTCGTCGAAATGTTCGTGGGCGTGGGTGCCTCCCGCGTCCGCGACATGTTCGAACAAGCCAAGAAGCATGCGCCATGCATTATCTTCATCGATGAAATCGATGCCGTCGGTCGCCATCGCGGTGCGGGTCTCGGTGGTGGTCACGACGAGCGTGAGCAGACGCTGAACCAGTTGCTCGTCGAGATGGACGGCTTTGAAGGCAACGAAGGCATCATCGTCATCGCTGCTACCAACCGTCCCGACGTGCTCGATCCGGCGCTGTTGCGACCCGGTCGCTTCGATCGTCAGGTCGTCGTGCCGCTGCCCGATGTGCGCGGCCGCGAGCAAATCCTCAAAGTTCACATGCGCAAAGTTCCGCTCGGTGAGGACGTCAAGCCCGCGTTGATTGCGCGTGGTACGCCGGGTTTCTCGGGCGCGGATCTGGCGAACCTCGTCAACGAGGCCGCGCTGTTCGCCGCTCGCGCCAACAAGCGCATCGTTGGTATGGAAGAGTTCGAGCGCGCCAAGGACAAGATCATGATGGGCGCCGAACGTCGCTCCATGGTCATGACCGAGGAAGAGAAGCGCATGACCGCCTATCACGAAGCCGGTCACGCGATCGTTGGTATCTCGGTTCCCGAGCACGATCCGGTCTATAAGGTCACCATCATTCCGCGCGGTCGCGCGCTCGGTGTGACGCAGTTCCTGCCGGAGCAGGATCGCTACTCCATGAGTAAGCGTCGCATCGAGTCGAGCATCACGACGCTCTTCGGTGGACGCATCGCCGAAGAAATCATCTTCGGTGCCGACGCGGTGACGACCGGTGCTTCGAACGACATCGAGCGGGCGACCGATCTCGCGCGCAACATGGTCACGAAGTGGGGTCTCTCGGATAAGCTCGGACCTCTCACGTATTCCGAAGAGTCGGGCGAGGTGTTCCTCGGGCGTTCCGTCACCCAGACCAAACAGGTTTCGGATGAGACGGCGCACGCGATCGATCAAGAAGTTCGCCGCGTCATCGAGAGCAACTACCAGCGTGCGAAGGACATCCTGCAGACCCATCTCGACAAGCTGCATGCCATGGCAGACGCCCTGATGAAATTCGAGACCATCGACGATGGTCAGATCAAAGACATCATGGAAGGTCGTCCGCCGCGTGAGCCTTCGGGTTGGGACGACTCGGCTCCGACCGGCCCGACCGGTGGCGATACGCCGCCGCGTCCGGCGCCTTCGGGCGGCCTTGGCGCTACGCCAGCGGGTGAGGGCAGCGCCGGCTGATGTCGCTGCGTTGCGCAGATCGACTTCTCGATTTGCGTTTCCCAAGGGTGATGGGCGTGCTCAATGTCACGCCCGATTCCTTTTCCGATGGCGGTCGGTTCGTCGATGTTGAGGCGGCTATTTCCGCAGCTGAGCGTATGCGCGCTGCCGGCGCCGACATCATCGATGTCGGTGGCGAGTCGACCCGTCCTGGTGCGGCAGAGGTCTCTGCCGATGAGGAGTGGCATCGAGTCGAACCTGTTCTGCGTCGTTTGATCGAGCGCGGTGCTCTCGTCTCTCTCGATACCAGCAAGCCGGACGTGATGCGCGCGGGCCTCGAGCTTGGCGTGCAGATGATCAACGACGTCTATGCACTGCGCCGACCCGGTGCACTCGCCGCAGTCGCCGCGAGCAATGCGGCCGTTTGTTTGATGCACATGCAGGGCGAGCCACGCTCGATGCAGCAGGCACCGCACTACACCGACGTCGTGGGTGAGATTCGCGAGTTTCTCGCCGAGCGGTTGCAGGCTTGTCGTGCCGTGGGTATCGCGGATGATCGACTCGTGATTGACCCGGGCTTTGGCTTCGGCAAGACGCTGCCACACAACTTGGCGTTGCTGCGACGTTTGAGCGAGCTCCAGTCTCTCGGTGTGCCGATGCTCGCGGGCTTGTCACGCAAGTCGATGTTGGCGGGTCTCACGGGTCGACCGGTGGAAGCCCGTCTCGCCGGCAGTCTTGCGCTCGCGCTCGCCGCTTGCGAGGGCGGTGCGCGTATCATTCGCGTGCACGATGTTCCCGAGACCGTGGATGCGCTGAAAGTGTGGAGCGCGTTCCGCGATCAAGGCCCATAAGTCACCAGGACCGCAAAGAATCATGGCGAGACAGTATTTCGGAACCGACGGCGTGCGAGGCACGGTAGGTCAGGAACCTTTGACCGTGGATTTTGCGCTGCGCTTAGCAAGTGCCGCGGCGCGAGTGCTCGCACCACAAGGCGGCACCGTGTTGATCGGCAAGGACACGCGGCTCTCGGGCTACATGTTCGAGGCCGCGCTCGAGGCGGGCTTCATCGCGGCGGGTCTTGATGTGCTCCTGATCGGTCCGTTGCCGACGCCCGGCATCGCCTTCATGACGCGTCATTTCAACTGTCGGTTTGGCGTCGTGATCAGTGCCTCACACAACCCGTATTACGACAACGGCATCAAGTTCTTCGACGCCGAGGGCGGCAAGTTGACGGACGAAGCCGAGGAGCGCATTGAGGCCGAGTTGGCCAATGGCGCGACGACGGTCGAGTCTGGGCGCTTAGGTCGTGCGGTCCGTGTCGATAAGACGCGCAAGGCTTACCAAGACTTTTGTTGTGCGACATTCCCGGCCGGCAAGAGCCTCGCGGGCATGAAGATCGTGATCGATTGTGCGCACGGCGCGGGTTACAAGGTCGCCCCGCGTATCCTCACCGACCTCGGCGCTGAGATTGTTCCGATCGGCTGTTCTCCAACAGGTCGCAATATCAACGAGGGCTGTGGATCGACTTCACCCGAGTTGCTGCAGTTGACGGTCCCCGGCGTGAAGGCCCAGGTCGGCATTGCACTCGATGGCGATGGCGATCGTCTCGTGATGGTTGATCACTTAGGTCGCAAGGTCGATGGCGATCAGTTGATGTACGTGATTGCGCTCGCCAAACAGGCCGCTGGAACGCTGCGCGGTCCGGTCGTCGGAACCTTGATGACGAATTTCGGCCTCGAGCGGGCGTTGCGGGACAAAGGTATCGCGTTCGAGCGTGCGGCGGTGGGCGATCGGTATGTTCTCGCTAAGTTGCGCGAGACGGGCGGGGTCTTGGGTGGTGAGACTTCGGGGCATTTGCTGACGCTCGATCAGACGACGACCGGCGACGCGATGATTGCGGCGTTGCAGGTATTGGGTGTGATGTGCGAAACCGGCAAGTCGCTGGCGGAACTCACCGCCGACTTAATACTGCTACCGCAGGTCATGATCAACGTGCGCGTCAAAGAGCGCTTCGATCCTTATTCGCGCGACTCGGTACGGGCGGTCGTCGATTCGGTCAATGCGCAGCTCGCTGGGCGCGGCCGTGTAGTGCTGCGCGCCTCCGGCACTGAACCGTTGATTCGGGTGATGGTCGAGGCCGAGGAGTCGGCAACGGCTCGTGGCTTTGCTCAAAGAATTGCGGACGCCGTACAGGCGGGGGTATAACGATGACACGCAAGCCATTGGTGGCGGGCAACTGGAAGATGCATGGTTCGCTCGCAGGTAACACGGAGTTGCTGTTGGGCTTGCGCGAGTTGTTGCCGACCAGCTCTGTCGACTGCGTCGTGTGCCCACCGTTTGTGTATTTGCCATCGGCGGTCGCGGCGCTAGCGGGTAGTGCGATCGAGCTCGGTGCGCAGGATGTTTGCGAACAGGTTGAAGCGGGTGCATACACAGGTGAAGTGTCGGCATCGATGTTGCGCGAGATCGGTTGTCGTTACGTCATCGTCGGTCATTCCGAGCGACGGGCGATCTATGGTGAAACGGACGAGCTCGTCGCCCGCAAGTTCGCCGCCGCACTGGCAGCAGGGCTTGTGCCCATTCTCTGTGTCGGCGAGTCCTTGCAAGAGCGCGAGTCGGGTGCGACGGAGACCGTCGTGACGCGCCAGCTTGATGCCGTGATCAACGCAGTCGGGGTAGGGTCCCTCGGTCGTGGCGTGCTGGCCTACGAGCCCGTTTGGGCGATTGGAACCGGCCGTACGGCGAGTCCCGAGCAGGCGCAGGAGGTTCATGCCTGCCTGCGTGGTCGAATTGCCGCAATCGATGCTACAATTGCCGGCTCCGTGAGGGTCCTCTATGGGGGCAGCGTCAAGGCGGGTAACGCGAAAGAGATTTTCGCGATGCCGGATGTCGACGGTGGCCTGATAGGTGGGGCCTCACTGAAAGCAGCGGAATTTGCGGCGATCGTCGCCGCAGCCGGTGCAACTGGAAAGTGAACATCACATGCTGTTGACCGCCCTGACCATATTGCAAGTGTTCGTTTCGATCGCGATCGTGGCGCTCGTGCTGTTGCAGCGTGGGCGTGGTGCCGATGCCGGTGCCGGTTTCGGTGCGGGCGCTTCGGGTAGCGTGTTCGGCGCGCGCGGCGCGACGACGGGTTTGTCGCGTTCGACGGCGATTTTCGCCGCGATTTTCATGCTTAACAGTCTGGCGCTGGCGTGGCTTGGCACGCGCAGCACCGTCGATACTTCTGAAGGATTGCTCGGCGAGTCCGTCGAGCAAGTGGCGCCTGCGAATCCGGCGCCGACATTATCTGACGCACCGCCGGTAGCGCCAGAACAGGGTCAGTAAGTCTGACAACGACGTTGCGGTCGTGGTGGAATTGGTAGACACACTAGCTTGAGGGGCTAGCGCCGAAAGGTATGGGAGTTCGAGTCT
>JBDKJA010000113.1:0-4992 GCA_039796795.1 Pseudomonadota bacterium
TCGAGATCGAAACAAATGGCGCGCACGTCGCTGAGCATCGGAAAGCCGCGGATGTACAATCGGGCGCTCGTTTTACCGGTATCGCTCCTGGAGCACAACCATGCGAATGAACTGGACTGCCCTGCCCCTGTTGACGCTCTCGCTGCTAACCACACCCGCGCTAGCCTCAAACCCCAAACAGCCGTTCTCGGCCGATGATCTCGTTCGATTAGCGCGAGTGTCCGATCCGCAAGTTTCGCCCGATGGCAAGCACGTGGTGTTCTCGCTGCGCGAGACCGACATCGAAGCCAATCGCGGCAAGGTGGATCTTTGGCTGCTCAACCTCAACGACGAGACGCCGATCTCGCGTCGACTGACGCAGCACCCGGCGAGCGACTCATCGGGTCGCTGGGCGCCGGATGGTCGCGGCATCTATTTTCTCTCCAGCCGCAGCGGTTCTTCGCAGGTCTGGCATATCAGCCTTGAAGGCGGCGAAGCGCAGCAGGTCACCTCGCTGCCACTCGATGTCGGCTCGTTCGAAATCTCTCCGCGCGGTGATCGTCTCGCCGTATCGATGGAGGTCTTCCCCGACTGCGTCGAGATCAAATGCACCACAGATCGTCTAGCCGAGCGCAAGAAAGACAAAGCCTCAGCTCGCAGCTACGACGCGCTCTTCGTACGTCACTGGGACACTTGGAACGATGGCACGCTATCGCGACTCTTCACCGCAACACTCGGCAACGATCGCAAAGCGGGCGAATTCAAACTGATCTCCGGTGCCGTGCGCGGGCATGTGCCCTCCAAACCGTTTGGCGGCGAAGAGGATTACAGTTTCAGCCCCGACGGGCAGCGCATCGTGTTCTCGGCACGTCTCGCGAACGCGCAAGAGCCGTGGTCAACTAATTTTGATCTCTACGAAGTTGCCGCCGATGGCGCTGGCGAGACACGCAACCTCACTGCCGACAATCCAGCTTGGGATGCTCAACCCGTATTTTTGTCCAACGGTGATCTCGCGTGGCTCGCCATGTCACGCCCGGGTTTCGAAGCGGATCGCTATGTCGTCATGTTGCGCAGTCACCAAGATGGCAAGGTGCGCGCGCTGACGGCCGACTGGGATCGCTCGGTCAGCCATATCGCCGCGAGCTTCGATGGTCGAAAACTCATCGCGACCGCTGACGATGTGGGCCAAACCGCACTCGTGGAGATCGACACGAAGTCGGGTTACCGGCAGCGTCTGCTCGGTAACGGTCAAGTGCAAGGCTACTCACCCACGCGCGATGGCGTCGTGATCGCATGGGCCTCGCTCGGCGGCCCACCGGATTTGTATTGGGTGTCAAAGTCAGCGAAATCAACTAACTCGCGCGCAGCACTGCCGCCTGCGCCGAAGCCACTGACGGCTGTCAATCAATCGCTACTCTCGCAACGACAGTTTGGGGAGTTCGAGCAATTCTCGTTCAAAGGATGGAATGACGAGACCGTATATGGCTACGTGATGAAGCCAGCAGGCTTCGAGCGCGGCAAAAAATATCCGATCGCCTTCATCGTGCACGGTGGACCGCAGGTCAGTTTTTCGAATCAGTGGTCGTGGCGCTGGAACCCGCAGGTTTACGCTGGCGCGGGATACGCTGTGGTCTTCATCGACTTCCACGGCTCGCCCGGATACGGTCAAGCCTTCACCGACTCGATCAGTCAGGACTGGGGCGGTAAGCCACTCGTCGATTTGCAAAAAGGTCTCGATGCTGCTGTCGCTCGCTACGACTGGCTCGATGGCAACCGCGCCTGTTCACTCGGCGCCTCCTACGGTGGCTTCATGCAGAACTGGATCGCCGGCAACTGGTCCGATCGCTTCCAGTGCATCGTGAATCACGCCGGCATCTTTGATCAGCGCACCATGTACTACACCACCGAGGAGCTCTGGTTCACCGAGTGGGAAAACGGTGGTCCTTACTATCTCACGCCGAAAATTCACGAGAAGTTCAACCCGGCAGATCACGTGACGAAGTGGAAAACACCGATGCTCGTCATCCACGGCGCCCTCGACTATCGCGTGCCCTATTCGCAGGGGCTTGCCACTTTCACGGCCTTACAGCGACAGGGCATTCCGAGCCGCTTCGTGTTCTTCCCGGACGAGAACCACTGGATCTTGAAACCGGCTAACAGCCTGCGCTGGCACTCAGAAGTGATCGGGTGGTTAGATCAACATTTGAAGGTCACACGTAACCCGCCCGCCACTCCGCCTGGTAATTGAGGCCGAGCGACACGATTCGTTGCAGCAACTCGGGATAGGCGATGCCAGCCGAGAGCGCAGAGCGCGCGTAGTCCTCCGCCTCGGCGAGGCAGGGATTGGCATTGGCCTCGAGCACGAAAATCTCGCCGTCGGGCCGCACGCGAAAATCCATGCGTGCGTAGCCCGACAGGCCGAGGCTGCGATAGATGCGCCGCGCGAGTTTATCGAGTCGCGCCTCGAGTGCCGGCGATAACTCGGTCGCAGCCGAACGCGTGATGCCGTGCTTGGCTTGGTAGCGTCGATCCCATTTCACCTTTCGCGTCGCGATCGTCGCCTGGTTATTGCCCATCGAACCGAAGTGCATTTCCCACACCGGTAAACGCGTCAATCGATCATTACCGAGCACACCGACGTATAACTCACGCCCTGCAATGTATTCCTCGACGAGCGCATCGGTCTTGACCTGCTCGTGCATGAACGTTATCCGATCACGTAATTGTTCAGGTGTTTCGACGACCGATGCCTGCGAGATACCGAGTGAGGCGTCTTCCGTCGCCGACTTCACGAAGAGTGGATAACGCAGTTTGGACGGCAAGCGCACCACCCGCCCCTTGGGGAAGACGGCGAATTGCGGTGTCGGGATGCGGTGATAGTGCAGTAACTGTTTAGAGAGCGGCTTATCGCGCGAGAGCAGTAAGCCGCGCGGATTGCAGCCAGTGTAGGGCTGCTCCAGTAATTCGAGAAAGGCAACGACATGTTGGTCGTAAGTGACGACACCGTTGAATTCTTCGAGCAGATTGAAAACCACGTCGGGCTTCCATTCCGTGATTTCGCTACGCAGCGCCGTCAAGCTATCGAGCACTCCCAGACAACGCACTTCGTGCCCCATCGCCCGCAAATGCGTCATCACGTCGTACTCGGTGCGCCACTCGTCGATCTGCTGCTCGGTGTAACCGTCGATGCTCGACGGCGGGATCAGACTCTCGTGAACGACGACCAATATCTTCAAAGACTTCATCGAACTATCACCACTTCAATCGCGCCCCACCAAGACGGCAGCCAACAGCTCATCGGCTCGCCGCGTGATCAACTCGCGCTCGGCTAACGAATCAAGCCACGCAGTCGGAAGAGCACTCGCGCCATAGTGAGCTCCGGCAAGTTGCCCACATAAGGCGCCGAGCACATCCGAATCGCCACCCTGATTGATTGACTCGAGCACGGCATCAGTCCAATTCGACGTGCTACAAAAAGCCTGCGTGGCGATGCCGAGTAGTCGGCCCGTTTCGGTTGGCGCCCAGTGACTTGCGGCAACCTGCTCGCAAAGCGAAACATGGGATGCCCCATGCAATGCTGATTTCAACATCATGGCGAACGCTCGCGCCTGCTGCAGTGTCGAGTCTTGGTGACTCGTAAGGCGCACCGAAGCGGTAACGTCTTGCGCGAGCGCATCACCCTCATCGGCCAGATGCCACACCACGAGCGGCGCCAACCGCGTCAGCGCATCACACCCATCTGGCAGATGGATATCAGGCGCGCCGTCGACGAGCGCCCGACTGACCGAGGCGCTAATTCCGAGGCACTCACCCGTGGCACTGTTGTCGCCGCGTTGCTGCCAACGACGAAACTGCTCGAGCTGATCCGCCGCATCGAAACCACTGCGATCAAGCAAGCTCGTCGCAACACAAAGTGTGAGCGCCGTTTCATCGGCCCACGCGCCGCGCGGCAGATCGAAAGCGCCTCCACCCAAGAGATCACGAACCGGCGCGAAGCTCCCCGGGCGCCGCAGCTGTGTCGGAATCGACAAGGATTCACCGAGTGCGAGGCCCAAGAGAGCGCCTCGGATACGATCGCGCCAACGCAACACGAGCTGAGTGCTCGACGAGTCGAGCCAATCGACGCTCTCGTCCGTCATCCGTTGTGCTTAGCGCCCAAGGCTGTGAAGTCGAATAAGCTTGGATCCGCCAAATGACTCGGCTCCACTGAACGCAGCGCTGAGAAAATCGACTCCGTTCGGCCCGGATATTCGCGCTCCCAATCTTGCAGCATCTGTTTGATCTGGCGTCGCTGTGCGTTCTCCTGCGAGCCACAGAGCGTGCACGGAATGATCGGGAACTGACGCGCTCGTGCGTAGCGCTCAATCTCGCGCTCAGGAACATACGCGAGCGGCCGAATGACGATGTGCCTGCCATCCTCCGATTGCAATTTCGGCGGCATGGCCTTGAGACGGCCGCCAAAAAAAAGATTGAGGAACATCGTCTCGACAATGTCATCACGATGGTGACCTAGCGCGACCTTGGTTACGCCGTTATCCGCTGCCCAGCGATAGAGCGCGCCGCGCCGCAATCGCGAGCACAATCCGCACATCGTCTTGCCTTCGGGTATGACCCGCTTAACCACCGAGTAGGTGTCCTGCTCGATGATGTGGAACGGCACGCCGAGAGCTTGGAGATATTCGGGCAACACATGCTCGGGAAAACCCGGCTGCTTCTGATCAAGGTTGACGGCGACGAGATCAAAATGAATCGGCGCACTGCGCTGCAGCGACAGCAGAATGTCGAGCAAGGTGTAGGAGTCCTTGCCCCCCGAGAGACACACCATCACCTTGTCGCCCTCGGCGATCATGGCGTAGTCCTCGATCGCTTTACCGACAAGACCGCGTAGCTGTGCCTGCAGCTTGCGGAAGGTGTTCGATGTTTTTGCCGACGGCAGCGCCGGAATCGGCACCGTCGTGACCTGAACCTCCATCAAACCGCCTGAGCCCCCATCACGATCAAACAAATGCAGCT
>JBDKJA010000114.1:0-4958 GCA_039796795.1 Pseudomonadota bacterium
CGGGCGACCGGACGAGATTTCTTTTTAGCCATGAATGCAAATTCCTAAAACAAAGACCGCGCGCATTCTAGGGGGAAACCCCGGTGCTGCCTACCAAAATTCTGTGCAGCACCGGGTTTTGGTGTCTTCCCCCGCTTTTTTGTTATTTCATTGACGTGCCGGCAGCCGAAGAAAAGCCGCGTTTACGCATCAGAGCATCAATTTGAGGATCGCGACCGCGGAATGACCGATAACTATCGGCCGGGTCTACGGTGTTGCCGATCGACAGCACATTGTCGAAGAGCTTCTTGGCTAATTCCTTGTCCCAGGGGCCTTTGCCAGCCGCAAATGCTTCCCAAGCATCGGCAACCAAAGTGTCCGCCCAAAGGTAGCTGTAGTAGCCCGCCGAGTATCCGTCGCCGGAGAAGACGTGACCGAACTGCGGTGTGCGATGGCGCATGACGATCTCGGCCGGCATGCCGAGACTGGCGAGCGTTTCGCGCTCGAACGCATCGGGGTCGATGCGTCGATCCGGTGTCGAGGTCAGGTGCAGCTTCATATCAATGAGAGCCGCCGAGAGGTATTCGACGGTAGCGAAGCCTTGGTTGAAAGTTTTGGCGCGCTCCACCTTCGCAACGAGCTCTGCCGGAATCGGCTTGCCCGTTTCGTGATGTACGGCGTAACGATCGAGAATCTCCTTCACCGGCAACCAGTGTTCGAGCAGCTGTGATGGGAATTCGACGTAATCACGAGCCACGCTCGTACCGGCAACGCTCGGGTAGTTCACGTTGGATGAGAGACCATGCAGCGCATGACCGAACTCGTGGAACAGGGTGACGGCGTCGTCCCAGCTGATCAAAGCGGGTTTGCCCGGCTCTCCTTTGACGAAGTTGGAGTTGTTCGACACGATCGTCGTGACTTCGCCATCGAAGCGCTCCTGGGTGCGATAGGCATTCATCCAGGCACCTGATTGCTTGCCGACTCGCGCGAACGGATCGAAGTAGAACAGGCCAATGAATCGACCGTCGGTGCGCTCGACACGCCATACACGGACATCTGGGTGATAGACGGGTACCGTGCCCGCAGCGAGCTCGATGAAGCGCATTGCGAAGAGTTCTTCGGCAACGCTGAACATACCCTCACGCAGCTTTTCGAGTTGCAGATAGGGCTTCAATTCATTGGTGTCGAGATCGTATTTCGCCTTACGAACTTTCTCGGCGTAGAACCGATAGTCCCAGGGTTCGATGCGGATCTTGGCGCCCTCGGAATCGGCCAGAGCCTGCATGTCGGCGACTTCTTCCTTCACGCGCGCCACAGCCGGTTTCCAGACTGCCTCCATCAATTCCATCGCGCGCTCAGGAGTGCGAGCCATGGAATTCTCCAGTCGCCAATGCGCATGCGTCGGGAAACCGAGCAGACGAGCGCGTTCGGCACGCAGTTGCAAGATTTCGCTGATGATCGCGTTGTTGTCGCGAGCATCTCCGTTGTCGCCACGATTGACGAAAGTGCGCCACACTTTTTCGCGAAGATCACGACGCGTGGAGTAGGTCAGAAAGGGCTCGACGGACGAGCGCGTATTGGCGACGACCCACTTGCCCTCTTGGCCACGACGCTTGGCATCGGCTGCAAATCCGGCGCGCAGCGAGTCGGGTAAGCCGGCGAGTTCGTCAGCGCTCTGTAGCACGAGATATTGCTGACTTTCGTCAGCGAGCAAATTTTGGCTGAAGCGTGTGAAGAGTCCGGCGAGGCTCTGGTTGATTTCGCCGAGGCGCTTCTTGGCCGCCGCATCGAGCTTGGCGCCGGCGCGCACGAAGTTCGTGTAGATGAGCCATGTGAGGCGTTGCTCTTCCGCCGTCAGACCGCTCGTTTCGCGCGCTTCATAAACTTTGGCGATACGGGCGAAGAGCTTTTCGTTCTGCGTGATGCGATCACGGAACGCAGCCATCTTCGGCTCGATGTTGCGCTCCACTTCCTGCACGGCATCATCACTCAGCGAGGAGCTGTAGATGTAGTAGACCGTGCTCGCGCGATCGAGCGCACGTCCCGAGCGTTCCATAGCGGCAATCGTGTTCGCAAAGGTGGGAGCCTCGGGGTTGTTAGCGATGGCGTCGAGCTCGGCGAGATGCTCCGCCATACCAGTTTCGAGTGCTGGGGCCAGCAAGGCTGGGGTGGCGACATCGAACGGCGGCACGCCGCCATACGGGCCTTTCCAGGTTTGTAACAGCGGGTTGTTGGCGGGGGCAGCGCTCGCTGCCGACAAGAGGGCGGTAGTCATGATGATGGGCAATATCCGGCGCATGAGGCGGGTTACCTTGAGGATGGATGTGGAACGGGAATGAACCCGAGGATAGCAGGCGAGCTTAAGCGGTGACGAGTCGCAGCGGTTCCGGGTCGCGATAGCCGGTTTCGGCATCGAGGTCAGAGTGCAATCGGAACAAAGTCTCCTCGAGACGCCGTCGCAGCGCTTCGAGTTGAATCTCATCGAGTTTGGCTGGCACTTCGATCGGATCCGCGGCCTGCACGAGTACTTTAGCGCCCGGCTTCGGGATGACCGTGCGGTCCCAAGAGCGCTCCCAGCGCCAGCAATGATTTGTCGAGGCCGCCACGGGTAGCAGCAAGCTGCCCGTTTTTTGAGCAAGCGTGATGGTGCCCAGTTGTGCAATACCGCGAGGTCCGCGTGATCCATCGATCGCGAGACAAGAGTTTAAGCCGCGATCGTCGCGTTGAGCTTTGATCATCTCGACGAGGGCTCGTGCACCACCCTTGCCGGAAGAGCCCCGCGCGACTCGAAACCCGAGACCTTCTTCGATACGGGTCATCGCTTCACCGTCGCGGCTTTGCGAGCACATCAAAATCCAACGGCCCTGTTGCGGCAGGCTGAAATAGTGCAAGAGCGCAAAGGTTCGCGAATGCAGGAATGCGCCGACGACAGGTTGGCCTTGGGCGATGAGTTTGTGCAGGCCTGAGATGTTGCGCTCTTCGTAATCCCAGCTGCGACCGAGTGCGCGGTAGAGCCGCCAGCCGAAAGGTGGCAGCACGTGATGCAGGAAGAAGCGGCGAATCGGTTTGCTGCGACGCGGGGTGCTCATGGCGTGGTGCTCATAGCCGGCCGTGTCAGGCGTCGCCGGTACCGCGACCTTTGCGACCGCCGCTTGCATGCGCTTGTGCGAAAGCACCACTTGCCATGGCACCGACGATCGACAGTTCGCCCGCCAAAGCGAGTACTGCACAGATTTCGGCGAACTTCGCGGCAGTGCCTTCGCCAATGCATCCCAGCATCGCCAGACACTCACGCGCCGTGGGGAGGAATGTGCCGCCGCCGACCGTGCCGACGATCAAGTTCGGCAAGGTCACCGAAGCATAGAGGTCGCCCGTCGAAGTGACTTCAAAGCGCGTGATGGACGTGGTGGCTTCGGAGACGCAGGCGACGTCCTGACCGCAGGCGATGAAGAGTGCCGCGAGCGCGTTGGCGACGTTACCTTGCATGCCAACAGCCCCGGTTTGCGCTGCGCCGACCGTGGCCTGATTCCAGCAATTGGCCATCGCAGCGGCATCGGCGCGCCAATAGCGACCAATGATGCGCGAGGGCAGCACGATCTCAGCCGATGCATTGCGACCGCGAGCACCGAGAAACGCCTGCGCTGACGATCGCTTATCGCCCGAGAGCGCCGACTCGACGAGCCAATGCACGGGTGCGTGCGGCATCAGCGGTAGCAGTGCATCGCATACGGCCTGCGTCGCCAGCGTGACCATATTCTGGCCCGCGGCATCGCCGGTCGAATATTCGAGCATGACGTAAACGGTATTACCGACCAGCGAAATTTTGGCGCTCTGCAACCGGCAATAACGCGAAGTGCTGGCGGCCGCAGCCTGCATCTTCTCGAACTGCGTCGGCAACCAATCGGCGATGCTGGCAGCAGTTGGCAGGTCGGTGAAGGCGAAGCAAGGCGCTCGACCGACGAGCTGACGGTTACAGGCGGCCAATGCACCGCCGCAACGATTCATCACGTTGAAAGCATGCTGGAACGAGGCAACGAGAGTGCCTTCGGTCGTCGCGATCGGAATGATGAACTCGCCATCGGCGTAACGGCCTTTGATGCGAACGGGTCCGGCCACGCCGAGCGGTATCTGCGCATAACCGATGAAGCCCTCGATGCTGCCGGCGAGCCGCGTCGAATCGAGTGGCGGTGCGAGGCCTGCGATGGCATCGAGCGTCAGGCCTTCCTCGATAAGACGGGCGCGACGCGCATCGCGCGCCTCGGTGGAGGCGTCGGTCGTCGAGGGTAGGCGGCGCGAGCTGCGCTGTTCATCAGTCATCCCGGCATTTTGAGCGGCGACGGCCGTGTGGGCAACCGTGGCATGTCACGCTGTCGCAAGGCGTCGCGACCGTTAGACTCTCCCGCATGCATCCCTTCCCGCATGTTTATCGAGTCCATGCCACGGCCGAGGCCGCGGGCGCCGTTCAACTGACATCACCCGGGCTCGTCGCGATCTCAAGCGCCGGACCCGCCGAATTTGATGGTCCTGGGGATCTCTGGTCGCCAGAGACCTTGTTGACGGCCGCGTTGGTGGATTGCTTCGCGCTGAGTTTTCGGGCTGTTGCTCGCGCTTCGCGTCTGGAGTGGGTGCGTTTGGAGTGTGCCGCGACAGGCACTCTCGATCGCATCGAGAAGGTCACGCAGTTCACCGCCTTCACAGTACATGCCACGCTCGAGGTGCCTCGCGGCACCGATCTGGAGAAGGCGCGAAAGGCACTCGAGAAGTCAGAACAGGCGTGCCTGATTTCCAATTCGCTCAAGGGCGAGAAGCATCTCGAGATCGATATTCGAGAAGTGTGACCCTCGGTGCACGTCGGTTGCTCGTTAGCGACTCGTCAGCATCTGGCGCCGAATTTCTTCGGGCGATACCAAGTGACAATAGTGATTGCCGCGCCAGCTCTCGGGCATCATTTTCCAGCGCCAGTCTTCCCATTCGGCGAA
>JBDKJA010000115.1:0-4932 GCA_039796795.1 Pseudomonadota bacterium
TGTTGCCTCAAGTGGCGGACACCTTGCCTCTGGTCTCGGCACGATCGAACTCGCGGTCGCGTTGCACTACGTGTACGACACACCACGCGACGCGCTCGTCTGGGACGTTGGCCACCAGGCTTATCCGCACAAAATGCTCACAGGCCGTCGCGAAAAACTCTCGACGATCCGCCGACGCGGTGGCATCTCGGGCTTCCTCAAACGTGATGAAAGTCCGCATGATGCTTTCGGCGCCGGTCACTCGAGCACCTCTATTAGTGCGGCTCTCGGCATTGCGGTCGCTAATCGCCGCTTGGGCCTCAAAGATAAGGCGGTCGCCATCATTGGAGATGGGGCACTCACCGCAGGTCTCGCCTACGAAGCGCTGCATCACGCGGGCGGACTCGGTGAGGATCTGCTCGTCATACTCAATGACAATGGCATGTCGATCTCAGAGAACGTCGGTGCCCTGGCTCGTCACTTAGGTAACATCGCCGCTGATCGTATTGCGACACCGGGCGCACTCTTCGAGGCCTTAGGCTTCCACTACAGTGGCCCTGTCGATGGTCACGATGTCACGGGTCTCGTCGATCAGTTGCAGCGCCTTCACTCGTGTCGAGGCCCCCAACTGCTGCACGTACTGACCCGCAAGGGCTCAGGTTACGAGCGCGCCGAAAACGAGCCCATCAAGTATCACGGCGTCACGCCGTTCGATCCGGCGCTAGGCTTGCTCGCGAGTTCGACCGCAACACCGCCTCCCACCTATACGCAAGTCTTCGGCGACTGGCTCTGTGAAATGGCGCGCCACGATCCGACGTTCGTCGTGATCACCCCGGCAATGCGCGAGGGCTCTGGTCTCGTGCGATTTGCCAAGGAATTTCCGGACCGCTACTTCGATGTCGGCA
This sequence comes from Pseudomonadota bacterium, assembly GCA_039796795.1. Classification (GTDB taxonomy): domain Bacteria; phylum Pseudomonadota; class Gammaproteobacteria; order Steroidobacterales; family Steroidobacteraceae; genus UBA964. The sequence goes on from JBDKJA010000115.1 coordinate 885, forward strand.
TCGCCGAACAACATGCCGTCACTTTCGCTGCCGGTCTCGCTACGCGGGGACTCAAACCCATCGTCGCGATCTATTCCACTTTCTTGCAGCGCGCCTTCGACCAGATGGTGCATGACGTTTGCCTACAAAACCTTCCGGTTCTGTTCGCCATCGATCGCGGCGGTCTCGTGGGCCCCGATGGTGCCACACACAACGGCGGACTCGATTTGACCTATCTGCGTTGCGTACCCGGCATGACCGTCATGACTCCTGCCGATGCGCATCAGTTGCGAGCCATGCTGCGCACGGGTCTCGAGTTAGATGCTCCCTGCGCCATTCGCTATCCGCGTTGTGCCGCGCACGCGGCGCTCACGCCCGCGCGCGCACTCGACGACGGTGATTTATCCGCGACGCTGCCGGCCGCACTCCCGATCGGGCGTGGATCGTGGTGTCGTCGCGGATCCGGTATCGCCTTGCTCGTCTTCGGAACACTGCTTGAAACGGCGCATCAACTCGCCGAGTCGATCGACGCGAGTGTGATCGATATGCGTTTCGTGAAGCCACTCGATGAAGCGCTCTTGCTTGAGGTCGCGAAACAACATGCGCTGCTCGTCACACTCGAAGAAAACGTGGTCGCAGGCGGAGCAGGATCGGCTGTCATGGAATATCTTGCCCGCGCGGGTCGTGACGCAACCGTGCTACCGCTCGGTTTACCCGATGCCAATCTCGAACATGGTACGCGTGAGGAATGTTTACGCGAGGCCGGCCTCGACCTGCAGGGGTTGTTCAATGCCATCGCGAGACACGCAGCGACAATGCCGAACACGGCAAAAGATGGTCAGAGACGGGGCGGACTCGACAGCAACATGATGTTCAATGGCGTCACTCGCTCGCTGACGCGATTCAAACTGTTCTGATCTGCGTTTTGCGAGTTCGGAAGAGTGGAACTACGCCGTTTGGCGTAGCGCTTCCGGCAAACGAAATCGCAGCGTCTCGACAATACCCGGTAACTCGCGGATGGTACCCGCGCCGAGTTGTTGCAGCTTCTTGCAGACACCCTGCACGAGATGCTCGGGCGTTGAAGCCCCCGCCGTCACACCCACGTGTTCGACGCCATCGAGCCAAATCAACTCGATCTCGTCGGCATGCTCGATGAGTCTTGCGGGTACGCCGTGATCGGCGGCAACTTCCTGTAGTCGATTGGTATTCGAGCTGTTACGCGCGCCCACCACGATCACGAGATCGACTCGTCTTGCGAGTTGTTGCACCGCCCGTTGTCGATTCTGGGTTGCGTAACAGATGTCGTCGAGGCCGGGACCGACGATGTCCGGAAATCGATCTCGCAAAGCAGCGATCAATTCACGCGTATCGTCTAGCGATAGCGTCGTTTGAGTGACATAGGCAACTGGAGTCGACGCCGGGATCGACAGAGCGTCGATTTCTTCGACGGTGCCCACGACGTACACGGGACCGCTGACGGAGCCTCTGGTCCCCTCGACCTCCTCGTGTCCCGCGTGACCGACCACGATGATGGTGTAGCCACGCTGAGAGTAACGATCGGCCTGAAGGTGAACTTTGGTTACGAGCGGACAGGTGGCATCGATCACCTGCAGGTGACGTCGAGCAGCCTCCTCGACCACCGACTTGGCCACACCATGCGCACTAAATACCGTGACGGCGCCTTCCGGAATGTCGGCGATGTCATCGACGAAAATCGCACCCCGCGATGCGAGGTCGCGCACGACATGTCCGTTGTGGACGATCTCGTGGTAGACGTACACCGGAGCGCCGAAACGCTCCAGTGCTTGTTCGGCGATATCGACCGCCCGCGCAACACCCGCGCAGAAGCCGCGGGGTTGTGCGAGCAGAACGTTCATCAACCAGCCACGTTCAACGCAGCGAGCGTCGATCGCGAGGGTTTGACCACCTTGGCAGACTTCGCCGCTGGTACCGCAGCCGGCGCCGCCGCAGGCGCAGCAGCGCCCGCTTCAGCAGCAGCTGCTCCGTCCGTCGCCTCAGCAGCCGGCGCCGCTTCTGGCATCGGCTTCGCACGCTGCAACTCCGGATAATCTTTGGCCATGCTCTGACCAAAATACGGCTTGTAGACGCCCTGATGGCAGGTCTGGCAGTTGATCTTCGCCACGTCACCGGTCGGTCCGAGGCGGTGATCCGGGAAGGTGTCGGTCAACGGAACCAGATATTGGTTGTTTAACTGACGCGCCATCCGGATGCCATGCCAGGCCACCGTGCGTTGCGGACGACTCTCCGACCACTCACCCCATGCGCGGGTGTTATGGCAGTAGGTGCAGTTGACGCCCAAAGAATTGGACATGTGCACCATCAGCGAGTAAGTCCACTCCGCCTGCTTGATCGAAGACCGATTACCCGAAGGCAAGGCGGTCGTCGTCTCGACGCGGATCGGCTGATCGCCGAGTAAGAACGGTGAGTACGGATCGAACGGCAAACTCGAGTGCGCAATCGTCGTTGTGCCGAGCGCCGTCACAGGCGTGTTCTGCCCTGCGTTGGCACCGATGGACGCCTTTTCGCGACCCGTACCGGGATCCGTGAACCACACATACGATGGGACAGGCTGGCCGCGATGACAGGTGTGACAGGTCACACCCGTATCTTTGACGTGAGCCTGATAGTTGCTGTTGATGTCACGAGTCATCTTCAACATGCTGCGGGCGACCTTGTACTGGTACTTGCTCTCGTCGGCGTAGTTCTCGCCGTTGTGACAGTAAGTGCAGTTCTTCTGGTCGGCCGGAGCCACCCACTCGGTCATCGACAACATCACGCGCGTGAACTCACCGATGCTCAGATCCGAGAGGACCTGCACATTCTGGTAGATGTCCTTCGCCAACGGGCCCGACGTATCGGCTGCCGGTTGGATATTGCCGATCTGATTTTTCGCCGCCACCTGCTGCAGCAAGCGAGGGTTATAGACCTGCTCCATGCCAGTTCCGCGATAACCGACCTGCACCGTCTCGACGGGCGGACGTTCACCACAACCAGCGAGGAAGCCGAGGCTGACGATGCCCGCCAGCAGCAGTTTCAATCTCGTTTTCATTGCGCAGCTCCCGTAACGGTGGCCGGGTCAGGCAGCACTTCAAAGGTGGCGGGATACGCCGGTGCCACGCCATGCTTTACGGCCCACAGGTACCAGTTATCGACCACGGTGCCGGTCAGCAGGATGCCGATGCCGCCCGTGAGCGTACACAGCACCGCGAACCACCAAGCCCAACGGTGAATTGATTCCATCGTGGCGTTGAATCCCATCGTCCAGCGCCAGAACAACGCTGCACGCTCAGAAGCCGTACCACGATCGAGCGTTTGCTCGATTTCACGTTCACCGCCGTACTTCGAGACCGCCATGATGGTGCCCGCGTGCATCGCGAACAGCAGCACTGAGCCGTAGAGGAACACGATCGACAACGCGTGGAACGGGTTGTAGAGCAAGTTGCCGTAACGGAGCGAGAACGCCGCCGTCCAATCGAGGTGCGCGAAGATGCCGAACGGCACCGACTCGGACCAGCTTCCCATCAACAAGGGTCGGAAGAAGCCGAGCACCAAGAACAGCCAGATCGCCGAGGCGAAAGCCCAAGCGACATGCGTGCCCATTTGGTGTTTGCGTGCGAGCCGATAGGTTCGCACCCACCACAACATGATCGACATCGTCAGGAAGAAACCGGCCATCAAATACCAACCGCCGTCTTTCAACGGAGGCAGTCGGAGGCCGTATTCGGGCGCAGGCGGTTCAAGCGCGAGCCAGAACAACTGACGCACGAATTGCACTGGATCCCAGCCTACGGACGCCCACATGTTGAGACCGATGATCTCGAATGCGAGCAAACCGAAGACCAGCGACGCCAATCCCGTTGCACCGAGATAAAACGGACCGATCTGGGCATCACCGATCTTGCCGAGCCAGTAGCTCGCGCTCGCGTGAGTGCCGCGTTTCCACAGACCTTGCGGGTCGTGTGGGACTCCGGGGTAATGAGGTGCTTCGACCTGTACCCGCGTGAACAAATTTTGATATTCAGCCATGGGTCGTTACCTCAATTCCACA
>JBDKJA010000116.1:0-4882 GCA_039796795.1 Pseudomonadota bacterium
TTCTCTGGCATAGCGTGTACGGGAATGGGCCTGCTTGGATTCGAACCAAGGACCAAGGGATTCGGCTTTGTGTGCCTTTCGGCACTCGCTGGACTTTGCCTTCACCATGGCTTGCGCTGTAGGTGGGTGCCGTCAAGTCTCTACACCTTCCCTTTCGGGCTTGGCTCGGCGTTGCCATCGTCGTTCAGCACGACATTAGGGTTCGCCGAATTTGACACCATCCCACACGGGGTTTCCCTTCGTGCGGCCCAACTTTCGCTATGAGTCCCCTGCACTAACCGCTGTGCTACAGGCCCGTAACTTGAAACTTCAGTTGAATGATACTGCGAGAAGAAAGATCTCATCACAAATCGTTTGGAGCAATTTGTGCGGATCCTTTCGAAGCGCGCATCTACCCTCTCCTTACACAGCAGTTTTCCGTGCACTTTAGTCGCTCCGAGCTCGACCCCCAAACGGGAATAGGCAAACGGAGTAAAAGTGTGTAAGCGGTGTGTAAGCACTTTTCCGGTGGGTAAAACCACGTAAAGTGCTTAATTTACAGGGTTTTTTCGATTATTCCTAGTCGGGCAAATGGCTTATGAGTCCCCTGCACTAACCGCTGTGCTACGGGCCCGCCGGGTGGCGTAGTTTACCAATCTCGTTGACCCTGCGAGACGCCGCGATACGATGGCGTCCTTACCCAGACATATCCGAAGGAAGTCCGATGAAACTCTATTTCTCGCCCGGCGCTTGTTCTCTGGCCTCGCACATCGCCTTACTGGAAGCCGGCATACCGTTCGAACTCATCAAGGTTGAGGGACGCGGCCAGAAGACGGCGGGCGGCGAGGATTATTCGAACATCACGGCCAAGGGATATGTACCGGCCTTGAAGCTCGATAGCGGTGAGGTCCTGACCGAGGGCACAGCGATCCTGCCCTATATCGCCGATCTGGTGCCTGAGAAGCATTTGGCGCCTGCCGCTGCGACGCTCGATCGATATCGTCTGCACGAGTGGCTGGGGTATATCAACTCGGAGGTGCACAAAAGCTTCAGCCCGTTTTTTACGCCGGGCGCCACCGATGAACAAAAAGCGGCAGCGCGAGTGCAGCTCGAGAAACGCGTGAAATTCATCGAAGCACACTTAGCCGATAAGCCATTTCTTCTCGGCGAGCATCTCTCCGTTGCCGACTGTTATCTCTTCACGGTACTCAGCTGGTGCGCGTATGTGAAAATCGATTCCGCCACTGTTTGGCCGGGTTTGAAGTCGTATATCGATCGCATCGCTGCTCGACCCGCGGTCCGAGCAGCACTCAAGGCGGAGGGCCTCATTAAATGAGCAAGCCAGCTTATCTGCTCGTCCAAGGTAAAGTCACAGACATCGAAGGCTTTCGCTTGTATAACGCTGCCTTACCGCCCATCTACCAGAAATTTGGCGGGCATTATTTGACCGTGACACCTGCTGCTAAAGTTGAAGTGGCTGAGGGCGAGGCGCGTAATGAGAGCATCTTGATTGCCCAGTTCCCCTCCAAAGAAGCCGCGTGGGGATTCTGGCAATCGAACGAATACCTCGCCGCGAAAAAATTTCGCGAAGGCAAAGGGACGTTCTTCGTTACGATCCTCGACGGACTCGGCTAATTTCGAGTTCCGAGCACCGACATCCATTTGACGAATCGTCGCTGATCGAAGGCGTTGTCGTCTCGCAGATCATCAAACAGGCGGTTGATTTCAGCCTGCTTTCCCTGATCGAGCTTCAGACCCGCTAGCATCACCACCATCCCCATCGCTGCCTGTTCAGCGGCTGCCGGATCTGGAAACTCACCGCGTCGCGATGCGTCCACCAAAGACTGCGCAACGGTATTCAACTGGCCAGAAGACCAACTGACCTCTGCCAGTTGTTTCTCGGTCGACGATAACGCCGTTCGCGTTTGCGATAACGCTGCACGTAGAGACGCCGCATCACCATGCGCCGCCTTCTGCAGGGCGATGACAGCGCGATCAAGATCCGTGCGAGCGCCCAACTGCAGGGCCGCGGTCACTCGACGCAAGACCAACAGATGCGCATCCTGCCAACGCAAATCACCTGGTTCGATACCAAGACCGCTCGAGCCTCCGAATGCGGTCAAGCGCAAGTCTCGGTGACACGAGTGACAGGCGAAAATGCCAAAGTCAGGAATCGGACCCATGCGTCCCGCACCGTGTTGCTCAATCAAATTGAGTTGACGACGTGAGGAGTCCACCAAACCTTTGACCCACATGGCCGAGTGATTGGTCGGCACTTTCTTTCGGTAGTGCTCACGACCACCGCCCGTGCGCCACAACTCAAGATAGGTATCTAGTTCGAATACGAGTCTCGGATGCCCTGCCGCCATCATGCGATGGTTGGCGTAGCGATTTTGATCGCCGACATGACAACCGAGGCAGGTTCCCGCTAAGACCTCGGGCTTCTCTAAAGCGACGAGACCGTTCGCTAAATGCTCGCTACGCGGAATTCTTGGACTTTGATAGTGGGTTGCCAGCCACTTTTCGGAGCCGCCATGGCAGCTCTCGCAACCCACACCATCGTCAAGTTGAAACTTCACACCACGCTGCGCGGCAGGCACGGCGTCCGAGTGACAGGCGAGACACGCGGGGGCTTCATGAGCAGGACCAATACCCATCCGACGTGCAATCTCTTGCGATCGCTTATTCAGCAAAACCTTGTAGGCGTTGCTGTGCGGATCGAATTGTGACCACGTCGTATACTCGTTTTGCAAGGCGTTTTCATAGGCCTTTAGCGGCTGACTCGAACCATGACACAACGAGGACGCACAGGTTGCAACACCCTCATGACGAAGTTTGGCATCGTCAGCGAGAGCGCCAACCGTCGCTAACGCAGCCAGACTCAGCGTCGCCCACTTCAAAAGACTGTTTTTCCAACTCATGGTGAGTTCCTCTGCGCCTGCTTGACGGCAGGATTATCCTCGACATACCAAGGCTCGCCGTCCTTATCGAGATAAAGTCGCTGCATTTCCTGCAGATTGAATGGGCGCGATCCGCGACGACCAAAGACCGCCACCTGACCGCCGCTCTCGTCGACTGCTCGGTCGCGCTCGAGCGGTCGCGAGAGGCTGAGCGCCGCAGAGCGAGTAGCTTTATAAGCGATCAACTCCGGACGCGGCTCTGGGCTGAAGCCATAGAAATTCGGCTGCGACGACGGGCTGGTCAATTGCACGACCTTCAAGCCGCCCTTGCCGTCCGCAACATAGGCAAAGAGAGACGCATTAGTCGAGGCAATCATGATGTCGCGCGAATCGACGAGTCCGCCATCGGCGTTCCACTTCTGGAACAGCCGTGCTGCATGCGGTCGCTTCACGTCAATGATGGCCATACCTTCGCGACCATTAGCGACATACGCATACGTACGCGCCACCGTGAACCGACCTGCGTTGGCAAGCGATACCGTTGCACCAGGCAGCTTTCGCGGACGCGACGGTTGCGTGATATCAACCACCTCAAAGCCACGCGCCGTCGTAACGAACAGATAACGGAACTGCAGTGCCACGGCTTGCGGCGAGTCGAATGGAATTTCGGCGACGATGTTCGGCACGCTTGGCGTCGACAGATCCACCACCATCACGTGGCTGCCGGTGACCACGTAGGCCAGATTGCCGGCAATCGTCAGATAACGCGCGCCGGTCAACTTTCCGTCGGGATTCCAGGTCACGAAGCGCTTCAAGAAATTGTTCCTGAATTCGCCATCTGCGAGCGTGTTGATATCGACGAGAACGAGACCCTCGACCGAATCAGTAATCACCGCGAAATTGTAGATTGGCAGGAACGGCTGCTCCTGATTGGCCTTGCGCATGAGATCGCCCTCATTGCGCGGCGGATGGACCGGCTGCGTGGTCGCCAACGCGACACAGGTGGCATTCGAAGTCTTGACCTGCGTGTTGTGCCCAAGCGGCGAGAACGGCGCACTGATCAGCTTCTGGCTAATGCCCTTGTTGGCAATGCTCGCTGCATCGAGCACTCGCATGCCGCGCTTGCCCTCCGCTGAGAACACGTACTCACCCCGCATCTGCACACAGCCAGCGATATCGCCGCTCAAAGCGCTGATGCGCTGTAGTTCGCGATCTCGACCGAGGTGTTCTGAATACCACTTCGGGTAGGCATACCGATGCAGATAGCTGCCGATAACAGCCTGTGGTTCATCCCACTCGGTGACCTCGATGGCAGCGACACCCTTTTCGGTGCCCACCCAGGCATTGAGACCTGCAAAGTTGATGAACTGCGTTCCGTAACCGAGCGTCTGCGCAATAATCGCGTTGTTATCGCCCTCTTTGGCGAGATGGCAGTCACTGCAAGTTTTGGTCTCGGTCTTGCGCTCGGTGTGCGGATAGTGCGGATTCATCGCCTGCGAGCTGTAGCCCGACGCTGCGATCGGCGGCTGCTGGATGTAGATCTTCTCGCGGTTGGAGTTCGTTGATGACAGCACCAACGCTGAAGACGAGCGCACCGGCGCCATCTTGCCGCCCTCACTTGGGCCGCGCCAACCGAGCATGAAGATATCTTCACGCAGAACCTGCGGATTGTAGGTGGCAAAGTTGCGTGTTTCCCCGCCCTCGTAGCGATGGCGATCGGTCTTGGCGTTAGCCTCGATCGGCAGATGGCAACCGCCGCAACTCGTTGTCCACGGCGTATGGCAGGTGTAGCACTCCATCTTGTCGTCGTTGTGGGCCAGCATTTCCCACGGGATATCCGGTCCAAACTTTTGAGTCTTGGCATCTTTCGCCATCGTCTTGGCGCGAGCTGCCTTCTCGTTATAGTGCGCGTTTCCTGGCGTGATGGAGTCTTTGACCTGCGACACTTCCCACTCAAGTCCGGGCGTGACGGCTGATCTTTGAATCAGCGTGTCACCACGCCA
>JBDKJA010000117.1:0-4860 GCA_039796795.1 Pseudomonadota bacterium
TTGAGCTATCTCGGTCTGCAGCCCGCCAATGACCTCTACGTCATTTTGGCGCGCGTGTTCACCGCTGTTTATTTCGCCTTCTTCATCCTGATGCCTTGGTACACCCGGATCGAAAAGACGAAGCCTGCTCCGGAGAGGGTTACGTACCATGGTTAAGGCGATGCGTCATTCCATCTTCTCGGCTGCGCTTGCCCTCACGCTGGCGTTTGGCTCTTCGGCCGAAGCGGCCAGCGGTCCCGGCGGCGCCTGGACCCAATGGAGCGCGGGCAACGATGTGAGCAACATCGCGTCACTGCAGCGCGGTGCGGCGAACTTCATGGGCTACTGCGCGGGCTGTCACTCGATCAAGTACATGCGCTACTCGCGCATGGCTGAAGATCTGAAGATCCCCGAAGCGCAACTCGAGTCACTGTTGCTGTTGCCGGGCTCCAAGAAAAACGACTACATCACGACGGCGCTCTCGCCGGCCGATGGTGAGGCTTGGTTTGGTAAGGCACCGCCCGATCTGTCGTTGATCACCCGCTCGAAGGGTTCGGACTACGTCTACCAGTTCCTGAAGACGTTCTATGCCGATCCGAAGGCGACGAACGGTACGAACAACCTCGCGCTGCCCGGAACGGCGATGCCCCACGTGCTGTCGTCGCTGCAAGGTGTACAGACGGCGAAGTTCAGCGAGGGCGAGCACGTCCACTGGGAAAGCTTCGAACTCGTCGAGCCGGGTCAATTGTCACCCGAAGCCTACGACGACTTCGTTCGCGATACCGTGAACTTCCTCGAGTATGTGGGCGAGCCCGCCAAGGCCAAGCGTCAGTCGCTCGGCGTGTGGGTGATCCTCTTCTTGCTGCTGTTCACGGGCCTCGCGTATCTCCTCAAGAAGGAATACTGGAAGGACGTGAAATAACGCCGTGACCGGCGTGCGGGTCTCGCGTCGACCTTATCTGCTGCGTGCCATGCACCAGTGGATGACCGACAGTGGCCTCACGCCGCACGTGCTGGTCGACGCCGGGGTCACCGGCGTCGATGTCCCCAAAGAATTTGTTCGAGAAGGGCGTATCGTGCTCAACGTGGGCTACGACGCGACCCGCAATCTCGATATTTCCAACGACTGGATCACCTTTCAAGCGCGCTTCGGCGGTGTGCCGCGATCGCTACGCGTTCCCTTGATTGCCGTGCATTCGATCTATGCGCGCGAAACAGGCGAGGGGCTGGTGTTCCCACCTGAGAGTGATGGTCCTCCAACGCTCGGCGATTCGGCGACGATCAGTTCGGGCGCTAGCGAGGGCGGCGATGAGGGCTCTGCAGGCGGCCCGAACCGCGATCCACCGACACCGCCCACGCCACGCCGACCTTCGTTGAAAGTCGTCAAATAATTCGCAGCGAATCCAGGCGATCAACGCTCCGTTGCGTCGAAGGCGTGGCGTATCCAGCGCAACTCGCTTTGCGTTTCGCCATCGCAGACGATCACATCAAAACGTAGCGGTCGCCGATTGAGTTCAGGATGACATTGCAGCAAACGTCGCGTGGTACGCAGGATGCGCGCTCGCTTGCGAGCATCGACGCTCGCCGCGGCGCCTCCCCATTCGCGCCGATGTCGGTGGCGCACTTCAACGACGAGTACGACGCCGGCGTGTAATGCCACGATATCGAGCTCGCCGCAGCGCGCGCGGAAGTTGCGAAGCAGAATCTCGGCACCCTGCGATTCGAGCAGGGTCGTCGCGCGATCCTCGGCGTGCCGGCCGATCGTCGCGCGATCAGGGCTTGGCGGCGGTGGCCACACCGGCTTCGATACGCGCGAGGGCCAACTCTCGTCGGACGATGCCACCGGCGTCGATCGACAAGATGCCCGTGACGCCGTCGATTCGTAGTGGCGAATCGACGGACCCAGATGTCAGTCGCTGACGCAGCGACGCCTGTAACAGCCAAGCGTCATAACCGAAGGCAAACAAACGCCCGTGACGGCGTGGTTGATCGCCCGCGCTCTGCAGTTGCGTCGCAAGTCGCAGGCTTTCTCCCGATGGCGGCGACATCATCCAAGGCATATCGGCGAATCGCAGGCCTTCAAGTTCGGCCGATTTGTTGCCATCCCAGGCATCGGCGGTCACGTAGGTTGGGATATCGCCCGCACCGTTAAACTTGAGTTGCGGTCGCAGTTGTCGCAGTTGCTGCGCTGAACCTGGCGTGAACAGCAAATCGACATCGCCGCGTCGGCGTGGCTGAAATACCAGTGTTTCATCGAGGATCGATTGCAGCCTTCGATGGCGTGCGCGGCTTTGATCGAGCCGCAGGGCTTTTTCGATCGCCGCAGCGCCTTCCTCGGCGATCGATTCCTGTGCGAGTACACGTCCACCGCCTGCTTCAAAAGTCGCGCGGAAAGCCGCCCCAACCCGCGCTGCCCAATCTCCGGCTGGGAGCAAAATGATCGCGCGGCGCTGATTGTCGGCGAGCGCATGCTGTGCGGCGAGCTTCGCTTCTTCTTCCGGCGACAAGGCGTATTGCCACAGCGAGTCCGTGGTGGATATCGAGCTGTCGGGCGCCGGCGCCGCTGGGTTTGGGAGCGTATTGAGCAGTAATTGCGGCAAAGAATTCGACGAGTTCGCCATGAGCGCCACTTCCTCTCGACCGAGTGGGCCGATCAGAAACTGCGCGCCCGCCGCTTGCGCTCGATCCACTAGAGCACGCATGGCCGCCGCATCGGTTGCCGTCGCGGTATCGTAGAAACGCAGCGCAGGCGTATCCGTGCCATGCGCAAAGTGCGCCGCGATGAGTCCCTCACGCACCTCTCGTCCGGCTTCGGCAAGACGACCCGACAACGGCAACAAGACAGCGATATGCGCTGAGTCGACCGTCTGGACCGCCTTCGTTTGCGGTGCCGTCGCGACTACCGCCGCGCTTCGCGCCGCCGTGTCGCTGGAGGCTTCCGGCTGTGCTGCACCCAAGTGGGTTGCGACGAGCGGTGTGCGTGCCGGGTGATTTGGATAGCGGCGTTGCCACGCGGCGGTGATCGCCGCGTTTCCGTTGGCAGGTACTCGCGCAGCACGAGCGGCGAGGCTTGCAGCTTCGAGCCAGCCGCGTATCAGGGCATCGCGCCCCGCGAGCCGCGGATCGATGCGCAGGCCTCCGTCGACAGCGCTGCGCAGCTCTGTCAGCAGCTCAGCGCGCAAAGCAGCGGCTGCTGCCGGGTCGGTCAGCAAGCGCTCGCGCTCGAGAGCGCTGCGAACGCTATCCACCGGCAGACCGTTGGCGAGCGCGAGGCGTTGCCGTAACTCGAAAAATCGCGCACGAGCCGCGCGTTGCGAGGCGGCATCCGGCGCGGTCAGCGTGCTCATGCTTTGCCAAGCCTTCGCTGCGCCATCGCGGCGCCATAGCAATTGCACGGAGAGTCGATCACGTTCGAAGACTTGATCGGGATCGAGCGGTGCCACGAGCATGGCGAGTGCGTTTGCGGCCGGTTCGACGCGATCGGCGAGCAGCCATTGTTCGATTGCGGACAAGCGCCAGGTGTTGGCAGCGCTCGGAATGGCGTTCGCTGCTAACGATTCGTACTCGCTCGCCGCGCTTGCATGATCACCGCGCTCGGCTAACGCGGCAGCGCGCTCCGGACTCGCGAGAGGCGCCCGCTCGACGGGGCCGCAGGCAGCGAGACTGAGTGCGGCGAGCAGCGACAGCAGCAAGACGGGCAAGCTATTGAGGGCGCGAGAGCGAATCATGCATTGAATACCGAGCAGGGCAGGGGCAGGATGCGGACGGCGCCCGGATGGTCGGGCCGATGACGCAACCTGAGGTGATTATAGTGGCCGATACGCGCAGTGCGATCCAAGGGAGCGCTAAGACGGTGACGGCCGGTCGACTCGAGGTCATCGCCACGCCGATTGGCAATCTTGCCGATCTGTCGCCTCGTGCACGCGATAGCCTCGCGAGTGCCGACCTGCTCGCGGTGGAGGATACGCGTCGAACCGGCGCGCTGCTCTCGGCGCTCGGACTGCAGAAGCCGATGGTGTCGCTGCACACGCACAACGAACGTGCGCGCGGCGACGAATTGATTCGGCGCCTGCAAGAGGGTGCGGTCATCGCGATCGTCAGCGATGCCGGTACGCCGCTGTTGTCCGACCCTGGCTTCGACCTCGTGCGCCGAGCTGCTGCCGCTGGGATCACGGTCCGCGGTATCCCAGGCCCCACCGCGATCGCGGCGGCATTGTCGGTAGCGGCGATTCCCGCCGAGCGTTTTTGTTTCGAAGGGTTCTTGCCCGCACGCAGCGGTGAGAGACGCGCCCGTTTGTCGCAGCTCATCCGCGAAGAGCGTGCGATGGTGTTCTTCGAAGCGCCGCATCGAATCAGCGAGACCCTCGCGGACATGGCGCTCGTCTTGGGTCCTGAGCGCGAAGCGGCCGTGACGCGCGAGCTCACCAAGATCTATGAGAGCGTCTATCGCGGCACGCTCGCCACACTCGCAGAACGATCCACCCGTGAGTCGGATTGGCAGCGTGGTGAAATCACCTTGGTCGTCGCCGGCGCCGCGGCAGATCCCGTGAATGCGACCGTGGATGCGCAAGAGATCGATCGCGTCGTGGCGGCCGCTTTGGCGTATTTGCCGGCCTCGAAGGCCGCAGCGCTGGCCGCGAACTTGACCGGCTGCACTCGAGATATCGCCTACGAGGTTGCGGTGAAGCTCGCAGCCGCACGGCGTTGACGAGCGCGCAGGTGCACTCGGTCTGCGGATTGAGGGAATCGGGAGATTCATCGCGCTCGTTGTGATGCGGGGAGCAGGCGCGTATCGTGCCCACCGGAGTCGGCCAGGTGATCGCTGCATTTCGCAAGAAATGGGGAGGAAAGTCCGGGCTCCTTCGGACACGGTGCCAGGTA
>JBDKJA010000118.1:0-4832 GCA_039796795.1 Pseudomonadota bacterium
ATTGCCGAGCCCGTTCCTGAGGCACTGAACCAAGACATCGAGCGATGGTCCGACGCGCTGCGCGACGCCGGCGCTACGGCGGCGCACCTGCAACAAGCGAAGATGGCGGCACGGATCGTCGCGCACCTGACTCTCGACACCGAGGTCACCGGCGGTGTGCTGCTGCACGAGGCCGCAGTCGAGATTGAGCGCGTACGCGAGGCATTCAGCGTCGCAAGCCGAAGTGTCGCCGATCAACTGACGCGCCTTGGTGAATTCGGCGGCAACATGCGCTGGGAGGAAAGCGTCACGCCACGCGGTTCGCAGGCGGAAATCCTGCGAAGAATGCTGCTCGCCGTCGTTTCCGACCCACGGCTGATCGTGGCTCGACTCGCGATACAGCTGGCTCGCTTACGCTTAGCCCGCGATCACTCCGAGCACGATCGCCTGCAACTCGCCAACGAGTCTCGTGCCGTCTTCGCACCCCTCGCCCATCGCTTAGGCGTATGGCAGATCAAGTGGGAGCTCGAGGATCTGGCATTCCGCTATCTCGAGCCAGAGGCCTATAAATCGATCGCAACGGCACTCGCTGAGCGTCGAGCCGATCGAGAGGCTTACATCGCGAGCTTCGTCGTCGAATTACGCCAATTGCTGGCAGCTCAACATTTGCACGCAGAGGTGCAAGGTCGAGCCAAACACATCTACAGCATCCATCGAAAGATGCAGCGCAAGAGACTCACGCTCGATCAACTATACGATCTGCGTGCGGTGCGGATCCTGTGCGAATCGGTGGCCGAGTGCTACGCGGCTCTTGGCGTCGTCCACGGCCACTGGCCTTACATCCGCGGTGAATTCGACGATTACATCGCCACACCGAAGGATAATTTCTACCGCTCGATCCACACGGCTGTCATAGGGCCCGGAGGCTTACCGGTCGAAGTGCAAATCCGCACCCTCGAGATGCATCAACAGGCAGAGCTTGGTGTGGCTGCGCATTGGCACTACAAGGAAGGCGGTGCACGTGATGCGAGCTTCGAAAAGAAGATCGAATGGGTCCGTAGCCTGCTCGATACGCCCGAAGCGGCTGGCGCCAGCGACCAAGACTTTCTCGATCGAGTTCGAGCCGAGTTGTTCGAGGATCGAGTGTATGCACTGACGCCGCGCGGCGAGGTGGTCGATCTCCCGCAAGGGGCGACGGCGCTCGACTTTGCCTATCAGGTGCACACCTCACTCGGTCATCGCTGTCGCGGCGCGAAGGTGAACGGACGCATCGTGACCCTGACCCAACCGCTCGCCAACGGACAAGTGGTCGAGATCATTACCTCGAAACTGGAAAACCCCAGTCGCGACTGGCTGACGCAGGAAGGCTTTCTGGTCTCGCCGCGCAGTCGCGCCAAGCTGCGCAGTTGGTTCAGACGGCTCGATGCTTCCGAGAACGAAGCGGCGGGAAGACAACTGCTCGAACGGGAACTCACGCGACTCGGCGTTGGACTTGATCTCGTGCCCGCCCTCGCCGCGGATCTAAAGGCGGGCGATGCGAGCCAGCTCTATCGATGGTTGGGCGAAGGCGAGATCACGCTCACCCAGGTCGCCGCCGCCGTCACCCGTCGCATCACGCCCAAAGAACCAGCTACGGCACTACCGATTGCAGCGCGTCGCAACCCAACGCGCGCCAATGAAATCGGTGGTCCGATCGCCCTAGAGGGCATCGGTCATCTGCCGATGACTTTCGGCAAGTGCTGCACACCGGTTCCGCCGGAACCGGTCACGGCCTACATCACCTTGAGTCGCGGAATCACCGTGCATGCCAATCGCTGCGCCAGCCTGCAACGCATGCGCTATGCACACCCGGAGCGCTGTTTGACAGTGAGCTGGTCGGTCGACCCGAAACGCCGCTGAGTCTTTAGCGATTCGGCATGTCGATGGCGCGCTTGTCGGCCGCCAAAGCCGCCTCGTGCAGCGCCTCAGACAAGGTCGGATGCGCGTGGATCGTCCGCTGCAGATCTTCGGCACTCGCCGAATACTCCATCGCGAGCACCGCCTCCGCGATCAACTCACCGGCCATCGGGCCAATGATGTGAACACCGAGAATCTGATCATCGTCAGAGGCCACGACCACTTTGGCAAAACCTTGGCTTGCTTCCATCGCTCGCGCGCGACCGCTCGCGAGGAACGGAAAGCTGCCGACCTTATAGGCACGGCCACTGGCTTTCACTTGCTCTTCGGTCTGGCCCACCCAAGCGATCTCTGGGGCCGTGTAGATCACTGAGGGAATGGCGTCGTAGTTAACGTGCGAGTAGAGACCCGCAATGCGATCGGCCACCGCAACGCCCTCTTCCTTGCCCTTGTGCGCGAGCATCGGACCGCGCACGCAATCACCCACCGCCCAGACATTCTCGACGCCCGTGTGGCAATGCTCGTCCACCTCAATGAAACCGCGGGCGTCGAGCTTCACACCCGTGCCATCGGCCAGCAGATTGTCCGTGTAGGGACGACGACCGATGCAAACGATGAGCTTGTCGACCGTGAGGGACTGCGTTGCATCTGCGGCATCCGTGTAGGTCACAGCGACCGCGCCCGATTTCACCACGGCGCCAGTGACCTTCGCACCGAGACGAACATCAAGGCCCTGCTTTTTGAAGTGCTTCAACGCTTCTTTCGACAACTGTTGGTCAGCCATCGCCAAGAAGCCGGGCATGGCCTCCAGCACGACCACCTCTGCGCCCAAGCGACGCCAGACGCTGCCGAGTTCGAGTCCGATGACGCCCGCGCCGATCACGCCCAAGCGCTTTGGTACGGCGTCGAATTCGAGAGCACCCCAGCTATCGACGATGTGCTTACCATCGAACGGCGCACTCTTGAGTTGCATCGGCTGCGAACCACTCGCCAACACGACGTGACGCGCAGACAACGTTTGCTTGGCACCGTCGTGCGCCGTGAACTCAACCTGTCGATTCGGCAGCAACTTGCCATGCCCTTGCATCGCGGTGACACCCGCCGATTTCAAGAGTTGCACGATGCCACCCGTCATGTTCTTCACGATGCCCGCTTTACGCTTTTGCATCGCCGCGATATCGACCGACACCGCACCGGTCTTGATGCCATGCGACGCAAACTCGGATTGGGCGCGATGGAAAAGCTCCGACGACTCGAGCAACGCTTTGGATGGGATGCATCCTGCGTTGAGACAGGTGCCACCAAAAGTGGCCGACCCGTCGTAATTCTTCCAACCATCGATACAGGCCACCTTCAGGCCATTCTGCGCCGCTCGAATAGCAGCCGGGTAACCTGCCGGGCCGCCGCCGATCACGATGACATCAAATTCGCTCATGAGATAACTTCCTGCAATCAAAGACCGAGCAGCATGCGACCCGGATCTTCCAGGCAGTCCTTGATGGCCACGAGGAACTGCACAGCCTCACGACCATCGATGATGCGGTGGTCGTAGCTGACGGCGAGATACATCATCGGCCGAACCACGATCTGACCATTCACGACCACCGGTCGCTCTTGGATCTTGTGCATACCGAGAATGGCGCTCTGCGGCGCATTCACGATGGGAGTCGAGAGCAGCGAACCGAAGACACCACCGTTGGTGATCGTGAAGGTGCCACCCTGCAGATCTTCGAGTGCGAGGCTGCCCGCACGAGCGCGGGTACCGTACTCGACGATCTGCTTCTCGATCTGAGCAAAGCCGAGATTCTCGGCATTACGCAGCACAGGAACGACGAGACCACGATCGGTCGAAACGGCGACACCGATATCGTAGAACTCGTGATAGATGATGTCGCTGCCTTCGACGGCCGCGTTCATCACCGGATACTTGCGCAGCGCTTCGATGCTCGCCTTCACGAAGAAGGACATGAAACCGAGTTTGGCGCCGTGTTCTTTCTCAAAACGATCCTTATGACGCGCGCGCAGCTCCATCACGGCCGTGAGATCCACTTCGTTGAAAGTGGTCAGCAAGGCTGCCGTGTGTTGCGCCTGAACAAGACGATCAGCGATGCGCGCGCGCAGTCGCGTCATCGGTACGCGCTGTTCCGCACGCGGACCCGACGGACCGCGGGTCGCCGCGACGGCGGCAGGTGCTGCCTTCGGCGCACTCGCCGCACTGACGACATCCGCCTTGGTCAAGCGGCCATCACGACCCGTGCCCGTCACCGAGGCCGGATCAATCTTGGTTTCTTCCACAACACGGCGCACGGCCGGGCTCAGTTTCGGATCTGCTGCTTTGCTCGCGCTCGCCGCCGGTGCAGCAGCGGCCACCGCCGCCGCGGGAGCAGCCACCGCAGCGCCCTTAGCACCCTCTTCGAAGATGGCGAGCAGATCACCGCTCTTGACGGTAGCGCCCGGCTGAACCTTCCATTCTTTGACGACACCTGCAGCAGGTGCCGGCACTTCGAGCACGACCTTGTCGGTCTCAAGATCGGCGAGGTTTTCATCGCGGCTTGCAGCCTCGCCCGGTTGCTTGCGCCAAGCGACCAAGGTGGCATCGGCCACGGATTCGGGAAGTTGGGGTACGCGAATTTCGGTAGTCATCGAAGGAAGGTCCTCAAAAAAATCAACGCTTGCGACGACCCGCAGCCGCGGCACGCGGTGCGGAAGTCGACGCGCTCGCCGCCACGGCCGGAGCCGGATCGCCGAGTCGTTTGGTGGTGCGATTGTCATCCTCGCGGGCTGCGGACTTCAGTGCCGCATCCACGAGTCTGGCCTGCTCAATCTCATGAATCTTCGGAATGCCCGTCGCCGGAGCAGCCGCCGGCGGACGCCCTGCGTAGAGCAGCGTACGTCCCGCGAGCGGTCGCTCGAGACGATGGCGAATCTGGTACCAAGCACCTTGGTTCTGCGGCTCT
>JBDKJA010000119.1:0-4828 GCA_039796795.1 Pseudomonadota bacterium
TGACGCTCGGTCGGCAAGTTGTTCGACTCAAGACCGAAGCCGTCATTCGTCGACACGCCGTCGATGCGGATATTGTTGAAGCGCGTGTTCTGACCACCCGCCGAAATTTCGCCACGCTCCTTGTCGGTCTGCGCGATACGCGGATCGGTGCGAACGTAGTCTTGGATGTTGCGGTTGATCGAGGGCAAGCCTTCGATCTGCTCGCGCGCGACGCGCGTACCCGCGCCGGTGCGGGTCGAGTCGAACACCGGGTCAGCGACGCGGTTGGCTGCGATCACAACTTCGGCGAGGCCATCCGGCTGCACGTTGACGACGATGCCGCCCGTGTCACCGAGTTGGAGGAATTGATTGTCGAGCGTTGCGGTCTTGAAACCCGAGCCGCTCACGGTGATCGTGTACGGGCCGCCGACACGTACGCCACGGAAGTTGAAGCGTCCATCGGCATCGGTCGTCGTACGGCTCACCGTTCCCGAGGGAACGTGACGCAGCTCGACGGAGAGACCGCTGGCGGGATTGCCGTCAGCCGAAACCACTTCACCGCTGGCGGCTGCCGAGGTGACTTGCGCATATGCGCTCGGTGCGTGGACTGCGCTCGCAGCGACGATGGCCGTCGCAACGAAACTCGCCACAAGCAGGCTGGCCTGCGGAGACGTTCGAGTTCGCATCAATTCTCTCCCTGGGGATGCTGGTATTGGGGGGCGCATATTGTAATTTGGCGCGAATGACATTCGCGTGACCCACGAAGATTTTGTTGTTGCTTTTGTGCAACGACGGCGCCGATCTCGCGCACCAAAGTTGTATCGACGGGGTTTAGAGTTCGCCGTCGGTAATCGCCGCCGTGAAATGCCGGCGACACAGGGGTACGTAGCGATCGTTACCCCCAATTTCGACTTGGGCGCCGGTCGTCTCGACCGAGCCATCGGGACGGACCCGAACGACCATCGTCGCTTTTTTACCGCAGTGACAAACGGTCTTCAGTTCGACAAGGTTATCGGCCCACGCGAGCAGCTGCGCGCTACCCTCGAACAGGCGACCTAAGAAATCCGTGCGCAGCCCATAGCACAACACCGGAATGTTCAGTTCATCGACGACGCGAGCGAGTTGCTTCACGTGTTCGGTCGAGAGGAACTGCGATTCGTCGATGAGCACGCAAGCGAGCGGATCGATCGAATGCTCTGTCGCAATATCCGAGTACAGATCAACTTCGCCGCCGAAATGGCGCGCTTCGGAACTGATGCCGATCCGCGATGCGATGCGACCGCCCGCGCGCTGATCGAGCTTTGCCGTGTAGACGAGCGAGCGCATACCGCGCTCGCGATAGTTATGTGCGGCTTGTAACAACGCCGTGGACTTTCCGGCGTTCATCGTCGAGTAGTAGAAATACAACTTCGCCACGACAGACCTCAGCCAGCGACGATGCCAACGACGCAACCCGTCATGCAAGAGGCGAGAGTTGCCGCGACGAATGCTGGCCATGCGAGATCGGCAAGATCTTTGCGACGCTCCGGTGCCATGGTGCCGATGCCGCTGATCTGGATGCCGATGCTTGCAAGATTGGCGAATCCGGCGAGTGCGTAAATCGTGATCAAGCGCGAGTGCTCGGAGAGCGAATTGACTGGCATCGACGACAGTTGGATGTAGGCGATGAATTCATTGAGGACGCTCTTAACGCCTAGCAACGAGCCCACCATCATCGCTTCGTGCCAAGGCACGCCCATGAGCCAAGCGATCGGCGCGAAGATCCAGCCCGCAATCCGTTCTAGCGTCATCGCCTCGCCGCCGACGTACGGGAGGAATCCGACCACGCTATTGGCGAGAGCCACGAAGGCCGTTAGCACGATTAAAATGGCGATAATGTTCAAATAGAGCGCAAGACCGTCGCCGGTGCCACGGGTGATCGAGTCCATCGCGCTTTGATAGATGCGCGGTGGCGGCTGCAATTCCTGTCGATCCGACTCGTCGTTCGGCAGCATGACGTGAGCGAATAGCACCGCAGCAGGCACCGACATGATTGACTTCGTGATGAGATGGCCGAGTACGCCATCGAATAGCTGGCCGAGCATGGCCGAATAAATCACCATTACTGACCCTGCAATCGTCGCCATGCCTGCGGTCATGACGAGCAACAATTCATAGCGCGACATGCGCTCGAGATAGGGTTTTACGAGTAACGGCGCTTCGGTTTGACCCAGAAAAATATTCGCAGTAGCGACGAGTCCCGAGGGGCCTTTGGTGCCGAGCGCTCGCTCGAAAACGGTAGAGATCGCGCGAATCACGATCGGCAAGATGCGCCAGTACCAAAGCAGGGCCGACAAGGCCGACATCACGATGACGAGCGGCAACACCTGGAATGCAAAAGTCACGACGACGTTAGGGTTCGTCACGGTAAAAGGCATGTCACCACCGCCCAAATAACCGAAGACGAACGATGTGCCTTTCATCGTGGCGGCGCCGAGCGCGCCGACCGCCTGATTAAGATAGAGCAGGCCCTCTTTGATCACTGGAGCCTTCAAAAGCAGGACGCAGATCACGAACTGAAGTGCGACAGCGATTCCAACTAATTTCCAATTGATCTTCCGCCAGTTGCTCGACATCGGCAGCGCGATGGCGATGAATACGACGATACCGAGCAGAGCTTGCGCGTAAAGCATTGATGAGTTCCCCAGAATTTCGAATTATTTGAGTTTGATTTCGCGCAACCGCTCTTGCAGATATTCCTCTGCAAGGATCGGTGGCAGTGGTTCCGGTCGACCGGGGCCGACGCAAGACGGGAGTGCTGCTATCGGAAAGTCCGGGTTGAAGTGCAGAAAGAAGGGCATCGAGAAGCGTGCGTTCTTAGCGCGATCGCTCACTGGGTTGATGACTCGATGACTCGTCGAGCGAAGTGCGCCGTTCGTAAGGCGCTGCAACATGTCACCGACGTTCACCACCATCGAGCCGGGTGCCGGGTTCACCGACAACCATTCACCTTGCTTAGTTAGAACCTGTAACCCTGGCTCTTCGGCACCGAGAAGCAGCGTGATGACATTGATGTCTTCGTGTGCCCCTGCGCGAATGCTCTCGGTGGGATTGGGCGGCATCGGTGGATAGTGGATGACGCGCAACACGCTGTTGCCCAGTTGAACTTTGTCTTCGAAATAATCGGGAGCCAACTGCAATACGCGCGCAATCGCGGTGAGTAAACGACGACCGGTGCGATCGAAAGTGTCGAACATGTCGATGCATGTGTCGCGGAATCCCGGAATCGACTCGATCCAGACGTTATCTGCCATGTAGTGTCGATACGGATGGTCCGGTGGGAGTTCGCGACCGACGTGCCAGAACTCCTTCAAGTCGAAATGCTGGGAACCCTTGGCGGTTTCGATGCCAAACGGGGTGTAGCCGCGCGCGCCACCGCCACCTGCGATATGGAAGCGGCGTTTCTCGGCCTCCGTCCAAGCGAAGAACGTCTTGAACTGCTCGAGAAAACGATCGATCAGCGCTTGCGGGATGCCATGGTTTTCGATGATGACAAACCCATACTGCTCGTACGCCTCGCCGATGGCCGAGACGAACTGCGGGGTCTCGACTTCGGTGAGACTCAAGGTCGGTATGTGGTCCTTCATTTGCGCATTCTGCACCGATTGAGGGCTCGCGTTAAGATTCGACGATGATCGAGTTCGTCCTACGCACCATCGTCGCCTATCTGCTCGGGTCGCTGAACGGCGCTCTCTTGCTCGGTCGTCTGCGCGGAGTCGATATTCGCACCCAAGGCAGCGGTAACGCCGGCGGCACTAATGCCTTGCGCACGCAGGGACCGCTCTTTGCGATCGGCGTCATCATCATCGATGTGGCTAAGGCCTGGATTGCCGTCAAGTGGGTTCCGGGCGACGTTGAGCCAAGCATGTGGCTGGCGGCCACCTGCGGATTCGCAGCGGTGTTCGGTCACGTCTATCCCATTTTCCACGGATTTCGAGGCGGTAAGGGCGTCGCGACCGTGCTCGGCACACTGCTTGCGCTATCACCGGCGCTGTTGGGCGGCGTGCTCGCCATTTGGCTCGTCATGATGTTCGTCTTCGGATTCGTCGGCCTTGGGTCGATGGTCGCGGCTGGGACAATGCCGCTGCTCGTCTTGTGGGCCGCTCACGCCGGGACGATCGGGCCTCACGAGTTTCTGCCACTACTCTGGTTCGGTGTGGTGTGCGCGTTATTCGTCGTATGGACTCACCGAAGCAATATTGGGCGCATGCGTAACGGTACCGAGCCGCGCGCGAAACGACTGTGGTTGCTGGGGCGTTTTCGTCGATGACGCTCGCGCAGACCGTCTTTGCGCAACTTTCGGACGGCGAGTTTCATTCGGGTGAAATGTTGGCCGAGGCGGTCGGCGTGACTCGCAGCGCCGTTTGGAAAGCGATAGAGCAGCTGCGCGAAGCCGGCCTTCAGATCGACGCGCACACTAACAAAGGATATCGCCTAGCACGGCCAACCGAAGCGCTCGATGGTCTCGTCATTCGTAATCACTTACCGACCTCGGTGCGCGAGCGTTGTGCGATCGAGGTGGTTTGGGAGATCGACTCGACGAATCTCGCGCTGCTGTCGCGCGCGGCGCCCGAGCCCCATCGCTACGAGGTGTTGCTCGCTGAGAATCAAACGGGCGGGCGCGGCCGACGCGGCCGAGTGTGGCAGGCGCGCTTGGGTTCGAGTCTGTGTTTGTCGATCGCGACGAGTTTTGATCCGCTACCGCGTGATTTGCCCGCGCTCACGCTCGTCGTTGGCCTGCAGGTGCGCGCCGCTTTGTTGAAGAGCGCCGCCAAAGGTATTCGGCTCAAATGGCCGAACGATCTCGTGA
>JBDKJA010000120.1:0-4730 GCA_039796795.1 Pseudomonadota bacterium
AGGGCGCTCCGTGCTCCTGAGCCCATCGTGATCAAGATGTCGACGCCGAGCTCCGAGCACTCCTTCACGGCCTCATCGGTGGCATCGACCGGCATGAGGGCGAGTCGATGATCGTTGATTTCGATGATCGGTAGCGCGGCACTCGAGTCCGTCTGGTTGGTTTGTAAAGGGAGCGGTGCGTGTCGCGGCGGCATCGCCCACTCGCGGATTTCTCCTTGCGGTGATAGCAAGATGATCGAGTCTCTCGCTCGGCGCACGGCGCCGAAGCTGATCCAGCACTGCTGTTGGCTTGCTGTGTCAGCGAGTTTTTGAAGGTCCTCATCACCGAGCGCAAGGCTAGTCACGGGCAATGATGTCGCCAAGTGCCCCGTCAATGGCGCATCGTCGAATGCGATCCAGTCATTGGCGGTCGCATGGTGCTCGATGATCTGCAGCATCCTCTCGAGATTTCGCTGTAGATCATTTTCAGCATGCGCTGCATCCAGCGGCAACGCGGTCGACTGAACTAGGGCGAATCGGTGAATTGAAGCGGTTGCGCCCAAGACGGGTGCGGCGCGACCACCGATAGCGATCACCGTCGCCGTCAGTGTAGTGCCGATAAATTGACGCCGATTCCAGTGAGCCATCGTTATTTTTGCGGGGGCTGAATCAAACCGCTCTTGACGAGGTTACCGTACGCCTCGTTCTGCACTTCGATGATGCGATCCTTCGAGTCCATCGGCGCGTCCGCAAAGCGATTCGCTGGGTAGAGCGTCGTCGAGTTGTAGAGCGGACGATAGATATCGAGTCGTTGTCGAAGCAGTCTATTGCCAGACCCTGGGATCGCCCGCATCCGTCGCAGTGCTTCGACATCAATCCAGGACGAACAGACAGTGGATTCTCCAGGCCCGCCCGAGTCCGACAAAATTCTGCCGTCCCAATCAAAAATTTTGGAGTGACCCGCGGTAGTTCCTGTCGGTAAGACGCCGCCAATTTGTCCGCATTGGTTGGCCGAGATTAGATACATCATGTTCTCAGACGCACGCACCTTCTTGGCCGACTCCCAGCTCCACATATCCGAAGCGCCGTGATCGGAGGTCGGGTGCAGCAGCACTTCTGCGCCACGCAACATGAACATTCGAGCCGCTTCCGGATACATGATTTCTCCGCAAGGCATCATGGCGATGTTGCCGAGATCCGTTTTGGCGACGGGGAACGTTCCCTCAATCCCATAGCGCTCGAGATAGCGATCCATGAAGTCATGGGGTGAGCCGGTCTGAACGGTATTGATCCGGCGATATTTCAGAACGACATCGCCGGAGGGTGAAATGAGAAATGATGTGTTGAAGTAGCGTCCCGGCCATTCGGGGTCGCGTTCGTAGGCGTTGGCGCCGATCCATACTTTGGCTGCTTGCGCCTCGCGTTGAAGTCGTTCGGTGACGGGGCCCGGAATTTCGATACAGGCCTTGTCGATCCATTCCTTGGCGGTTTCGGTAAGGGGAAAGCCCGTTAGACAAAACTCGGGGAAGAGCAGTAGATGTCGTCCGCCATCGCGTGCGGTGCCGCGGATCAAGGTCGACCAACGATCGAGCGACCGATTGATGATGACCAACGCTTCATCGCGATTGCGAGCTGAGTTGACGAGGTTGCAGTACACCTGCATGCAGGTGGCGCGCCATGGTTGAATCATCTGACATCCCCCCGAAGAGCTAGGTTGGGTAGTATCGCATCATGACCCAAAAACGGATCTGGGATATCTCGCAGCCGATACGCGCCGGGCTGCCGGTGTGGCCGGGCGATGTCGAATTCGATTGCAAGGTCACCGGGTCGGTAGCATCCGGCGCTAGCGTCAATCTGCATCAACTGACGCTCTCGACGCAATCAGGTACGCATGCCGAATGCTCTCGTCACGTTCGAGACGATGCTGTCGATCTGTCGAGTCTCGATCTCACCGCCTTTATGGGCGAGTGCGAGTTGCGCGATGTCAGTGGTGCGGAGCAGGTCGATTCCAATGGCGTTGTTTTGGCATCCGCCGTTCTCGATCGTTTACCGAGCAGGGTGGAGCGGCTGCTACTGCGCACTTTTGCAAAGTCCGACTGGAATACCTGGCCGACCGGTTTTCGTGCACTTGATCCTGCGTTGATCGAGGCGGTAGCGGCGCGCGGTTGTCGATTGATCGCCACCGATGCCCCCTCCATCGATCCCGAAACCTGCAAGCAATTGCGGTCCCACCACACTTGTCATCGCGCGGGGATGGCGATTCTCGAGGGAGTCGTCCTTGATGGCATTCCTGAGGGACGGTATGAGCTGATTGCACTGCCGTTGCCTATCGCCGGTGTGGAGGCCACGCCGGTGCGAGCGGTACTTCGCGAGTGGATCTGATGTTGCCGCGTAGTCGTGCCGAGTGCCTAGAGCGCGATCGAGCGGATCCGCTCGCAGCCTGCCGAACGTGGTTTCGGCTCCCTTCGGATGTGATTTATCTCGATGGTAATTCACTGGGCGCATTAACCCTTGCTGCCGAGCGCCGTGTGACGACGGTGATGAACGAGCAATGGGGCGTCGATCTGATTCGCAGCTGGAGTGATAACGGCTGGCTCGACTATCCCGCAAGACTAGGTGATCGCATCGCGCGATTGCTGGGCGCAGCGCCCGGAGAAGTGTTGGTTTGCGACTCGACGTCGGTCGATCTATTCAAACTGGCTTCGGCGGTGGCCGTGCAGCGTGGCACTCGTCGAAAAATCGTCACGGAGCTCGGCAATTTTCCGACGGATCTGTACATCCTGCGCGGGCTTGCTCGGCTCGTTCCGGATCTCGACGTGATCGCCGTTCCGCGTGAAAGCGTGGCGACCGCGATCGATCGAGAGACGCTCCTCGTCGTGCTGACGCATGTTCACTATCGAACTGCCGAAATGTACGACTTGGAGGCGATGACCAAACACGCTCATTCGGTAGGGGCGCGTGTCATTTGGGACTTGTCTCATTCAACAGGAGCAGTGCCGCTCGATTTGAATGGCGCCGGTGCCGACTTCGCTGTCGGTTGCACCTACAAATATTTGAACGGTGGCCCAGGCGCGCCCGGATTCTTATATGTTCGGCGCGATTTGCAGGCTGCTCTCGAGCCCGTATTGAGCGGTTGGCTCGGGGATGCCCGGCCATTCGATTTTCTAGATGACTATGTGCCCGCAGCGGGTATCGATCGTCATCGCTGTGGCACGCCGCCAGTGTTGGCGTATGCCGCGTTGGAGGGTGCGCTCGACGTTTTTGATGATGTCGATCTTGCTCAAATTCGTCGCAAGTCCATCGAGTTGATGCAACTGTTCATCGATTTGGTTGAAGCTCTTCCGATGGCAAGCTCACTACAGCTCGTATCGCCTAGAAGTCCCGAGCAGCGTGGTAGTCACCTGTCGTTTGCGCACGCGAATGCGAGCGCGGTGATGCAACGACTGATCAAGCGAGGCGTGATCGGGGACTTTCGCGCGCCTGACTTATTGCGCTTCGGCTTTACACCCCTCTATCTACGTTTTGTTGATGTTTGGGATGCCGTGCACATTCTGGCGGAAGAGCTCGACTAAAGTTGCCAGATAAGAATGGCAATCAAGAGTATCGCGAGTACCGCCCAGCCGATGGCATCGATGTAACGGCGTAGATGTGCCTCGATCGGCGGGCCACCGAAGCGCACCAAGGCTGCCACCAAGAAGAACCGCGCGCCTCGTCCTATGACGGAGCCAAGAACGAACGGTGCGAGCGCCATCGAGGCGGCACCTGCGGCGATCGTGAAGACCTTGTAGGGGATCGGGGTGAAGCCCGCAGCAAAAATCGCCCAGAAGCCGTAATCGGTAAACCACTGCTGCGCTGTTTCGAAATGCCCGAGATAACCGACTCGCTGCAGCCAGGGCATGACAGCATCGATGGCAACCTGACCAATGACATATCCGAACACACCGCCCAAGACGGAGGTGATGGTGGTTAGCCCAGCGAGGTAGATCCATCGCTTCGGTTGCGCGAGCGTCATGGGCGCGAGCAGCACGTCCGGTGGGATCGGGAAAAACGACGACTCGGTGAAGCTGACGACGCCTAGATAGCGTGTCGCATGTCTGTGGACGCTCCAACTCAAAACCAGGTCATATAGCTTGCTGAAAACTTTCATTAGCGCGATTGTATCGGCAATAAGAAGCACGGGGGTACGTCATGAAAAAGAGAAAAATCGGCACACCGGATGGCAGCACCACGCTCAAGGAGGAGTTGAGTCGTCGTGGATTTCTGCAAGGGGGAGCCGCGGGCGCTCTGGGCTTGGCCTGGAGCGGTGCACCGGAAGCACAAGCGGCTGTTGGCAAGGGCAGCGATCAACTATCGGTGAGTCAAGACGGTCGTTACGCGACCGTTCCGCTCGCGAAAGACAATATCCGACTCGGCGTGATGCAAACCCGAGTTCGACCAGTCGACCCGGCAAGCCCCGAGAAGGGACGCCGCGAGAATCTCGATCACATGTTGAAGTTGATCACGAATGCTCAGGAGTGGAACCCACCCTCTGACATCCTGTTGTTTCATGAGTTCCCGATCACGGGATTCAGCTACGACTGGAGTCGAAAAGACATTTTACGTCTCTCTATCGATTTGCCGGGTGTCGAGACCGAAGAGCTCGGTAAGGCAGCTAAGAAATACAATTGCTACATCGTCTTCGGGTCCTACGCTCGCGAGAAAGATTGGCCCGACCATGTGTTATCGATCACCACCATCATCGGACCCGACGG
>JBDKJA010000121.1:0-4681 GCA_039796795.1 Pseudomonadota bacterium
GATGCGTAAGCCCCCAGAGCGCAAGCCGCCCGAGGAAGACATTCGCGCCTTTCGCGACGCGGTGCGCGGGGCGAAGCCGCTGCGCCATCAGCCTCGCGTGCGCCATCGGCCGAAGCCGCCACCGCCGCGCGCACGTTTTCGTCGTCTTGGCGAAGCCGAGGTGCTCGAGGACAGCCTGGTCCTGACGCCGATCGATCTCGATGTGGAGTTCGGCGACGACCTCTCCTACCGACGAGGCGGCGTGCAAGACGCCGTGATGCGCCGCTTGCGGCGGGGTTATTACCGCGTCGAAGCGGAGCTCGATCTACACGGCCTCATCGTCGCGGAAGCCAAGCGGGAGTTGCGCGACTTTCTCTCGCGTTGCATGGCACGCCAACAACGCTGCGTGCGCATCATTCACGGCAAAGGTCTCGGTTCAGGACCGCGCGGTCCCGTGCTCAAACAAGCCGTCAATGTGATTCTGCGCCGCACGGAAAACGTCGTCGCTTTTTGTTCGGCGAACCAACGCGATGGCGGCACAGGCGCCATCTACGTGTTACTGCAAGGCTAGCGCGCCAAAGCTAACGCACGAGGCCTACCGCAACAGCGCCGCCATGCGCTCGCGCGTTTCATCCGTCACCCAACCCGCCTCCATCAGCGAGGCGAGACTCTCGGTCGGGTGCTCGACGATCCGCACCAGGTCCGCTCGCACCATCGCGCGCGTCTTGCCGTACGTCATCGGCGGCAACGCTGCGATCTCCTGCCCGAGAGCCACCGCCCGAGCGATGACCTGATCGGGCTCGACCAGTTCATCGACGAGTCCCGCTGCGAATGCCTCATCGGCCGTGAGCATCGCACCACGGGTGAGAAAGTTCGTCGCTTTCGCGGTGCCGAGAATGCGCTCGTAACAACGGAAGATCGTCTCGCCCGGATAGAGACCCACCTGCACCTCGTTAAGACCAATACGCGAGGTACCCTTGGCCATGATGCGATGGTCACAAAGAATGGCGATCACCGCACCGCCCGCCGGACTGTGCCCGGTGATCGCCGCAATCAAAGGCAAGGAACTTTTCGCCAGACGCGATTGCAATTGCGAGAACGCGAGTACGAGCGTGCGAGCCGTCTCGATGGGACCTGTAATCTCGCGTAAATCGAGCCCCGCGGAGAACAACTTGGGGTTACCCGAAATCACGATCGCTCGCAGCGGTGCGCCCGCTGCCGCCTCGGTTTCCGCGAGTGCGATGGCTGCATCGAGCGTCGTGATCAGTTCGGTGTTGAGTGCGTTGACCGGTGCTCGCGCAAGACGCAGTTCGCGCACGCTGCCATGTTGGATGATCTCAAGCATCGTCGGACTCCCTGAAACCGGATGAACCCACGCCGGGTTCGACATCGATGAATTCACGCAAGACGGTGGTCGCGAAACTGCCCGAGCGCAGAGTGAAATTCAATACGGGCGCGCCGCCGTCACCCTCCGTTACCGACAATTCGCGCACGGCAACACGGAGTGGTCGTCTCGCTGCCACGAGCCGATCCGCGCTCAACCAGTCGAGAAACTCGGGATAACGGGACGCGATGGCATTTTCGAGCTCGGCCATCTCACCCTCGATCCCGCAACCGCCCACGCCCCACATGGGACCGGTCGGATGGATATCAAGCGTATCGAGTCGCTCCTGCAAGGCAGCATCGAGCGCCTCGACGATGAAGCTCGAATTGCGACCATCGAGATTGGCACGCTCGCCCAGATGCAAATGGTTCCAATTGCCCGCTTTGATGCGCTCGGCGAGCACGGCGTTGAAGATCAAGCTGCGCGCGGCCGACCAGCGGAACATCGCATCGCGCGCATCACCGGGTCGTAGGTTCGCAAGATCTCGCCCGAAGCGCTGCGGACCAAAATAATTCGGCACTCCGCTGCGCGCGACCTCGATCGCGCGCGTGCGCAGCGCTTCGATGTCACCATCATATCCGCGCAGCGTGATCGAGAATCGATTGGCCTCGAGCGCGCCGCGCGGCAACTTGCGCGAATGTGCGTAGGCCTCGACGACCTCATAACCATCACCCTGCACACCGAGCCACTCGGCCGCGGGTTTGCGACGAGTCGGCACCGTGTACCACTGGGTTGTGATGGCGTGTCGATCCTTCAAACCCGCATAGCCCACATCGTGCGGGCGAACGCCCGCGCGCGTCGCGATTTCTTTGGCTACCCAGCCGGTGTTCGACCCTCGCTTGCGAACGCGCAGCAGCGCGTGCTCACCTTGGCCGGAGGCCGCAAAGCCAAGCACTTCATCGACGACGAAATCTTCGGGTATCTCGCGCAGGCGCGCACGACCTAAGGGCGCCGCGACCCGCGGCGGATTCAATGCCAGCTCTTCCATGATCAGTTCTGCTCGATGAGGACGGTAGCGAAAGCAGCGATCCCTTCGGCTCGGCCCAAGAAACCGAGCTTCTCCGTCGTGGTCGCTTTCAGATTCACGGCATCGGCAGGCAACTGCAGCAAAGTCGCGACCGTGTCGCGAATCGCGTCTCGATGCGGCGCAAGACGCGGTGCCTCGCAGCACAGTGTGAGATCGGCATTCACGAGGCGATAGCCGCGATCGGTCAACAAGCGCAGCACGTGACGAACGAAGCCCTCACTCGCCACGCCCTTCCATTGCGGATCCGTGTCCGGAAAATGCTGTCCGATGTCGCCCAAACCGGCCGCACCCAACAAGGCATCGCACAACGCGTGCAAGAGTACATCGCCATCAGAGTGCGCCTTCACACCCTGCGAATGGCCAATACGAACGCCACCTAACATCACGTGATCACCCGGGCCAAAGGCATGCACGTCAATGCCCGACCCCACTCGAATGCTCATGGCGACTCTCCTTCGCTGCATGTTTGCAATATGCCTTCCACGAGCCGCAGGTCCGCGAAGGTCGTCACTTTGATATTCGTCGATTCACCGCCGACGAGTAGCGGCGCGCTGCCTTGCCACTCCATCGCCTGGGCTTCGTCGGTGGGCTTACGCCCCTCGGCCTCTGCACGCCGTAAGGCTTGAAACAAGTTCCCTAAGCGAAACATTTGCGGGGTGAGTGCACGCCAGAGTCCCTCGCGGGGTACGGTTGCCTCGCTGCGCGAGCTGCCGCGCTTGAGCGTATCGGCAAGCGGCACGGCGAGTAGACCCCCTGCTGTCGACTCGTTCTCGGCACGCGCGACGACGGCATCGACGAGGGCCGTGATCTCGGCTCGTGACACACAGGGCCTCGCGGCATCGTGTACAAGCACCCAATCCGAGGCAGCAGCGCCGCGCGCGAGTAATGCCTCAAGTGCCAAACGCACCGAATCGGCTCGCTCCGCACCGCCTGCTGTTTCGAGCACGGGCCGCGCTAACGACGAACGAATCGCAAGCCAATCGGGATCGTCAGGCGCAATCGCCAGCATGACACCGGCACAACGCGGATCATCAAAGAAAGGCTGCAGCGCCCAAGCGATCAGAGGCCGCCCGGCCACGCTCAAAAATTGTTTGGGTATCGCACCGCCGAGGCGCTTGCCGCGCCCCGCTGCCGGCATCACGAGCCAGTAGCGCGGCGGCTTCACCGACAAGGTCAACTCAGCGCTGGGCCGTGCGAGTTCGATCGGTCAGCTCACTGGCGGGTGGCGCCGTGATGACCTTGGGCACGACCTGATAGAAAGATTCGCTAGGACCGATCATGCCGAGCTCGCTGCGCGCCCGCTCCTCGATCGCCACGAGACCGCCTTTGAGATCGGCGACCTCGGCAGCGAGTTGATCGTTGCGGCGCTTGAGTTCGGTGTTCGTGGTGCTCTGCTGAGCCACGGCGAGCTTGAGACGGTGCACTTCGCTGACGCCGTCCGCAGACAGCCAGATGCGGTACTGCAACAGTACCGTCAGTGCAACGAGCCCCCCTGCGAACACTCTGATCATTATGGATTTACAGATTAAACCTTGATTCGAGCAAAAGAAAGTCTTTCAACTCAGAGTTTTACGGGGAAAGCCTCGCGCCCTGCGTAACGCACCTTGCCACCAAGCTCCTCTTCGATACGGAGCAGCTGGTTGTACTTGGCGATGCGATCCGACCGAGACATCGAACCGGTCTTGATCTGAGTCGCTGCCGTCGCCACCGCGATATCCGCAATCGTCGAATCCTCTGTTTCGCCCGAGCGATGCGATACGACGGCCGAATAACCGGCGCTCGTCGCCAAATCGATCGCTTCGAGGGTCTCGGTCAAGGTACCGATCTGATTGACCTTGATGAGAATCGAGTTGGCGATGCCTTTGCGGATGCCATCGGCCAGAATCGCGGTGTTCGTGACGAAGAGATCATCGCCCACGAGCTGACAATCGGCACCGAGTTCCTCGGTGAGCCCCGCCCAGCCGCTCCAATCCGCCTCAGCCATACCATCTTCGATCGTGATGATCGGGTACTTGTCGACGAGCTTGCGCAGATAGCGCGTGAACTGCGCGGCCGTGAAACTGCGGCCCTCGCCGTGCAA
Organism: Pseudomonadota bacterium; assembly: GCA_039796795.1. Lineage (GTDB taxonomy): Bacteria > Pseudomonadota > Gammaproteobacteria > Steroidobacterales > Steroidobacteraceae > UBA964. The sequence goes on from JBDKJA010000121.1 coordinate 4,471, forward strand.
CTCGTAACGACCCTTCTTGAAGAATTCCGAGCTTGCAACATCGAGACCGAGATAGATGTCTTTGCCCGGGCGGTAACCCGCCTTCTCGATCGCTTGCAGCAGCAACTTGAGGGCCGCCTCGTTGGAGGCGAGATTCGGCGCGAAGCCACCCTCGTCACCCACCGCCGTCGTCAGCTTCTTGCCCTTCAGAATGCCCTTCAAGGTGTGGAAC
>JBDKJA010000122.1:0-6746 GCA_039796795.1 Pseudomonadota bacterium
GCGTAACAGTGGTGTCGATGCCGTCGTAGAGGCGGTCGGTGACCATGGTTGCGAGTACATGACCGGTGGTCGTGTCGTCGTGCTCGGCCCAACGGGTCGCAACTTTGGTGCCGGTATGTCGGGCGGCATCGCCTATGTACTCGACATCGACAACGTCTTCCAACGCAAGATCAATGCGCAGATGGTCGAAGTCGAGCGAGTCGAAGATACCGAGGAGGCCGAGGCACTCAAGGCGCTGATCCAACGTCATATCGCAGCGACCGGCAGTGAGCATGCGCAGCGCATCGTCGATGCCTGGCCGACCATGCTCAGCAAATTCGTTCGGGTCATCCCGAAGGACTACAAGCGCGTGCTGGCGTGCATCAAGCGGGCGCACGATCAAGGGCTCTCGGGTGATGAGGCCATCATGGCGGCGTTTGAGGAAAATTCGCGCGACTTGTCGCGTGTGGGTGGTAACTGATCATGGGCAAGCCGACAGGGTTCATTGAATATTTGCGCGAAACACCGCTCGACCGTTCGCCGATCGAGCGAGTCAAAGATTGGCGCGAGTTTCACCATCATCTCGATGATCGTAGTCTGCGTAATCAGGCGGCTCGTTGCATGGACTGCGGCGTGCCGTTTTGTCACACCGGTAAGATGATCAGTGGTGGCGCGGCAGGCTGCCCCGTCAACAATCTGATCCCCGAGTGGAACGATCTCGTCTATCGCGGACTTTGGCGCGAAGCACTCGATCGCCTGCACAAGACCAATAACTTCCCCGAGTTCACCGGGCGTGTGTGTCCTGCGCCCTGCGAAGGGTCGTGCGTGCTCGGCATCAATGCGCCACCCGTCACGATCAAGAACATTGAGAACACCATCATCGAGCGAGGCTTTGAGGAAGGCTGGGTTGTCCCCGAGCCGCCGAAGACTCGTACGGGTAAGAAGGTGGCGGTCGTCGGTTCGGGTCCTGCCGGTCTTGCAGCGGCTCAGCAATTGAATCGTGCAGGTCACACGGTGACGGTGCTCGAGCGTGCCGATCGACCGGGCGGACTTTTGATGTACGGCATCCCCAACATGAAGCTCGACAAGCAGGATGTAGTGATGCGTCGCATCAAGCTCCTTGAGCAGGAAGGTATCAAGTTCGTTTGCAATGCCAATGTCGGTGACAACTACGAAGCACAGATGATGCGCCGGGATTACGACGCCATCGTGCTGTGTACCGGTGCGACGCAGCCGCGCGATCTGCCGGTCGATGGGCGCCAACTCTCCGGTGTGCACTTCGCTATGGACTATCTGACCGGCGCGACCCAGTCCGTGCTTGCAAAAAATCCCGGTGCGGCCGAGATGCACGCCAATGGACTCGACGTCGTCGTGATCGGCGGTGGTGATACCGGCACGGACTGCGTCGGCACGGCCATGCGACAGGGCTGCCGCACGCTCACGCAATTCGAAATCATGTCGAAGCCGCCGCTGGAGCGTGCTGCCGATAATCCATGGCCGGAGTGGCCGCGCGTGTACAAGATGGATTACGGTCAAGAAGAGGCAGCGGCCAAGTTCGGTCAAGACCCGCGCGCTTATCTCACCACCGTCAAGAAATTCGTCGGTGACGAGACGGGTCGAGTCAAAGAAATCGTCACGGTCGATGTGCGTTGGGAGAAGAATGACCGCGGTCAGCTCGTACCCGTCGAACAAGCCGGCACGGAGCGCGCGCAACCTGCGCAGCTGGTGTTGTTGGCGATGGGGTTCACCGGACCCGAAACCGGGTTGCCGCAAGATCTGGGGATCGAACTCGACGATCGACGCAACGTGAAAGCCGAGTACGGCAACTACGCCACCAATGTTCCGGGCGTTTTCGCAGCGGGAGATTGTCGTCGCGGGCAGAGTCTCGTGGTGTGGGCGATCAACGAGGGTCGCGGCGCCGCGCGCGAGTGTGATCGCTGGTTGATGGGCGCGACGGAGCTGCCTTAGTCGCGACGCTCGGTATCCGGGCGGTAGATCAAAAAAAACCCCGCGCAGGGCGCGGGGTTTTGCTCGGCAGATGTCATCGCTCCCGGGTCTGGCGCTATGCGGCGACTACAAAGGAGTCGCCCCATGGACGCTAATCGAATCCGGCGGAACCGAGCCGTTGGCCGATCCCTCGGATGCCCCAAAATGAGGGAACACCCTTTTCCGTGTCCACGTCACCCGCCCGGGGTTCTGTGTTGTCTGGCTGCCACGAACGTGGTGAGTATACAACCAACAATATGACTGTCTAGTGACAAAAATGCGACATAGATCACGGAACCGCGAGAGCACCAAACGTCATAGGGTGGGTGTTCCTGCGGCAACTCTGGGTTGCTGACGAACTGATAGTGCAGGGCGTCGAAAGTGCCGGCGCCGACGGTCACTTTTTCCGGGCCCACGAACACCAAATTCAAGCCGATCGAGAACAGCATGGGGCCGGTTGCGCCGCGATGGTCCGGGGACGACAGCAGCATCTGATGGATGCGCTGTACGACGCCCGGCTTGTTTTGATCGATCAAACGTAGATGCCAGGCATCGCAAGCGATCGCATGGTTCTGAAAAGTGAGGAGCGGCGTGGCGAGATCCATCGTCTGCGAGACGCGGCCTTCGAGCGACGTCCAGGTTTCGCACTCCGCGTATTGCGGATGGAAGCGAAACCAACCAGAGCCCATGAACTTGCTGCCGACCGAGAGCCTGACGAAACAGTCGGTAGGCATCCAATGCGCATCGAGTGAATAGGTGATGTCTCGCATCACCGAAGGACGATCATCGATCTCGCAATGCGCGGTACAGGTGCGGGTGCCGTCGGCGTGGACGTCCATACGGAAGTACTCGCGACCGCGCTCCTGATTCAGGCGCTCGGGCTTTTTGCTGGTGTAGAGGATCTTCCCCATCACGCTGCGATGATCGCGTTGCAGGATCGGAAGTTTCGGGTCGGCCGGTGCCTGTGCCATGGATGAGTGCTCCTCTTCGCGAAAAATGGGTTACGGATCGAGTGTAGACCTCAAGTGGCCGTATTCGCCCATTCACGCGCCTCACGTGCCGCAGCGCGGAAGTGCGGCAGGTTGTAGACCAGCAATGCCGCACCGATGATCGAGACGATCGTGGCGACGACGAACATCGAGTAACGCAGCTGCGATTCGTCGGCGAAGTAGTAGTCGGTCACCATTGCCACCGCCGTCGGACCGATGAAGAAGCCGACCGCGTTCAGGACGAAGTAGTAGAACGCGACGACCTGCGCACGCATGGTTGGCGGCGCGATCGCAACGACGGCGGCTGCACCGGCAGCGGTTGGTGCCGCTGCACCGATCGTCGCCGGGATCAGGAACAGAATCGAGAGCAACGGCGTCGGCATCAAGGTGAAGAGGCAATACCCCGTTGCCATGATGACGAAGGCGAGCAGGCAGACGCGCACATAGCCGTCTTCGTAACGTTTCTGGAACCAGTCGCTCAGGAAACCGCCGAGCAATACGCCGGTCAATCCGAAGACGATGGTGATGACGCCACGCCACTGGATCCAGTAGCCGAGTTCTTCCGGCGTCAGGTTGTAGGTGCGACGCAGGAACTCCGGAATCCAGAAACCAATGCCATAGGCCATGATGGCAAGGCCGGAGAGGGCAAAGAACAACACCAGAAACGCGCGCCAACGCTTGAGCAGATAAGCGAGGGTCTGGTTGACCGGCGAGGCGATCGGTTTCAACCCGCTGACCAAGAACTCACGGCGTACTGGCTCTTTGATGGTGAGAATGAGCAAGGCCACGAGTAAGCCGGGCAGGCCCACGTAGATGAACATCAGCTGCCAAGGCTCATGCCAACCGATGATGGGCAGGTCGACCGGCCCGATTTCTTTGAGCTTGGGGTAAATCGCGCCACCGAAGATGAACGCGATGCCACTGCCGCTCGAGACGCCGGCGGTATAAAGACCAATCGCACGACCGATTTTGTCGGGCGGAAAATAGTCTTTGAGGATCGACATGGCCGAGGGATTGAGAGCCGACTCACCCGCGCCGACGCCCACGCGTGCGAGAAACAACGCGGCATACGAGGTTGCGAAACCACAGGCCGCCGTCATCAGACTCCAGAAGACGACACCCCAGAAGATCAGCCAGCGACGATTGCCGCGATCGGCGAACCACGCGATCGCGACACCGAAGAAGGTATAGAAGACCGCAAAGGCACCGCCGAGCAAGAGACTCATCTGGGTGTCGCTGATCTGCAAGCTGGCCTTGATGTCCGGCACGAGCAGCGCAATGATCTCGCGGTCGACGAACGCCAGGATGTAAGCGAGTAACAGAACGAACACCACGTACCAGGAGTACAAGGGGTTCGGGTATGGGATCGTCTCGTTTCGTGTCATGCGGTCTCCTCGGCAGCGCACCGTTCTAGCTCATTCGGCGTCAACTTGAAAGTCAGTCACCATCCCGATTATTTCCTGCCGCTGCCGCCCGGGCATCCATTCCCGATGGCGAAGTACACGCTCGTCTATGACTTGCTGCGTGAGCGGGGGCTCTTGCCCGCCTCGTCCATCGTCATTCCCGAGGAGGCTTCAAGAGAAGATCTCGCTCGGGTGCATACCGAAGATTACCTGCACCGCTTGTTCGAGACGGGTTTGTCTGCGACCGAGCAACGTGCGCTCGGCGTTCCATGGACGCCCCGTTTGCTGCGCCGATCGCGCCTTGCGGTGCAAGGCACCTTGCTCGCGACGCGCGCCGCCCTTGAGGAGGGTCGCGCGGGCAACTTGGCCGGCGGCACACATCACGCCTTTGCCGATCATGGTGAAGGTTTCTGTGTCCTAAACGATGTCGCGATCACGATTCGCCGTCTCCAGCATGAAGGCGCGATACGGAATGCGCTCGTCATCGATCTCGATGTGCATCAGGGCAACGGCACAGCCGCCATTTTCGAAGGGGATGCTTCGGTCTTCACCTTCTCGATGCATGGCGAGCGCAATTATCCGGCGCGCAAGATGCGCTCTTCTTTGGACGTCGGCTTGCCGGATGGCATCGATGATGCGCGTTATCTCGAAGAACTCGAGCGACACTTGCCAGAGCTCACGCGCCACTTCAAACCCGATGTCGTTTTTTATCTCGCGGGTGTCGATGTGGCAGCCGGCGATCGTTATGGGCGGTTTTCACTGAGCGACGATGGCATTCGAGCGCGCGAGCGTCAGGTGATCGAGTTTGCGGAACGCTCGGGATTACCGCTCGTGATCACACTCGCAGGCGGCTATGCCGCCGATGCTCTGCGCACGGCGTTGTTGCACAGCATCGTTTTCGAGGAGGCTATTCGATGAGTCGACCCCGCTTGATGCAACGCGTATTGCGCTTTTTCGCCGAGCGCCGACTGTTGCCGGAAGCGCGCATGCTCGAGTGGTATCCGCCGTTTCTCGCGATGCGCATCAAAGTGATTCAACTGGATCGTGATTGGCGTGAAGTGCGAATCCGATTGCCGCTCAATGCCATCTCACGCAATCCAGGCGGAGTGATGTTTGGTGGCTATCAAGCAGCACTCGCAGATCCAGTGCCCGCGTTGGCCTGCGCGCGCATTTTTCCAGGCTATTCGGTGTGGACTCGCTCGATGCTGGTCGATTTTGAGCTCGGTGGGAGCACGGATCTCGAACTGCGCTTCGTTTTTCCCGAGGAACTCGAGAACACGATTCGAGAGCAGCTCGCTCGCGATGGACGAGCAACGCCTTCGTTCGAATACGGCTATTACTTGAAGGATGGTCGACGCTGCACGCGCGTCGTCAACACGGTCGCTATTCGACCGAGAGGCTATAGCAAGGCGACGACGCCACCTGCGCCGCGCGAAGGGGTCAACTGACCGAGGCGCCCTCGACCATCAGGCTGCGAAGCTTCTTGATGGCGTTGGCTTCAAGTTGGCGGATGCGCTCGGCCGACACGCCGTACTTGGCAGCCAGATCATGTAGCGTGGCTTTCTCGGCATCGCCGGCCATCCAGCGACTCGCCAGGATGTCGCGACTCCGCGCATCGAGTGAGGCGATCGCGCGCGTGAGACTCGCATGCGACTCATCGTCCCATTCTTCGCTTTCGACCTGGTCAGCCGGATCGGCATTCGCCGCGGGCAGATACGTGGCCGGCGAGTAAGCGTCGTCCTCTTCGGACTCGCTCGGTGTCGGATCGAAAGACAGATCACGTGCCGCTAGGCGACGCTCCATTTCCGTGACTTCCGCCGGCGTGACGCCGAGTTCGTTCGCCACGGCCTGCGTCTCGCTCGGCGAGAGCCAAGTGAGATTTTTCTTCATGCGACGCAGATTGAAGAACAGCTTGCGCTGCGCTTTGGTGGTCGCCACTTTGACGAGCCGCCAGTTGCGCAACACGTATTCGTGAATCTCGGCGCGAATCCAGTGCACGGCGAAGGAGACGAGCCGTACCCCCATCTCCGGATCGAAGCGCTTGACGGCCTTCATGAGACCGACGTTGCCTTCCTGCACGATGTCACCCATCGGCAGGCCATATCCGGAGTAACCACGCGCGATGTGCACGACGAAGCGTAGGTGCGACAGCACGAGGTCGCGGGCGGCATCCACATCGCCGTCTTGGCGGAAGCGGCGCGCGAGCGCTTGCTCGTCCTCGCGCGACAACACGGGCACACGCGACACCCGCTCGAGGTAGGCATCAAGGCTACCAAGCGGTCCGGTCAGCGCGAGATCGGTATGTCGGGGGGCGAGGGCGGTTACGTTCATAGGGTTACCTTCCAGCCAGAGTTTAGCACTCCCCCGATTCGAGTGCTAAACACGGCGG
>JBDKJA010000123.1:0-4653 GCA_039796795.1 Pseudomonadota bacterium
CGCCGTGATCATTCCCGGCTTGGCGCGACGAGTGCAGAATGACACCAAAGAATTACTTGAATTGGTCGAATGGCAAGATCGCGACGAGTCGCAGGCCTTAATTGCGCCGATTGATGCGACTGACGCCAACTCAAATCGACCCAGCGTGGCCAGTTGGATCCGGCGCTTACGGTCGCGACGTATCGATCGAGAGCGTGCGCGACTACTTTACGTGGCGATGACCCGTGCTAAACGACATCTCGCGCCGATCGCCTGCTTTCCGATCAAGAGTGACGGGGAGGCCTCGATCTCGCAGCGCTCGCCACTCGGCGTGTTGCGCCCCGCGATACCGCATCTCATCGAAGTGACCGTGGCGAATCCGATCGACGTAGTCGCGGGCCTGGCATCACCCGTCACGGCGGCGGGTCTACGTCGCTGGCCGGCGGACTTTCAAGCGCCGGTATGGCCTGCGGATCTTGCCGTGTCGACCTTGAATCTCTCGAGCACTGAATTGACGACCGAGTCGCAACAGCAACGGGGGCCGGCTCCTGACTCGCCCTCGCGTGATGCCTATGCGCGTGCGGTCGGTATCGTCGTGCACCGGGAGCTCGAGCGTCTTGCGCAGCTTCCTGAGTTGCCGACACAGATCGATGCGGCGAGCGAGTCACGGTGGCGACAAGGCTTACGACTCGAGGGGGTGCCTCGCGATCGTTGTGATGCCTATCTCGAGCGGGTGCATGCGGCAGTGCAGCGCACGTTGTCGGATCCGCGAGGTCGCTGGATCCTCGCGCGACGGGACGACCGAGACGGCATCGAATTGGCATTGACCGGCAAGGTAGCAGGGCGGGTCGTCAACGTGGTGATCGACCGCTGCTTTGTGGAGTCGGGCACTCGTTGGGTCATCGATTACAAATCCATGGCGCCGATCGACGAAGATCTAACGGGCTTTCTCGCCGCGCAGCGCGAGGCGCATCGTGCGCAGTTGGAACGTTACGCGAGTCTCTTAGCAAACCTCGGTCCCGAGCCGGTTCGAGCCGCACTGTACTTCACCGCCATCGGTCAATTTCTCGAGTTGACCTAAGACCGTCGTTTAGCGCAATAGCGTCCAGATCGAGCCGTCGATGGTGAGGTCGTAGTCGCCTTGTGTATTGGTAGCACCGAATGAAGCGAGTGCATTTCGCAAACTCGCGTCGGCGTCGGGCTTGACGCGGATTTTCACCGCCAATCGATAGCGACCATCGCGCTGCCACTCGAGAGGACCCGTCAGTTGCAACGGGCCGTCACTCGAGCGGAGCTCGCCACTGCCATCCGGTCTTACGATAAGCGCATGTTCTCCAAACGCCGAAAACCGCAACTCCGCCGATAGCTGCTCGATTTCTTTGGCATTTCCCGACGCCAAGGGAATCTTTAGCGAGATGCCTTGGGATCTTGGCACTAATAGCCACAGCCTTCGCAGATCGCGATCGGCGAGCAAACTCAGTGATTGATAGTCCGATTCCCACCGTAGGTCGCGGACTTGCCAAGCGCCGCTCAACTTTCGACGGACCTCGGCGTTCGCGATTGAGTTCTGCAGCTGCCAGTCGAGCTTGGCCTCGAGCGCGAGCCGGAACAGGGAGCCGGCTGACAGCTGCCATCGAAGGCGACCCAGCTCGGTACGCGTGCCGAAGGAGTCAACGCGCTGTGCATCGCGACACTCGCCCCGCCAAACGGTACCGTTGAGTTCGGTGCAGACCAGCTCGTCAGGCAGGACGGGTTGTAGCCACGCTGCCGGCGCCCATGCGACGAGGCCAGCAAGGCAGGCGAGTACAAAAAGGCTGACGGGCGCCCGCCATGGGCGGCGTCGACACTCAGCGCGGCGCAATGCTGCCACGGATCTCGCCGCTGACACGTCCCTCTGTGGTGCGAGTCAACTGTATCGCTTGGATATCGCCGCCTCTGCGTTCCCACTCGGCGATCTGATCTAAAACCTGTTCGAAGGGCGTATCGACGATCGGTAGGATGGTCAGGGCGCCTTCAGTGCGTGCTTGCGCCAACGTCGTCGATGGTGGCGTCGCCATCTGAGTTCCGCTCGAAAGCAACAAGGGCAAGCGTGGCTCCAGTGCCGCGGCTCGTTGCCAACGCTGCGTTGCCGCTTCGCGAGCATCGAGCAACCAGCCCACCGCGCCGAGTATCAAAATAGCGGCGATGATGGGGATGCCGAACCGCAGGATGCGTTGCTCGCGCGGTTGCAGCCCGTCGAACCAATGTTTGAGAGCGGTGGAGCGTGTCATGGTCGTGCCAGCTCCACGACGGTCACGGCGTCCGCGCCAGAGCGTTCATTGACCTGCCAGCCAGCCGACGACCAAGCGCTACGTAAGACGGCCAGTTGTTCTGGCTGTGTCGTACCGAGGTGCAGCGTCACGCGCCCCGGTTGTAGTTCAATGCGATTGAGACTGTCTAGGCTCGCGCCCGGCGAAGCGATCAAAGAATTCAAGATTTCAAGTGTGGGCGAACGAGCGGAGCGTCCCGTCATCGCGACCCACTGTCTCTCGAGTAGCGGGACCACATTATCGACTGCCGTGCCTGGCGGCAGCAGGGGGCTGGCGTTCGCTGCAATGCGCTCCTCGAGAGCGCGGGCGCGTGAGGAGGCCACGACGATATCGACCAGCAGTTGTGCGAAGAAGATCGTCACCATGCCGGCGGCGATCCACAGTGGCCACCGCCAGCGCTTTAGCCGATCGGACGACGCCTGCATGGGTTCGAACTCGCCGTGGAGCAGGTTGCTGGGTTTGGCGCTCTCGAGTTGCCCCGACAGCCAGTCGAGCGGGCGTTCAATGGCGTGCGACTGGACGCTGACGAGACGGGGTCTCAGCGACTCCAGTCTCGGAGCTTGTAAACGTAAATCTCGTTCGTTCGCGTAGACCCGCAAGCCGAGCGTACCGGCGGGTGTATCGAGAAGTGCCCAATCGAGCGCTTCTTGCAAGGCGTCCACCGGCCACGTTCGCCGAAGGCCCGATGGCGTGACCCAGTGTGCGTCTTCGCCATCGATCCAAAGCAGTACGTCACCCGGCTTGGCTGTGATGCAATCGGCATCCGCGTAAACGGCGCCGGCTTTCAAGCCGGCCGCATCGAGTGCGCGCAACAAGTCGCTCAACCACGACCGATCGACTGACGCGATCTCCACCTCGAGCTGACCCGCCGCGGCGGGTCGTGTCGTCACGACGGTGAGGTGTTGTGACTCGAGATCGCCAATCAGACGATCTTCGATGGCAAAGGCAGCAGCTTGTCGAATCTTTTGAGCAGGCACGCTCGGCATCACCGTGCTGATGCGAGGCACGAGCGCCGCGGGCACGAGTACGATTAAGGACGCTGACGTTTCGGGATCGTTGGCTGCCGCGAGCTCGAATGACGACTTGAATGCAGCGACGCTCGACTCGATGTCGGCCGATGCCGGGATGTGCAGCAGTAGCGGTCTATTCATGGGGCGGTGTGGCGGAGCAGGACCCGAAACTGGCCGGAAGGCGGCCCCTCGTAGCGCAGCAAACTGAAGGAAGTGTAGCCCGAACGCCCGCTCGAGATGTAGCTACGCAGACCGAAGTAGCGGCTACGCTCGCTGAGGCCAAGTGCGCTTCGCAAGGCATCGAACTCGGTTGGATCAACGAGCGTATTGCGAAACACGTCGAGCCTCGGGAAGCAGGCGGACTCGCGATTGCGTTGTAAAGCATCTTCTGCGCCGCTCCATTGTCGTTCGTTACTCAAGGCGTCCAGCACTGCGCCGGTGGCGCTACAGAGGTTCAAGCCGGCGTCGCGTGGCAGGGTGGTGATATGCGGCTCAAGTTTGCGGTAACGCGCGAGATCAAATCCCTCGATGGCGAGCAGCTCGCTCGTCGAGGTCAGCATGCGATTAGCGGGTCTGAATCCCGGTGTCAGTCCGCTGTAAACGGCGACTTCAGCGCCACCGTCGAGCGGCTGGTCATCGAGATCGATCCAGTCGATGATCTTGGCGGCCCATTGAGGCTCTAGTTCGAGATTCTGTAACAAGCGCTCGAAGGTGCGTCGCGCAAGCTCGTTCGGGCGGCCATCCGGGTTGATCAAGGTGTTGAGGTTAAATCGTCCCTCGAGGTCACTGACCTCTGCCTCCATGACATACCCGGGAATGATTTCGATCGGGCCATACGGGCGCGCCCAACGCTCTGCACCGTGCACGGCAGCATTTTGATCTTCGAGCGCATCGCGCAGGATGGAACTTGCTAAGGCCTCTGCGGCTGCGCTGATCTCGCGCGCCTGCTCCTGCGCTGTGCCACCTGCCGTGCGTCGGATGGCGAGCCCCGTATCGGCGCTCAACGCGTAAGCCAAAGCGCTGGTGATGGCGAGCACGATCAAGGCGGTCAGGAGCGCGATGCCGCCACTTCGGATTGCCGTGCTCATCCGGGGATCTCCCACACACGACGCAATACACCTTCCGCTTCGGTGTCCATGCGCACTTCAACCGCGCGCGGTCGCTGTCGCAACGAGCCCGCAGCCGAGCTCGCGCCGGGCTTCGGCCATACCGAGCTCCACTGGCCTTCGTTATCGAGAAAACGAAACTCGATCGAGCGAACGCCGCGCAGCAACACGCGAACGCGCGGCTGGACGCCGGCCACAGGGTCGAGGACGGGCCAAGCGAGTCGCTGCAACTGACCTTGCTCGAGTCGG
>JBDKJA010000124.1:0-4642 GCA_039796795.1 Pseudomonadota bacterium
GGTCGGCCGGTATAACTGCGTAACAGAAGAAATCGAACGAGACGCGGGAAATGACGCGACAAGAACACGATGATCTTGCCATGGCCGGTCACCACGATTTCCGCCTTGCCTCGTTCCACACCACGTACGATTTCGCGCACAGCCACCTCTGTCGGAACACGCAGCCAAGCGGGCACCGGATCGGGCGCATCCTCTTGCAACTGACCGCGGTTATCAGTGCGACGGATATCGGAATCGACGAATCCCGGCGATACCAAGGTGACGCCGATCCCATCGCGCTGCAAATCGCCGCGCAACGACTCCGACAGGGCACGCACCGCGAATTTGCTCATGGCATACGCCGAAGCCGAGGGCGCCGCGACATGGCCTGCCACGCTGCCGACCAGCACCAGTCGACCACGACTCGCACGTAATACATCTAGCGTTTCGTAGATCGTTCGTAGCAAACCGAAAACATTGGTCTCGAATTGCCGGCGATAATCGTCCAGATGCAAGCGCGGCAGAGGCCCAGCGACGCCAAAACCGGCATTTGCATAAACGAGGTCGATGACGATCCCACGCGAGGTGAATTCTTTGACGACGCGCGCGACATCGCCCTCTTGAGTGACATCACCCTGATGCACGCTGACTTCGGCTCCTGCTGCGCGCAAATCCGCGGCGAGTGCATCAAGTCGCTCGAGTCGACGTGCCACCAGAGCCAATCTCGCTCCACGCTTCGCATACTCCCGCGCCAGACCTTCGCCGATCCCCGACGAAGCACCCGTAATCAAAACCGTCATCGTCATTCGAACACTCCCTGTCGACGCGCTGCGCGCCAAAGCAGCGCGCCGCTAAAAAGTAACAATATCCAAAGATCTATCGCACCACCGCCACCGCCAGAGCTCGCTGTTCCCGAGCCCGTTGGCGCACTCGGTGGAGTGGTCACGGGAGGCGCAAAACTCAATTCGCTCGGGCACGCAGAGCCCGTGATCGCCTGCGGGCTGTCGCTGCTCGCAGCAGTCGCCGTCACGTTGACGAGCGCTGTATCGCGCGCGCCCTGATTGTCGGTGACGGTCAACTGCAGCTGCAACGTTCCACTCGTGGGCGGCAAGACCGTTGCCGACGAGCTGTTAGCACCGGATGTGAGCGCACCACCGGCACCCGTCGCGAGCACCGCCCAAGAATAGGTTTGTACGCTTCGGCCACAGGATGCCGTCGATCCGTTCGCCTGCAGCGTCGCGCTCTGCCCCGACGTCACGTTGCTCGGAACGACGATCACCGCCTGAGGCCGCCGTGCCTCTCCCAGCGCGCCGACGGCATCGAGCATGCCGGCACCGCAGGCAGCGCTCGTGCATGCACACTCGGATGTTTGTCGATCATTGACGTTGCTCGGATTTCGACAAACCGGGATTCCACTCGCGGCCGGATAAGCTCTCGCGCCGACTCGCAGTCGCTCGGTAATCTCAGCGCTCGTGAGCGTCGCATTGACGGAAACCATCAACGCCGCAACGCCCGCAACGAGCGGCGCCGAGAAACTCGTTCCGACGTTGAAATTGAATTGATCCGTATAACCATGAATGCCGGGCGTCGTCGCACCGAGATTCGTCGTGGTATCGATCGAATAGAGACAGGGCTCATTCGCACCGGTGTTGACGCAGTTACCGCCTGGTGCGCCGATGGTGGCGTTGGCTCCCAAACTACTGAAACCCACTTTCGTACCCGCGTGGCGCAGCGCGACAACCGACACCACGCCTTGGCAACTCGCGGGCGCAGCGACAGGGCCAGACTCATTACCCGCCGAAGCCACGATCACGATGCCGTTACGCACGAGTTCGTCAATCACCGTTTGATAAGACGCGGGACAACGATCCTCGGACCCCAAACTGAGATTGATCACGCGAGCCGGATACGGATTAGCCGGAACACCGGTGACGGGCAGTCCGCCCGCCCATCGCATACCAGCGAGGATGTCCGAATCGTAACCACCGCACTTGCCGAGCACTCGCACAGGCAAAATCCAGGGTCGCCAGGTAAGGCCGGCGATACCGGCGTTGTTGTTCGATCGCGCACCGACGAGACCCGCGACACGCGTGCCGTGCCAAGACGACTCGTCCTGCGCTTCGCAGTTGTCGTCAAAGATCGGTAGCGCTGCCTCCGCCGTCGTCACCCAATCACCCGGATCGGACGCGTCGGCATCACGTCCGTCACCGTCATTCGCCGAAGTGAACTTGCCGTCCGAATCAGCGGAGACGAAATCGTAGCCTGGCAACAAGCGACCACCGCTCGCAGCGCGCTCGAGATCCGGATGGTCATAGCGGATTCCCGTATCGAGCACTGCCACGATGACACCCGCACTACCGGTGCTCGAATCCCAAGCGCTCTCCGCCCGCACTGCCGACACCTGATCGCCTTTCAAATACCACTGACTCGCGTAAAGCGGATCGTTCGGCATGGCGTGTGCGTAACGACGCCGATCCGGTTCGGCAAAAGCCACTTGCGGATCCGCACGCAGTATCGAGAGCGCCGCCTCGACATTGCTCTTGGTCGTCGGGATGGCGAGTCGCACCACGGCGAGGCGATCGCCCAACTGATCGATTGAGGTCAAAGGTAGATCGACGCGACTCGACAGAGCTGTGATCTCGGCGTTCATCGAGACCATCTCGGTCGTCGTTTCGGCTCGAAAACCGATGATGACCCGATCGGTCAATCCGCCAACACTGGGGGGCGCCGATCGGGCTGGCTGGTATTCAGCCAGCGCCACGGAGGGTGCAACCAGCAGCCAGACCACGGATCCGAGCACCGCGAGTGCCCGGCGACAACCCAACTTCGAATCCACGCCAGTACCCCGCACGATGGTGATCTTCTTTGACAATCGACAGTTGACAGCCAAAAGCCAAGGCGCAAGATAGCAAAAAGACCGACGGGGGTAGGTCAGATGAGACGACAGTCTTGCACGGCAATTGGCCTCGCTTGCCTGATGGTGAGCTCCCTTCATGCGAGTGAACCTCGCCCAAACACACCCTTGCCCGATGCTGATGCGCGTACTCTGTACACGCTCGGTCAACTGATCTCGCGCACACTCGAGAGCTTCGCGCTCACGCCAGACGAGTTGAAATACGTCGGGATGGGCCTCGAGGATGGCGTGCTGCAACGCGAGCCCAAAGTGGATCTCGCGGCCGAAGCACCCCGCTTGCACGAGATGCAGTCAGCACGTCGGGCTGCCGCCGCCGCCTCTGAAAAGGATCGTGCCCTCGAACACGTTGCGAACGTATCAGCGAATCCAGAGAGCATCCGCCACGCCAGCGGTCTGATCGTCGAGCCTTTGAAAGCGGGCTCTGGCGAAATGCCCGCAACGACGGATCATGTCAGCGTTCATTACGTAGGACGCTTAGTCGATGGCACCGTGTTCGACAGTTCACTCGCTCGCGGTGAGCCAGTCACTTTTCCGGTCAAAGGTGTGATCGCTTGTTGGAATCAGGCGCTACCCACCTTGCGCGTCGGCGCACGTGCGAGACTCACCTGTCCGCCAGAGCTCGCTTACGGTGATCGCGGTCTACCCCCGACGATTCGACCAGGCGCAACGCTCATCTTCGAATTGGAGCTACTCGGCATCGTTCGCTGAGGTGTCTCTCGCCGAGTCTGACGCTCGCTGTTAGCATCCAAGCGTGTCGTCGTCTTAGTCTGACTACTTTTTATTCTAATCACGTGGAGTCGCGTTCTATGTTTCTGCGCCGCTTAAGCCTCATCATCGCCCTGTTGATCCCTGTCTATGGCCACGCGCAGATGGGAGCATCCGCCCCTAAGAGCGAAACCGCCCAGAAAATTGAGAAGGCCCTCGCGAGCCCCATTCGCAGTGACGAAGAACGCGCACGCGACGTTCGGGAACGCAAACCCGTACAAACACTCGAATTCTTTGGGCTGAAGCCGAACATGACGGTAGTCGAGCTGATGCCCGGCGCCGGTTGGTACACCAAAATACTCGGCCTCACACTCGCGGAACAAGGCAAGCTGTATGTGACGCTCGGTGCAGGCCGAATCGCACCGCGCTTAAAGGAATGGGGTCTCGACAAAGTCGAGTACGTCGACGACAAAACCGTCATGAAAGCGGCGCCCGGCACGATGTCGATGCAGGCCGAGTCGATCAAGCTGCCGATCAATAACGTCGACATGGTTTTGACTTTCCGCAACTTGCACAACTTCAACGCCGAAAGTCGCGCGATGCTCCACAAAGCCGTTTTCGATGCGCTCAAGCCCGGTGGCGTCTACGGCATCGTCGATCATACCCGTCGTCACAACGAGCCGACCACACGCGAAAACTGGCGCCGCATCGATCCTGTGATCGTCATCAAAGAAATTCTCGATGCTGGCTTCGAATTCGACGGCTTCTCAGATATGCACTATCGACCTGATGACGAACTGCGCTACGACACCCAACGCCCCACGGTGGCGGGCTACAGCGATCGGTTCACCTTCCGCTTCCGAAAGCCCGCCCCTTGAAGCTCTACATCGCGAATAAAAACTACTCCTCGTGGTCCTTGCGGCCATGGGTGTTGATGCGCGAGCTCGGCATCCCTTTCGAGGAACATCTCGAGCCGTTTGGCGAAGACCCACAGGAGATGCACACGCGTTTCAGCCGCTTTTCGCCAAGCGCCAAAGTGCCCTG
>JBDKJA010000125.1:0-4635 GCA_039796795.1 Pseudomonadota bacterium
CCGCGCTACGTGTTCTCTGCCGGCGCGCGCTTCATCGACGAAACTAAGGCAATCGATGCCCGCTCAGCGCTGCAGGTTGCGGCTCTACCGAGCTTGGCTTCGGCACTGACGGTACCGGTACCTATCGTCGCGGAGCGCAGCACTGATGGTGTGGCGTGGAACGCGAGCCTGCGTTTCGATGCGAGCGACAATACTAATCTCTATGTAACGACCGGTCGTGGCTTCAAGGCTGGCGGTTACAACGGCGACTGGGATCCAGCCGGAACGCTGACCGCGGCACGACGCGAGTTCGCCGATGAAATCGTCATGACGACGGAAGTGGGCATGAAGAGCCGACTCGATAGCGGCTCGATTAACGTCAGCGTCTTCCACTCGAAGTTCGACGACTTCCAAAACGCCTCCTTCTTGGGAACGAGCTTCCTCGTTCGAAATGCGGAATCGGTCACAACCAAGGGCGTGGAAATCGACGGTGACTTCCGACCGACCCGTTGGCTGTCCATCGACTACTCAGTTGCCTATCTCGACTCGCAGTACGACAAGTTCACGAGTGCTCCCTGCTACTTCGGCCGGACACCGAACAACCCGGCTGAGGGCACTTGCGATCTGAGTGGTCGCGATATACCGAATGCGTCGGAGTGGCGCACCAACCTCGGCGTTCGAGTAGAGACCGCGATGGCCGGTGGAACGGCGTTCTTCCGTACGGATCTTTTCCAGAGCTCCGAGCAGAACACAAATGGCTCGCTTGATCCGCGCTCGCGTCAAGGTTCGTACGATCTCATCTCAGCCAGAATTGGTTGGAGCAACGAGCGCTACCGAGTGATCTTCTGGGGTGAAAATCTCGGTGACACGGTGGTCTTGAATGCCTCGGCACCACAAACCTTGTTTGGTGGTATCGATGGCGGCTTACAGCAGTTTCTGAATGATCCGACCACCTACGGAATCAACTTCGAAATCAAATTCTGAAGACACCTCTTTGACTTGAAGTCCCCTTCGGCCGCATCGGATATCACCGATGCGGCCGTTTTTTTGGTGGCAACCTATGAATACCGATTCGTCGAAAATGCCATGGGCGCTCTTGATTATCCTCGCGCTCACATACGCCTTGGCATTCGTGGACCGTGCGATCGTCGGACTGATGATGCAGGAGATTTCGCAAGACCTGCAGATCTCACGAGCAACGACGTCGTTACTGGTTGGAACGGGCTTCGCCGTCGTTTTCTCCGTCGCAGGTATCGTCGCGACGTTACTGCTCTCGCACATTCAGCCGAGACTCATCATCACCGCGGGCGTTGTCGTTTGGAGTGTGGCAACCATCCTTTGTGCCATTGCGACCACCCCCACTGGCTTCTTGATTGCACGCATGGGCGTAGGCATTGGTGAAGCCGCATTAGTCCCCATGGCGTACGCCTGGATTTCCTTGCGTTCGCCGAAACAGCGCATCGGTCTTGCCATGGCTGTTTTCACGATGGGCGTATCGCTAGGCAACGGACTGTCATTGACTCTTGGCGGTCAAGCACTTGAGTGGCTAGCCCAGCACGCCCTTGGCGAAACGCCGCTGGGCCTTGCCCCATGGCGAACCGTTCTCGCCTTTTGCGGTGCGATCGGACTGCCGATTGCTGCTTTGGTGTTTTGGGTAGACAGACAACCCGTAACCGGTCTCGGTCGCCCCGACTTGCGAGGCAAGTGGCCGCCGTTCGCTGCCCCGCTGTGGATCTTTACCGGTTACGCCTGCATCGTCGGTGTCTATTACATCCAGCTCTTTTGGTCTCTCGAATTCTTCCGACAAAGCTTCAACATGAGTTTGGCTAGCGTGGCATTGCTGCTCGGCGTTGCGACAGGACCCGGAGTGGCCATCGGTGCACTGATCGGCGGTGCGATGGGTGATCGAGTCGCTCAAACGCGACCCGTGCTACCACATGCTTACATGATGATTTACGCGAGTGCGCTTCAGTTGATTTTCTTTGTAACGGCTTTCATGGTCAGGACAGTAGAGATATCGATCGGCGCCTACATACTGGCGATGATCTCCCACGGCGCTGTTGGCGGTGCGATGGGACCTTCTATCGCACAATTGTTTTCGAGCGAGAAACGCGCGTTCGCCACGAGTATCGGCATTAGCTTCACGACGTTCGGAGGACTCGGCGTTGCCATGCCTCTCGTTGGATGGAGCGCAGATGCATGGGATATTCGTACTGCGATGGCAGGCAGCGCCGCACTTATGTTAGCGGCGTCCATGATCTGCCTTGCGGCCTCGCGTCGAGCCAAACTCACTGAAGGGCATGACTGAATGAAGCGCTTTCGATCGTCGTTCTTGCGTCTCGTGCTGGCTCTATGCATTGCGGTATGCCTCGCAGATGCGTCACCGGCTGCTGGCTCAAAACGCCCCTCCCCACCTAACATTGTGATTATTTTGGCTGATGATCTCGGCTACTCGGATCTCGGCGCTTTTGGCGGAGAAATCCCTACGCCGAATATCGACGCTCTCGCTCAGCGCGGCGTGCGCTTCACCAACTTTTACACGCATGCCAGTTGCTCGCCGACTCGCGCGATGCTCATGACGGGTGTGGACACCCATCGCAACGGTCTCGGCAACATGGCGGAGTGGACGGCGCCGAACCAGCGTGGTGTCGCGGGCTACGAAGGACACCTCCGAGAGAATCTGCCAACCCTTCCTGAACTGCTGCGCGGTGGCGGCTATCGCACCTACATGGTCGGTAAGTGGCATCTGGGTAGAGAGCCCTCGCAAATCCCCGCTGCACGTGGATTCGATCGGGACTTCGCGCTACTGGATGGCGCAGCGAGCTACTGGGACATGACCGGATTTACGGCGGCTGCGCCAAAATCGGTATTCACCGAAGACGGCCGTTATCTCACTCGCCTACCGGACGATTACTACGCGACGAAAACCTATACGGACAAAATCATTAGCTTCATTGAAGCAGACCGAAATCTTCGCAAACCCTTCTTTGCACTGGTTGCTCATCAAGCCCCACACGACCCCTACCACCTACCGTCGGACTGGCCCCTTCGCAGTAACGGTGCCTATGCGGCAGGGTGGGACGAGTTGCGTAAATCACGGCTCGCCAAGCAAATCGAACTTGGGCTCATGCCCAAAGGAACCGAACTCGCGGCTCGAATGCCAGGCATTCCGGAATTCAACTCGTTGCCGCCTGCAGCGCGCGCACTCGCCGTCAAACGGATGGAGCTTTACGCGGGGATGGTCGAGAACTTCGACCATCACGTCGGCCGCTTGATCGACTATCTGAAGTCAATTGGCGAGTTCGATAACACGCTGATTTTGGTCCTGAGCGATAACGGTGCGGAAGGCACCGATGTGCTTCGACTGCTCGCCGGTGCGCCCGGGTCACCTAACCAACGCTTTGCTGCTGAGTTCTGGGGCAAGGCGTCGCCAGACGATTGGGGGAAGCCGGGCTCTTATGTCACGTATGGACCGATGTGGGCGCAAGTCTCGATGACCCCGTTTAGCCAGCTCAAAGGTTCGATGGCTGAGGGTGGCATTCGAAGCCCACTCATCGTTCATGGCGCCTCGATGCGTCGCGCGTCCGGCAGCATCAACGATAGCGTCATGCACGTCACCGATATCACACCGACGCTACTCGATATCGCGAGGATCCAGTACCCGAAGAAAGACCGTCTTGGAGCTCGATTACCCTCTCTTCAGGGAAAATCATGGACAGACTTGCTAGCAAATAAAAAGCGCTCGACGCGTAGCCCGACCGAGTACGTCGCATGGGAGCTCTTCGGCAATCGCTCAATTCGAGCCGGCGACTGGAAGCTTCGCTGGCAAATACCACCGTTTGGTAAAGGTGACTGGGAGCTCTTCAATTTGAAGACCGACCTCGCCGAACGCGTGGATTTGGCGAGAGAGAATCCCGAGCAATTAGCCAGAATTATCGGGTTCTGGAACGACTACGTCCGAACCAACAACATCGTTCTTCCTAATTTGACCGTCTTTGATTTTATGCGGGCTGCGCAAAGCGGCTCGTCACTATCTGATCCATCGTTCCCACCAATCTTCAATTTTCGCCAATTTATACCTCCCGAAGAGATGGTCGCCGATCCGAAATGACCGACGCTGCGATTGGCTGTTTTTGCCATAACTTAACGACCGAACAGCAATCTCGTCTCGCGCTGAGCTCGCTTTATTGACATCCTTACCATGCAAGTGTGAAAGCAGCCTGCGATGGTAAGTGATTGATTCCTTATGGATCCGAACTTACTTCAGGGGATTGCTTCACCGCTTAAGTAAAAACGCCAAATCAATGAAAACCCAACTCATTGATTTGTAAAACTGGGCCCGCTTGGATTCGAACCAAAGCTAACGGAATTTGTCGTTTAACAACTTCCTCCTGACCTCGTCCGGTAAAGTCAGGAGGTTGTGAGATAAAGCGCCTCTGAGACGCCTTTTCGGGCGTTTTGGCTATCGGCGAAGTCAGCAGCCCTGAGCGGACATGCTGCGTTGCACGGGGCTTCCGCATGCGCGGAAAACGGGCTGAGCAAGTTCACGGCGAGGTGAATGGCGGGCCATTAATTGCTGCAGCAATAACTGGCTGAGGTCCACGGAACCCCTGACTTTGGAGGGGTTTTAGGATTCGAATTACGAATCCTCCGGAT
>JBDKJA010000126.1:0-4551 GCA_039796795.1 Pseudomonadota bacterium
GGATCTTCGCCAGATAGGGCCCGATATTCGTATCATGCTGCGCCCACTTCGGAGTGCTTGAGTCATGTTCACCGGGATCGTGCAGGACGTCGGTCGCATCGTGTCGCTGGAGCGACGCGCAGGCGACGTACGTCTGCGTATTGCGGTGACGAACCTGACGCTGGATCACACCACACCGGGCGACAGTATCGCGGTCAGCGGCGTGTGTCTCACCGCGCTCGATCTCGATAAGACCCGTGGCGCGCAGAGCTTCGCAGCAGATGTCTCGAATGAGACTTTGTCGCTCACCACCTTGGGTGCCTTGGCGGTGGGATCGCGCGTCAATCTGGAACCGGCGTTGCGTGCCGGTGATGCTCTCGGGGGCCATCTCGTTTCGGGTCATGTCGATGGCTTGGGTGAGGTGCTCTCGATCGAAAGCGACGCGCGTTCGGTGCGGATGCGCTTCGGTTGCCCGCCGAGCCTTGCTCGATATTTCGCCCGTAAAGGCTCGGTTGCCATCGATGGCGTGAGTCTCACGATCAACGAGGTGGGTGCCACGGATTTTGGTGTGAATCTCATCCCGCACACCCAGACGGTGACGACGCTCGGTGAGTTCACGGTGGGACGCAAGGTGAATCTCGAGGTCGATCAGGTGGCCCGATATGTCGAGCGACTGCTCGAGAGCGCGCGCGTATGACACCGAAAAGTTTTGACTCGATCGAAGATATTTTGGCGGATATCGCCGCCGGCAAGATGGTCGTCATCGTCGATGACGAAGATCGTGAGAACGAAGGCGATTTGTTGATGGCGGCCGACAAGGTCCGCCCCGAAGACATCAACTTCATGGCGCGCTTCGGACGTGGCCTCATTTGTTTGACGCTGACCCAAGAGCGCTGCCGTCAATTGCGTCTGCCTTTGATGGTGAGCGATACCCATCGCGAGCATCGCACGAATTTCACGGTGTCCATCGAAGCGGCCGAGGGCGTGACGACAGGGATCTCGGCTTACGATCGAGCGCATACGGTGCGCACCGCAGTCGCGCCGAATGCCGAGCCGCAGGATCTGCGTCAGCCTGGGCATATTTTCCCGATCATGGCGCAGCCAGGCGGTGTGCTGACTCGGGCAGGGCATACGGAGGCGGGCTGCGATCTTGCTCGCTTGGCCGGTTTGCAGCCGGCGGCCGTCATCGTCGAGATCATGAACGACGATGGCACGATGGCGCGCCGTCCCGAGCTCGAGCGCTTTGCGCGCGAGCATGGTCTCAAGATCGGCACCATTGCCGATTTGATCCGCTATCGCCTGCGTAAGGAGCGCTCTGTCGAGCGTCTCGCGGAAAAAGAGATCGAGACCGAGTTTGGTCCGTTCAAGCTCATTGCGTATCAAGACCATGTGCACCGCGATGTGCACTTGGCGATGGTGCGAGGCGACCTGGCCTCGGTAGCCGCCCCGCTCGTGCGCGTGCATCTCACCGACACTTTGCGCGATCTACTCGCCTTTCGCGGTGAGCCGCGGCGTTGGACCCTGCGTGCGGCGCTGGAGCGCGTTGCCAAAGAAGGCGCGGGTGTCGTTGTCGTACTGCGCGAGACCGAGACCCCGCGAGAGCTCGCCGATGCGATCATGGGGATCGAAGCGCCGAGTGCCTCGACCACGCAGGCCGCGCCGGTGCTACGCACCTATGGCATCGGTGCGCAGATTCTGCAGGACCTCGGCATTTCTCGAATGCGTGTACTATCCGCGCCGAAACAATTGCATGGCTTGTCCGCTTTCGATCTCGAGGTGGAGAGCTATGTGGACCGTGAGCCATGAAACTCGAATCCCGTCCGCGTGAACTGCATCCCGAAGGCCTCGCCATCGCGATCGTGGCCGCGCGCTTCAATGAAGTCATCGTCGAGCAATTAATCGAGGGCGCGGTGACGACGTGGCAGCGCTTGGGCGGTCTGCCGGAGTCGATCGAATTGCATCACGTTCCCGGCGCCTTCGAATTGCCACTCGCCTGCGAGGCGCTCGCAGCGACGGGTAGCTACAGTGCCATCGTTGCACTCGGCTGTGTCATTCGCGGTGATACGGCGCACTTCGACTATGTGGCCGGTGAGGCTGCGCGCGGCATCATGAATGCGGGTCTCGCGACCGGAGTGCCTGTGATTTTTGGTGTGCTCACGGTCGAGAACGTGGCTCAAGCCGAGGAACGCGCAGACCCGGCTCGTATGAATAAAGGCGGCGAGGCGATCGAGGCGGCCATCGAGATGGCAACGCTACTGCGCGGTCTCGATGCCGGGTCGGAGGCCTGATGGCCGTCAAACGCGATCCGCGATCGGGCGCGCGCAGCGTCGCACGCAAGCTTGCCATGCAAGCGCTCTATCGCTGGCAGTTGAACGAAAGTCCGTGGCAAGACTTGGTCAGCGAATTTCAAAGCGATGAAGACATGGCGCGCGCGGATGGCGAGTATTTCCGTGAACTCCTGCAAGGGATCGGCACGCGGCGTGTTGCGCTCGATGATGCCCTCGAGAACTATGCGGATCGCAAAGTCGCGGAGCTCGACCCGGTTGAGCACGGTATTTTGTGGATCGGTCTCTTCGAGTTGGAGGAGCGTCCGGATGTGCCTTGGCGTGTCATCGTCAATGAGGCGGTGACGCTGACCCGCAAATACGGCGCGACCGACGCGCACAAATACGTCAACGCGGTTCTCGATAAAGCAGCGCGAACGCTGCGTCCGCACGAGAGCTGATGCTCGGCGAATTCGATCTTATCGATCGATATTTCCGCGATGCGGCGGCACGCCGCGACGATGTCGTTCTGGGTGTCGGCGATGACGGTGCGCTGTTGCGGCCACGCCCCGGCTTCGATCTCGTGATGGTCACCGATACCTTGGTCGAGGGCACCCACTTCAAGAGCGGCGCTTCACCACGCTCCGTCGGACATCGTGCGCTTGCCGTCAATCTCTCGGACTTAGCGGCGATGGGTGCGGAGCCCGCTTGGGCGCTGCTCGCGTTGACGCTGCCCTCTACGGATGAGTCCTGGATCAAAGAATTCTCGGCAGGCTTCTTAGCCTTGGCGAAAGCGCATGGTGTCGCCCTCGTCGGTGGCGACACGACCCGTGGGCCGCTCAGTATCACCGTGCAGGCGGTGGGTTATGTTCCGAAGGGGCAAGGACTAGTCCGTAGCGGCGCCAAGGTGGGCGATGTGGTGCTGGTCTCAGGGACTTTGGGTGACGCCGCAGCGGGGCTCCATGACTTAAACGAGGACTTGCGCGAGCGCTTCGATTTTCCGACGCCACGCGTGGCGCTCGGACAAGCCTTGCTCGGCACCGCTTCTGCAGCGATGGATGTTTCCGACGGCCTGCTCGCTGATCTCGGCAAGTTGTCCGCAGCGAGTGGCGTGGGTGCCGCACTCGAGCTTGAGTGTTTGCCGCTCTCGACGGCGCTCATCGAAACCCGCGGTCTTGATGCTGCGCGGCGACTCGCGCTGACGGGGGGTGACGATTACGAGTTGCTGTTCACGTTGCCGCTTGAGCGGTGGCAGCAGTGGCAATTAGGGTCGAAGACGCCATCGCGTGACATCAGCGCCTGCGGCATCACCGCCATCGGTCGAATCGAGGCGGGCTCGGGCGTGCGTTTGACGCTCGAAGGGCACGCGGTCACGCCTGCTGCGCTCGGTATCGAGCGCAGCGGCTGGGATCACTTCGACGCTTGAGTGTTCACGCCCTCGATGAGGGCATAAGCCGAGTGATTGTGGATCGACTCGAAGTTCTCGGCTTCGACCACGAAGGAGGCGATGCGGGACTCCTGGCGCAGACGCAGAGCGAGATCGCGCACCAGATCCTCGACAAATTTCGGGTTGTCGTAAGCGCGTTCGGTGACGTACTTCTCGTCCGGGCGTTTGAGAATGCCGAACACCTCGCAAGAGGCTTCATCTTCGGCAATGTCGATCAACTCCTCGATCCAAACGTGCTCGAGCAATGTTGCCGTAATCGTCACGTGTGAGCGCTGATTGTGCGCGCCACGGTCGGAGATCTTCTTGCTGCAGGGGCAGAGGCTCGTGACGGGCACGACGACCTTCACGCGAATCTCGGTCTTGCCCGCGCGACGATCCCCGATCAGGGTGACCTCGTAATCCATCAAGCTCTCGACGCCCGAAACCGGCGCTTTTTTCATCACGAAAAAAGGAAAGTGCATCTCGATATGACCGGCTTCAGCCTCGAGACGCTGCGTCATCTCCTCCAAGAGCTTCGGGAAATGCTCGACCGAGATTTCGCGCTCGGTGTGCAAGATTTCGACAAAGCGCGACATATGCGTGCCTTTGAAATCATGCGGCAAATTCACATACATGTTGAAGGTGGCGACGGTGTGTTGCTCGCCATCGGTGCGATCGCGCAGCTTCACCGGGTGGCGAATGTCTTTGATGCCGACTTTGTCGATCGCAATGCGCCGATGATCAGCGCGCGATTGCACATCTTCGACAGGGGCGGTCGTTACAACGGACATTAGTTTCCTTTCGCCATCAGTTGGGTCGGTGCCTGACTCGACCACCACGCATGAATTTGTTGATTAAGGCCCGCTGCGTGCAGTCCAGCCG
>JBDKJA010000127.1:0-4405 GCA_039796795.1 Pseudomonadota bacterium
CACCACCTGATCATTCATGAACTACTGCAGCAATTGTGGCACCGCCGTGGTGGTGCGTATCCCCGAGGGAGAGCACCTGCCACGCCACGTGTGCCCTGCGTGCCACACGGTTCACTATCAAAACCCGAAGCTCGTCGTGGGTTGCATCCCGGAGGACGAGCAAGGCCGCATCGTCATGTGCCGGCGCGCCATTGAGCCGCGACATGGCTACTGGACGTTCCCGGCCGGGTTCATGGAAAACAACGAAACCCTGCAGCAGGCCGCCGCCCGCGAGTCGTATGAAGAGGCTCTCGCGGATGTGGAAGTCGGCTCGCTGCTCGCCGTCGTGCACATTTTGCACGCGCATCAAGTACACGTGTTTTTTCGAGCGAAGCTGCGTTCGCCCGAGATCGGTGCCGGCACCGAGAGCCTCGAAGCGCGCATGATTGCCGAGGCCGACATGCCCTGGGCCGACATCGCGTTTGCGAGTACGGAGTTCGCCCTGCGACGATTTTTCGAGGACCGGGCAGCGGGCGTCGAGCGCCACCACTTCACGGATATAGACCGGCGGGTTTAGAGTCTCGCCTTCAGATTAGATCGGGGTCACCCATGACGTTCGTCGTTACCGAGAACTGCATCAAGTGCAAGTACATGGATTGTGTGGAAGTGTGTCCCGTGGATTGTTTCCACGAGGGTCCGAACTTCCTCGTCATCGATCCCGATGAGTGCATCGATTGCACGCTGTGCGAGCCCGAATGCCCGGCCGAGGCGATTTATTCCGAGGACGAATTGCCATCAGGCCAAGAATCGTTCAAGGCCTTGAACGCCGAACTCTCGCGCAAGTGGCCCGTGATCACGGAAAAGAAAGACGCCCCTGCCGACGCCAAAGAATGGGACGGCAAACCGGGCAAGCTCAATCTGCTCGAGCGTTGATCAACGCCCGGCGGCGGGCGGCTCCAAGCGACGAATCAGCATGGCCGGCGGCACGTAGCCGGCCAACAGCTCGCCGTCTTCGAGGATGATGGCGGGCGTTCCGCGCAGTCCAATTTCCTGACCCAACTCGTAATCGCGCTGCACGATCGAGGACGCGTTGCATTTGCTGCTCTTGACCGATTCGCCACGCTTCGCACGGGTCATCGCATCGGCCTTGTTGGAGCTACAAGCCACGGCCTGCGCTTTATCCCAGCCTTCGGAATCAGGACCCATCCGCGGGTAATACAGATAGCGAACGCGAATACCGAGTTTGTTGTACTCGGGCATTTCCGAGTGCAGTTTGCGGCAGTAGCCACAATCGATATCGGTGAATACGGTGATCGTGTGCTTGGCATCCTTCGGGCCAAACACGACCATCTGCGCCTCAGGCACTTGGCCAATCAACGCGAGACGCGCCTCTCGCCGGCGACCTTCGCTGAGATTGTTCTCGGTCGCCAGATCGTAGAGATCGCCATCGAACGCATACTTGCCGTCTGCGCTCAAATAAATCACATCAGCGCCCCGCGCATATTCAAAGATTCCGGGCAAAGGCGAGGGACGAAAATCGCTGAGCTTGCTGCCCGGCATTCTCTTGACCAGCTCCGCGCGCGGGTCGGGCTTTTTCGCACTACCTGGGGCGGCATTTTGCGCGAGTACGGGCATGGCGAAGATCGCCGCCAACAACAGCAAAAGTCCGTTTCGGGTGAGTGTCGATAACATCTGCATTCTCATACCCGAAAGTCTAACACTCACCCTCGAGGGTGATGTGTTTCGTGCAGCGCTTTCATGCGCTCGCGTGCGACATGGGTGTAAATCTGGGTTGTCGACAGATCGCTATGCCCCAGCAGCATCTGCACCACGCGCAAGTCCGCGCCGTGGTTCAACAAATGGGTCGCGAAAGCGTGCCGCAGCGTATGCGGCGAGAGGGGCTTGTCGATCCCGGCATTGCGAGCGTGACGCTTGATCAGGTGCCAGAAAGCTTGGCGAGTCATCGCCTCCCCCTCACGAGTCGGAAACAGATGCTCGCTCGCTCGACCCTCGAGTAATGCCACACGGCCGCGCCGCTCGAAGTCTTGCAACGCGGATACAGCAGCCGCACCAATCGGGACCAGCCGCTCACGATTTCCCTTGCCCGTCACTCGTACGACGCCCTGGTTCAAATTGACCTGCGTGTAACGTAGGCCGATCAATTCAGAGACTCGCAGGCCCGTGGCATACAGCATCTCGAGCATCGCTCGATCGCGCAGCGCCCGCGGTTCATCACCGGAGGGTGCCGCGAGCAAGGCCTCGACCTCGGCCTCGCTGAGTGACTTCGGGAGTCTTCGGCCAAGTCGCGGCGCCGAGATCTCGAGCGTCGGGTCGTCGACGCGGTGACGCTCGCGGACGAGATGTCGAAAGAAACGACGGAACGTCGATAACTGTCGTGCTGTCGATCGCGACTTCGCGCCCTGCTCGGCGCGTATCGCAAGGTAAGCAAGCAGATCCGCTCTGGTGGCAGCGGTGATCTCGATCGAGCGCGGCGCAAGCCAACGCTGCAGTGCGAGTAGATCCGCGCGGTACGCAGCCAAGGTGTTCTGCGAAAGTCCTCGCTCCATCCACAACACATCGAGAAACCGCAACACGATGGGATGGATTTCGATGCCGGCGGGATCGATGGAAGCCTTGGAATGGTGTGGCGTGTCGTTCATTGACTTTGCACTGCTCGCACCCAAGGATACCGCGCCATGTCGGAAGGTCGAGACAACCTGCAGCGCGAATCCGCGGTCGCCTTGATCGGCCGAGTGCTATACGGCTCCTATGCGTGGCTCGTATTCGTACTGATCGCACTCGGCTTGCTCGTTTGGCTGCTATTCGTGTCGAACGTGCAACGACGCCGTCACTACGCCGGTGTGGCGGCGAGACTCGTCATGCGCTGCAGTTTTCACCCGCTGCACGTCACCGGGCTTGAACACCTACCGCAAGGTCAGTGTGTCGTAGCCGCCAATCACGCTAGCTACATCGATGCCATCGTGATCAAGGCGGTACTGCCGGATCGTTTCGCCTACGTCGTGAAACGGGAAATGGCTGCCGTACCGCTCGCAGGTTTGCTGCTAGAGCTGCTCGGAACCGAGTTCGTCGAACGATTCAATCGGCATCGAGGTGGAGTCGATGCGCGTCGTGTGCTGCGCACCGTGTCGAGTGGCCAGGCGCTGCTGTTCTTTCCGGAGGGCACCTTCGTCGGCGAGCCCGGCCTGCTGAAATTCAATAACGGCGCGTTCAAAAGCGCGGTGGCGGCCAATTGCCCGGTTGTCCCCTGCGTGCTGCATGGCACCCGCCACATCCTGCCGAGCCCACGATTTTTTCCAAGACCGGGGCGCGTGCACGTCGAAGTACTCGAACCGATCATTCCGGACCCTAAGTTGTCCGTTGAAGAGCAGGTGACGGCGCTGCGCGAACGCACGCGCGCGGCCATCCTGAACCGTCTCGGCGAGCCCGATCGAGGCTGATCACTCAACGCCCCTATCGGGGTGCGCGGACGGTGTTGCTTGGCTACACTTGGCGGCTCTCCTAAGCCTTATTCCAGTACAGGTTCCGTCATGTCCGATTCCGTCGTGATCCTCTCCGCGCGCCGCACTCCGATCGGCGCTTTCCAAGGTGTGCTCTCGCCGGCAACCGCACCGCAACTCGGTGCCGCCGCGATTCGCGGAGCGATCGAATCGGCGGGCATCACACCGGAGCAAGTGGACGAAGTGATCATGGGCTGCGTGCTGCCAGCAGGTCTCGGGCAAGCGCCCGCGCGGCAAGCCGCGCTGTCTGCAGGCATCCCGAACTCGGTACCGGCCACCACCATGAACAAGATGTGCGGCTCAGCGCTGAAGGCCATCATGATGGCGGCCGATCAGATCCGCGCGGGCGAGGCTGGCGTCATGGTCGCGGGTGGCCTCGAGTCCATGACCAATGCGCCCTATCTCTTGCCGAAAGCGCGCAGCGGCTATCGCATGGGACATGGGGAAGTGCTCGATCACATGTTCTACGACGGACTCCAGAGCGCTTGGGACGGCCAGATGATGGGCTGCTTCGCTGAAAATACGGCGGGACGCTACCAGTTCAGCCGTGCCGACCAAGATGCTTTCGCCGCCGAGTCGGTACGTCGCGCCCTCGCCGCCGTCGAATCCGGCGCGTTCACCAAAGAAATCGTCCCGGTGACGGTCAAAGGTCGCAAGGGCGAGGTCGTCATTGATCGCGATGAGACGCCCTTCACTTGCGACATCGCAAAAATTCCGCAGCTGAAGCCCGCTTTCCGCAAGGACGGCACGGTGACCGCAGCGAGCTCATCCTCGATCTCCGACGGCGCCGCCGCCGTTGTCCTCGCGAGCGAATCAGCCGCCGCCAAACTGGGCGCGAAGCCGCTCGCGAAAATCGTCGCGTACGCCAGCCACTCTCAGGAGCCGGAGTGGTTCACCATTGCACCGGT
>JBDKJA010000128.1:0-4399 GCA_039796795.1 Pseudomonadota bacterium
GTGTGCAAACGCCCCGCCTCGTCGATGAACACCGCTTCGCCCGGCGCGATGTCGCGCAGGATTTTGAAGCCGAGCATGTCGAGCGCGACCGACTCGGACGCGAGCATGTATTCAAGGCCTTTCGTCGTCTCGCGCGAACCCAGCACCAGCGGACGAATGCCATTCGGATCGCGAAAACCCAAGATACCGTGGCCGATCACCATCGCCACGACGGCATAACCACCGCGACAACGACGATAGAGCGCGGTCACGGCAGCGAAGACGTCGGCTGCCGTCACGCGCGGCGTGCCGACTCGCTGCAGCTCGGAAGCGAGCACGTTGAGCAGCACCTCGGAGTCCGAGGTCGTATTCAAATGACGACGCTCTTCGCGAATCAACACCTCGGAAAGCTCAGCGGCATTGGTGAGATTACCGTTGTGACCAAGCACGATGCCGTAGGGCGCATTCACATAGAACGGCTGCGACTCGGAGGCGCCATCGGCACCGGCGGTCGGATAACGCACGTGACCGATACCGATATTGCCGCGCAATTCGAGCATGTCTTGCTGGCTAAACACATCGCGCACGAGACCCGATCCCTTGCGCATTGATACGAGACCATCGACCGCCGTGACGATGCCCGCGGCGTCCTGACCGCGATGCTGCAGGATGGTCAGCGCGTCATAGAGACGCTGATTGACGGGACCCGTACCGACGATACCTGCAATGCCACACATGAGTTATTCCTCGGTCGGAACCTTGGGGAGGTCGACGAATGTTTTGGAGCGCACGAGCGCATCGAAATCGACGAGACTGTCGAGCAGATTGGCGGCGACCGTCGCGGAGGGCTGCAACTTGGCCTCTTGCCACCACGTCTCATCCTGCAAACCAAACTGCAAACCGATCAGCACGGCAACCGCGATCACGATCGCACCGCGCGCAGCGCCGAAGAGCAATCCGAGCATACGATTGAGCGGACCGAAAATTGACGCTTGGATCGAGCGGCTGAGAAACACACCGGCAATAGAGACGACCGCGTAGGCGGCAATACCAACCGCGATCGCCGCGATCAACTGACGCAACATGACGCTATCGATGGTGGATTCGAGCCAAGGAGCCACGGCTTCGCCGTAGTGCGAACCCAAGTAAAGCGCTGCTACCCAGGAGAGGATGCTGAACACTTCGGCGATGAGACCGCGGACCATTCCCCAGATCGCAAAAATCAGAAAGATCGCGAGGATGAGGTAATCCAACGCCGTCATGCCAGGTCCCTAGGAAGGCGCGCGAATGCGTGGGTGAATTCTACCGGATCGGGATGAGCCCGGACCATCCGATCAGGGCGTCGACACGACGCTGCCCTTGTGCCCCGCTGCTGCGAGGCGCTTGGCGAGCGCCTCAGCCGCCTTACGGTCGGCTGCAGGCCCCACCCGAACACGATGCAGCGGCTTTGCGCCATCGAGCTGGGTGACAACGACGGTGAACTTTTTCTGACGTAATTCGCGCGCCAAGCGGTCCGCGCTCGCCTTATTCGAGAACACACCGATCTGCACGAAATAGCCGGTCTCAGGCGTCTGGACGGCAGGCTTCGGTTCTGGCGCTGTGACCGGTGCGGGAGTCGATGCGGCGGGCACTTCGGCGGCCTTTGCTAGCGGCGTCGCAACGGCGGCGGCCGAGGTTGGCGGCGCGATCGGCGTGGTGGCTGGTGGCGTGGCGGCCGGAGCACTCGCCGGGACGGGCGCCTCCACAGCCGGTGGCGGGGGTACCTGGGCTTCCTCACTCAGGTCGAAATCGTAGGACTGTACGGGCTGCTCGACGCCCTCGACCGTCTGGGTCGCAGCGGAACGGTTACCGCCCTCGCCCGTGAGCATCTCCGGCAACAGAATCACCGCGAGCAAAATCAGCAGCGCGGCACCGGTGAGACGATTTCGAAGGGCTGTATCCACCGACGAAATTATACGCCAAGCCAGTCGAGCGCCGGCCCGACGACGTGGAAGGAACCGAGAACGACGATACGATCGTTTGGACTCGCTATCGCACGCGCGAGCGCGCAAGCCTCATCCACCGTGGGCGCCATGCCAACGACGGTCAACGCTTTCGGCAACTCGGCACGCAACTGCTCGGCCGTCCGACTGCGCGCGCCCTCGAGACCACACAGCACCCACCCGTCGATCACGCCATCGAGCGCCGCGAAAATGCCCCTCGCGTCCTTATCGCCCAAGATACCGACGACACCCAGCACTCGCTGTTTCGGTGGCAAGGTCGCCAGCGCTCTCGATAACTCGCGCGCCGCATCGGGATTGTGCGCGACATCGAGCACCCACTCGCAGGCGCCACCCCAAGGGTCATCGACGCGCTGGCAACGACCGCGTAGCTGTGCCCCTTGTATCGCAAACGCCCGTGCTTGAGACGCCAGTGGCGCTTGCAGACCGAGTTCAGCTCGCTTCTGGATCAGAGCCTCGAACGCCGCGATCGCCGCTGCCGCATTCAGTCGCTGGACCGGACCTGACAATGGCGGATCAGGGATCGCACTCAGATCTTCTGGTGGCCAGAACGCCTGACACTCAAAGATACGCAGTGCATCATGAACGCTCTGCGGCATATCGTTACTACCCAGCACGACCGGCGCGCCAGCGCGGAAAATCCCGGCCTTTTCACGCCCGATATGTTCGCGCGTGGGACCCAGCCACTCCATGTGATCGAGGCCGACTGATGTCAGCACAGCGACATCTGCATCGATGATATTGGTGGCATCTAGGCGCCCACCGAGGCCGACCTCGATGATGGCGACCTCGACTCCGGCGTCGATAAAGGCAAGATAGGCGGCGAGCGTGCCGTATTCGAAAAAAGTCAGTGGCGTATCGTCCCGCGCGGCTTCGATGCGCTCAAAAATATCAACCAGTGCGTCATCCGCGATGGCGGTGGAGTCGATCGCAATGCGCTCGTTATAGCGCTGCAAATGCGGCGAGGTGTAAGTTCCGACACGAAGACCCGCGTGGCGCGCAAGCGAAGTGAGATACGCGACCGTCGAACCCTTACCGTTGGTGCCGCCGACGATCACCGAGGGTGTTCGCCAAGGCAAAATACCAAGTCGTGTGGCGACCGTGCGGACGCGGTCGAGGCCGAGTTCTATCGCGTTGGGATGCTGCGCTTGCTGGTGCGCGAGCCAATCATTGAGCTGCATCGGACGTCGGTGCGGACTCGAGAGCAGGCTGTCGCATCAACATACGCAGCGACTGCGCGAGGCGAACTCGCATGTCACGTCGATCGACGATCATGTCGATCACTCCGTGCTCGAGCAAGAACTCACTGCGCTGGAAGCCCTCTGGCAGCTTCTCTCGTACTGTCTGTTCGATGACACGCGGGCCTGCAAAACCAATCAACGCCTTTGGCTCTGCGACGTTGAGGTCACCGAGCATGGCAAGACTCGCCGAGACGCCACCGGTCGTCGGATCGGTGAGAACAGAAATAAACGGAATACCCGCTGCCGAGAGCTCGGCAATCGCCGCACTCGTCTTCGCCATCTGGAGCAGCGACAGCAGCGCCTCTTGCATGCGTGCGCCACCGCTTGCCGAAAAACAAATCAGCGGCACACGATGCTCGAGCGCGTGATCGGCAGCGCGTCTGAAGCGCTCGCCCACCACCGAGCCCATGGAGCCGCCGAGAAACTGAAACTCGAACGCGCACGCGACGACCGGCATCTCCTCGAGCTTGCCTGCCATGACGATGAGTGCGTCTTTCTCTCCCGTACTCTTCTGGGCTGCCGAGAGACGATCTTTGTATTTTTTGCTGTCGCGGAACTTGAGCGGATCTTCCGGGGTCACCTTGCTCGCCAACTCGACGGCGGTGCCCTCATCGAGAAAGCGCAGCAGACGATCACGCGCCCCGATGCGCATGTGGTGCGCGCACTTCGGGCACACATACAAGTTGCGCTCGAGTTCGGCGCGATAGAGCGGCGAATCGCAGGCCGTACATTTGATCCACAAGCCTTCAGGGACCGAGCGCGAACGCCGCTCGGTCTTGATTCGCGACGGAACGATTTTTTCGAACCAGGCCATGGACGCGACTATACCGGATCGGGCAAGGCGAAGGCCGCCGGGTACTCGATCCGCCGTAGGCAGAGCCCTTCGGCCGGGGCCGTCGGGGCATTGAGTCGCCTATCGCGACTCGCGAGGAGCACGGCCACCTCATCCGCCCGCCTCTCGCCTCGACCCACCGACATCAAGAGCCCCGCGATATTGCGAACCATATGGTGTAAAAACGCGTTGGCCGCAATGTCGATATGCACGAGCGGTCCTTCTCGCTGCACGGTGAGGCTATCGACCCGACGGATCGGCGATCGCGACTGACATTCGGCGGCGCGGAAAGCGCTGAAGTCGTGCTCGCCGATCAAATGCAATGCGCCGGCCTGCATCGCCACCAC
>JBDKJA010000129.1:0-4269 GCA_039796795.1 Pseudomonadota bacterium
GCGGTCGATCTTCTCGTTGGTCGCATCGCAGCAGGCCTGCGAGGCCTGAGCGGCCGACAGCGCCTGGTTGGCGGTCGACTGAGCACCGTTGGCAGCCGAAGCGGCCGAGGCGGCGGCGCCGTTGGCGGCATCAGCCGAGCTCTTGGCGGCAGCGACTTGCGTCTGCAGGCTCGAAACTTGGGTCTTCAGGCTGTCGATTTCGGCCTGGAGGGGCTTCAGGTCCGTGCAACCGGCGAGGGTGGCAACGGCGGCGACAGCGACGATCTTGGCGATGATCGGGGTCTTCATAGTGTTCATGTCCTCAATTGAGATTGTTGCTGGTTCGGGTCGTTGGCGAGAGGCCGCCATTTGGTCGACCCCAACGGCAACATTATAGCGGTACATGGGCGCAAAGGGGACTGCGACTCACCCCGAATGGCTCAATAAGGGCGAGCCCGCACACAGTGATTGGGCGTGGCGGTTCGGCACATAATGCCCGCGTGAGTGTTTCATCCCCGACGGTTCTATTCGTTCCTGTCAGCGGTCCAAGTGGCATGGGCGAGTTTGCGCGAGCGCGCAGCATCGCCGATGCCCTAGTGGTCTATCAGCCGGCTATCCGGGTGCACTTCATGCTGCACCGTGCGGCGCCGTACGCGGCCAACTTCCACCATCCATCGACGCTGCTACCGGCATCACCGACGTTATGCACGCGCGAGGTCGTTGAAACGATCGAACGCCTGCGACCTGCCGTTGTGGTGTTCGATAACGCAGGTCGCACGCCTCAACTGCGTGCTGCGAAGCGAGTCGGCGCCGCCGTCATCTATGTGAGCTCGCGTTCGAGACAGCGCTACAAAGCCTTTCGTCTGCGTTGGATGCGGCTGATCGACGAGCATTGGATTTCGTATCCCGAATTGATCGCCGGTGCGCCCAGCAGAATCGAACGCTTCAAGTTGCGTTGGTTGGGGCGCCCCGAATTGCATTATCTCGACACCGTGCTCGCGCCGGCTGATGACTCGGCTGCGGAGGAGCTGCTCGCGGGTTTCGGATCGCCGGATATCGTGATCGTTCCGGGTGGTGGCAGTCAGTTTCACGATGCCAGCATGACACCCGCGCGATTTGCCGAGTGGGGTGCTGCGTTGGCCGCTCAAGGTCATCGCATCGTATTCGTGGCGGGCCCGTCGTTCGTCGCCGAGTTGCCGCAGACGAGCCACTTCAAGACGGTGCGTAGCGTTCCAGGCGGTGTTTTACACGCGTTGCTCGCACGTTCGAGAGCCGTGCTCGTGAATGGCGGCGACACCTTGCTGCAGGCGCTCGCCTTGAACAAACCTTGTGTGGCGATTCCGATCGCGGGTGATCAAGCCGAGCGCATCGCGCGCTGCGCAGCACAAGGCGTGGTGCTCTCACCAAAGCCGGATGAGGTCGTCGCAAGCTGCGAACGCGTGTTGACCGATGCGGCGGTCAGATCCGAACTGGAAACCCGCAGACGATTATTGGCGTTACACGACGCCTTGCCCGGCATCATCGAGCGGCTAGGTCGTTACCTCGGGCCTCGATGAGTTCGCGATAGGCCTGCAGCGTTTCGCGTACGACGTTCTCGAGATGGTAAGCCGATAAATCGTGATCGACGCGTGCCGGCTTTTGCGTTGCCAATGTTTGCAAGGCGGCGCTCATCGCAGCCACATCATCGATGGGCACCAGAGTGCCGGGATAACGCCCGAGAATCTCTGAGGGTCCTTGAGTGGAGGTCGCCAGCACCGGCGTACCCGCGTCGATCGCTTCGAATAAAACGCGTCCTAGCGGTTCGCTGCGCGAGGGGCTCACGAACAAATCGAAAGCCTGATAAAAAATCTTGGCATCGGGGCGAAAACCGAGGAAGCGAATTCGGTCGTTGTGGACGAGTTTCTCTAAGCGCTGTCGTTCACGACCGTCACCGATGATCACGAGCTTCGCTGCTGGAATTGCTGCTTGATCAAATGCACGGATGAGAGTGTCGAAGCCCTTGGACTTGGCGAGTCTGCCGACGCCGCCGATCAGAAAATCGTTATCGTCTGCGCCCGCGAGCGCGCGCAAGCGACGGCGCTCTTCGGCATCGATCCTCGGCGTAGGAATCAAAGATTCGTTGATGTCGAAAACACGACCTCGATAACGCGCGAGATCTTTTTTCTGCCATTGAGCGATGACGATGAGTCCATCCATGTCGAGAAAGTGCGGACCATTCACCCACATGTGCAACGTGGCGATGGTGGCGCAGCGGGGCTTCAAGCGTGCGACGAGTCGTGTGCTCTTGCGCAAATGAGTGTGGATGATCTCCGGTCGATGATCGCGAATGGCCCGTGCAAGTCCCCAAGCGGGGAACCAACGACTTACCTCGACGACCCGCACGCGTTCATCTAGATGATCACGGATTGAAACGCCGTTCGAGGCTCGGTGTTGTCGCTGCAATACGAGAGTCACATCGTGTTCTGCGACGCAGGCGTTGCACATTTCGGCGGTGGCTCTTTCGGTGCCGGCAAAGCCGCTCGAGAACAAGGTGTGCATGATGCGCATGGGTTTTCCGTTCATCGACGTCGATCTCGAAGAATTTCACGTGCCGCGTTCGAGCCTGGCAGTCCTGTGACGCCACCGCCTGGGTGTGCGCCCGAACCGCAGAGATACAAGCCACGCACGGGTGTGCGGTAGTTGCCATAGCCGAGCGCGGGGCGTGCCGCCCAGAGTTGGTCGAGTCCGAGAGAGCCGTGGAAGATATCGCCGCCCGCGAGTGCAAAACGTTGTTCGAGATCAAGCGGCGAGAGGGCAAGCACGCCCACGATGCTGCGACGGAAATTGGGTGCGTACATATCGACGGTGTTGATGATCGAATCGATCGCCGCTTGTTTTTCGAGCGGGTCTTCCCAGCTGCGTGGCGCTTCGAGCGTGCCCGGCAAGTTGTAGTCGAAGTGCTGACAGAAAAGACTCGCGACATGCGCGCCGCGCGGTGCGAGCGTGTCGTCGAGCGTCGAGGGGATGAGCATCTCGACGATGGGTTCGCGTGCGCAGCCGGTGAGTCTGGCATCGGCGTACGCACGATCCATGTAATCGAGCGAGGGTGCGATGATGATGCCGGCACCGAGGTGCGTGTCATCGCTGCGCGAACGGCGTACTTCAAAACGAGGTAACTCGCTGAGTGCCACGTTCATGCGGAAAGTAGCCGAGGCCGTACGCCATCGCTCGATGTGCGAGCGAAAATCTTCGGGTAAGTCTTCAGCTTGCAGCAAATTCAGAAAGAGCGGTTTCGGGCCGAGGTTACCGATGATGCGCGGTGCGCCGAAGACGCGACCATCGACGAGTTTGATACCGCTGGCCGTCGCGGGAGTATTGCTGCGACTGCTCGTGCGAGTGGTGATGATCTTCGCAACCGGGGCATCGCACTCAATGTGTACGCCGAGACGACGCGCTTCAGCCGCGAGTGCTTGGGTGATGGCACCCATACCGCCGATCGCGTGACCCCAGAGACCACGCTTGCCATTCACTTCGCCGAAAGCGTGATGCAGCAACACATAGCCGCTGCCTGGCGTGTAAGGGCTCGCATAGTTGCCGACGATCGAATCGAAACCGAATAGCGCCTTGAGCGCAGGCGTCTCGAACCAATG
Source organism: Pseudomonadota bacterium (assembly GCA_039796795.1). Taxonomy (GTDB): domain Bacteria; phylum Pseudomonadota; class Gammaproteobacteria; order Steroidobacterales; family Steroidobacteraceae; genus UBA964. Next base: position 3,609 of record JBDKJA010000129.1, read on the forward strand.
ATCGAGAATCTCGCCGGCACTGCGCGTGAAGATTTCGTGTAGCTCGCGTTGTTGAGCCAAGGGCAGCGCGCGGAACTGTCGACCAAAGCGCAGTAGTTCCCAAAGATCTCCCGTACGACGCAGATCGGTGGGCGGTGTACGCGTCAGTTGCTCACGCAGCAACGCCACCGCGCGATCGAGCATGGCGTGAAAGGCGGGGAGTTTCTCCGCATCGCGCGCGCTGTAGCGACGCACTTCGGCGAGCGTCGCGGCGGCTTCGGGACCGGCGCTGAAAGAATCTCCATTCGGCAGGGGCAGAAAGTTCTGCATCGGCCGCTCGACGATCTTGAGGCCGTGCTCGGCGAGTCGCAGATCGCGGATGACCGCAGGCTCGAGCAGGCTGACGGTGTAGCTCGCCGTCGAGTTGCGAAAGCCTGGCGCGAACTCTTCGGTCACGGCCGCGCCGCCAACCAAGTGCCGACGCTCGAATACACCGACCCGCAGACCGGCCCGCGCCAGGTAGCAGGCGCAGACGAGGCCGTTGTGACCGGCGCCGATGACGAGCGCATCGAAATCGGCAGCAGGGGGCTTGCGACTGGATGAATTCACAGGTACTGTATGGATCAACAGAGGTAGAGGTGTTCCATGTCAGATCTCACGCCACGACAAACTGAAATCCTCC
>JBDKJA010000130.1:0-4266 GCA_039796795.1 Pseudomonadota bacterium
TTTCGGTATCCTCTGCTCCCCATCTCGGGGAGCAGAGGTTTTAATGGAACAGTCTGGGCCAACGGGTGCGGCGAATAGTCTGATTGAGTCGATCGTTTCGCGGAGCTCGACAAAGAAGTTTGCGGACGATTCAGTTAGTCGTAGCCACGTCGAGGCGATGCTCGCAGCGGCGGTCAGGGCGCCGGATCACGGCTTGTTAGCGCCTTGGAAGTTCGTGGTGCTCCAAGGCGACTCGCGCCATCTTCTCGGCTCGGCGATGCGAGCGGCCCTGAAAAATCGTATGCCCGATGCGGATAGCGAGGCTTTAGATCGCGAGGCATCCAAAGCGTTGCGATCGCCGGTGCTTATTGTTGTTGCTGCCGAAATCAAAGTGCATCCGAAAGTTCCTGAGGTCGAGCAAGTCGTCGCAGTCGGGGCAGCGATACAAAATCTGTGGTTGGCTGCGCATTCGTTAGGTTATGGAGCTGCGTGGAAGACGGGAAGCCACGCCTACGACCTTGGCGTTAAGAGCGCGCTTGGCTTGCGATCTGACGAGCAGATCATCGGTTTCTTGCATATTGGCCGCCCTGTGCAAAAGGCGCCGATCAGACCGGCAGAATTTGCGGGACGCACGACCTGGTTATAGCCGATTAGTCATTAATTAGCCGCGATTTACTCGACGACCACTATTGCTCATTTCGTTAGCGTAGAGCGCTAACTTTCGAGCAAAAGGAGTCGGGTATGTTCTTCAGAATCGTCTTGTCGGCGGTTAGTGCATTCTTTTTATCACCGCAGAACAGTTCTGCGAGTGAGCCGGCCGTTGCGCGTTGTGATGCGCCTCTCGGCTATGTTGCCGTAGTCGAGTTGGATGAGTACGTGCTCGATACCTTATGGCGATATCGCTTGCGTTCACCCGGGCCTTTGCTCCGTATGGTGATCCAGCAGTCGGGCTGCTTCACCGTGGTTGAGCGTGGCGCGGGCGTTACTGCCGTGCTGCAAGAGCGGCAGCTGGCCGCTCGCGGACAATTGCGCAATGGCTCGGCCATGGGTGAAGGGCAACTTGTCGCTGCCGATTACATCCTCACGCCATCCGTCATTTTCTCGAATCAGAATGCTGGCGGTTTTCGCGCCGGGCTCGGAGATTTCATCGGCTCGCGTTGGAGCTCGCTAACGCCCGGGGTCAAGTTCAAAGAAGCGCAGACGGGATTAACCTTGGTGGATGCGCGTACGGGGGTCCAGCTCGGTGCAGCCGAAAGCACAACTCGAAAGGCAGATCTGTCGTTGAGTGCCTGGTTGGTCGGTCGCGGTGGTTATTCGTCGTTCGATGGTTACGGTAATACCGCCGAAGGAAAGTTGATCGCCTCGTCTCTGATCGCCAATTTCAATTCGCTGGTATCGAGTGTTCGGCATCATCTACCGGCTAAGCAGCCCATCACTCAGGCGACTACGAGCGGCGCTGGGTTCTCGATTGGCGAGGTGGTCATCGCGAAGATCGGTGGCTTACTACTGCGGGCAACGCCATCGGAGCAAGCGGCGTCGCTCGCTGAGCTTGGCAGCGAGGCGGAGCTCGTCGTTATTGGCGCCAGCGTGGGCGAGTATCTGCCCGTGCAGAGCGGTGCTCTGCGTGGCTGGCTACCGACTGTACTGGTGCGTCGACCGTAGTCGGTCTGCGCTTAAGTCAGCGGCTTCTCGCTAACGATGAATCCGTTCTCGTCTGCGTAGAGCCAGTCATTCGGTCGGAAAATGACGCCCGCGAAGGTGACGATTACATCCCGCTCGCCTGAGCCGGTTTGCAAGGGTTTCGTCGGGCATATGTTCAGTGCGCGTACTGCAAGCGGCATCGTGCGTAGTACTTCGACATCGCGGGCAGCGCCGTAGACGATCACGCCAGCCCAGCCGTTGTCGATGAGGAGGCTCCCTAGGCGATCGCCAATCAAGGCGCGGCGGAGTGAGCCGCCGCCATCAACCACCATGACACGACCATGTCCAGGCGTGGATAGCACTTGCCGCAGAAGGAGATTGTCTTCGTAGCAGCGGATCGTGCTGATTTGGCCATGAAAACTTTTCAGTTGGCCGAAATCACGAAACAGAGGCTCGCCAGTTTGGACGTCCTGTGGGTGGTCATCAGAAAGGTCACAGATGCTGCGCGTCATGGTCGTAATCCGCTGAGTGTGATATCCAAGAGCCTCGGCATTATGCCGCAGACCTATTTCTATCGGGGGTTGGGATGATTCTGATTACAGGTGCAACAGGGCGAACGGGCAATCGGGCGGCGACTGAGCTCGCCAAGCGCGGGATTCCTGTTCGGGCGCTGGTGCGTAACTCTGCGAAAGCGGAGGGGCTGGTCGCTGCCGGTGTTGAGATCGCCGTTGGTGACGCTAGCGACTCTAACTCGGTGCGAGCAGCTCTTGCAGGTGTCACCAAGATGGCGGTCATCCTGCCCAATGGCGAACAGCAGCTCACCCTTGAGAAAAAACTCGTCGATCTTGGGGTCGAAGCGGGCGTTCAGCACATCGTCAAGCTCTCCTCGATGGAGGCGCTTCCGACTGCGCATAACGCAACCCACAAAATGCATTGGGCCTCTGAGGAGCATATCCGCGCAAGTGGTAAAGCGTGGACTATGGTTCGACCCAGCTTTTACTTACAGAATTTCTTGTCGAATGCTTACACCATCAAAACCGAAGGTAAGTTTTACTATCCCTTCGGTGATAAAGGCGCCGCTGTGATGACAGATTCTCGTGACGCGGGATTTTTTGTCGCGCATTGCCTCGCAACGAACGGTCACGAAGGGAAAAGCTACGACATCACCAGTCACGATCGCTTGAGCTTTCACGAGGTGGCGGCTGTGTTCAGCCAGGTTCTCGGTCGAAAGATCGAATACGTTCCGCAGGACCCAGCTGCCTATAAGGCGTTTTTAGGAAAGTTTTTGAGCAGCCAATGGCATCTGGATGCCGTGTGCGACATCTTTGCTGAAATCGCGGCAGGCTATGTGGTCGACGTGACCGATACTTTTGAGAAGGTCACCGGACGCGCACCGACCGGGCTCGCCGACTTCATCAGCGAGCACCGGGCGGTGTTCACAGCCTAAGACTTTAGGCGGCGTAGCGCTTCGCCATCACCTCTAGAGACAGAGGCTTGATGGTCGAAGCCTTGCCGGCGCAGCCGAAAGCCTCGTAGCGCGCGATACAGATTTCGCGAGCGGCAAGCATCGCTTCTTTCATGTATTTGCGCGGATCGAACTCGGCCGGATCTTTTGTCATGGCGCGGCGAATCGCGCCCGTCATGGCAAGGCGGATGTCCGTATCGATATTAATTTTACGAACGCCATGCTTGATGCCTTCGAGAATTTCCTCGACTGGCACGCCGTAAGTTTCGCGCAGGTTGCCACCATTCTCGCGGATGATCTGCAACCACTCCTGTGGCACGGACGAAGAGCCGTGCATGACGAGGTGCGTATTCGGGATCCGCGCGTTGATCTCGCGAATGCGATCGATCGCCAAGATATCGCCTGTGGGCTTGCGCGTGAATTTATAGGCGCCATGTGAGGTGCCGATGGCGATGGCGAGGGCGTCGACCCCGGTCTTGGCGACAAAATCTTTGGCTTGATCAGGGTCGGTGAGTAGCTGATCGTGTGACAAGTGACCGTCGGCGCCGTGACCGTCTTCTTCGCCGGCTTTACCCGACTCGAGCGAGCCGAGGCAGCCAAGCTCGCCCTCGACCGAAACGCCGACAGCGTGCGCGATCTTGACGACGTGCGCCGTGACGTCAACGTTGTACTCATAGGATGCTGGCGTCTTGCCGTCTTCCTTGAGTGATCCGTCCATCATCACGCTCGAAAAGCCTGAACGAATGGATTGCACGCACACCGACGGGCTGGCGCCGTGATCCTGATGCATGACGATCGGGATGTGCGGATAGCTCTCGATAGCGGCCTCAATGAGATGACGCAGAAACGGCTCGCCGGCGTACTTTCTGGCGCCTGCTGAGGCTTGCATGATGACCGGGCTATCAGTCTTGTCGGCAGCCTGCATGATTGCCTGAACCTGCTCGAGGTTGTTGACGTTGAAAGCCGGTACGCCGTACCCGTGTTCGGCGGCGTGATCGAGCAGTTGACGCATCGAGATGAGTGCCATGACGGAATCCCCAAAAAGAAATTAAGCGAAATTCGTAGAAGTCATTTTAGCCAAAATAAAGTGGCTCGGCTCACACGTGTAGAGGCAAGCGTACGTCAGCGAACAAGGCGTCAACCTCTTCTTGGCGCGTGGTTCGTTCCGCTTTGTGTACTCG
>JBDKJA010000131.1:0-4180 GCA_039796795.1 Pseudomonadota bacterium
CCCTGCCCGGGTGGCGGAATTGGTAGACGCACTAGTTTCAGGTACTAGCGGGTAACACCGTGGAGGTTCGAGTCCTCTCCCGGGCACCAGGGTGGTGATCTCAATCATCCTGTCTTTCGAAGCTGAGACCGGAATGCGCTTGCAGCCGAGTCAGCAGCTTCTCGCCGAGCGCACTCGCCGGCGTCCAAAAACCACCGGCTACTTCCGCGCGCGAGACATCGAAGGCGAGACAAGCGGCTGCTTCACCCAACATCTTGGCGGTCGAGCCGTAGCCCGGATCGCGATCGCCGGTGACCTTCACGCGTAGCGTCCGACCATCGTTGGTGCGGCCGAACAGACGCAGGTCAAAGAATCCACGCTCTTGCTGAATCGGACTCGGCCCCTCGCCCGGTTTCGGCAGTACATAACGCTCAAGCAGTGCGCGCACCGGACCGATGCTGCTCGCCAGCATGAAGGCGGCAAGACCGGCACCCGTTCCCATCGCGGCGAGTCGTCCCCGCCAACCCCGGCCCGTGAGCACGGCTTCGTCGTAGACGAAATCTGCGCCGTAGCCATGAGACTGCAAGAAATTGCTGCGATGCACGATACGCGTGTTGATGCCGCTCATCACGAACGGCGCGATCCAACTGCGAAAGTCTGCATCGAGAGCGACCGTCGCACCGCTCGGCTGGCGCGCACCCTTGACGCTACTACCCACGCATAACGAGTACGGATTCGCGAGCTCTTTGCGTAGCGCTGGATTGGCGCGCGTTTCTTTGACGACGTTCAGCAAGCTCGCCACGGTGCCACCCGAGAAGCCACCACGCATCGCCTTGACGCGCAACTTCACGCGCGCACAACCCCTGCCGAAGGCACGCTGGGCCTCGCGCTGCAGAAACCACACACCCAAATCCGACGGAATCGAGTCGAAGCCACAACAATGCACGATACGCGCGCCACTTGCGGCCGCAGCGGCCGAGTAACGCTCGATCATCCGACGGATCCACTGAACCTCACCGGTCAGATCGCAATAGTCGGTACCCGTTTCGGCACAGACTTTAACTAGGGTTTCACCGTAAAGCGCGTAGGGACCGACTGTCGACACAACCACTCGAGTGTCGTGGCACAGTCGCCGCAAACCCGCCTCGTCTGCGGCATCCACAACGATCGACTCGAGCGCAACCGCCTCCGATCCGAGCGAACGCTTCAATTTGTCGAGCTTGCTGGCCGAGCGCGCTGCGATGGCCCAGCGCAGTCCTTGACCCACGCCGTGTCGCTGCAGCAGATATCGACACAAAATTTGACCGACGAAACTGGTCGCACCGAACACCACGATGTCGTGGCGCAGCGCGGTCGAATTCGAGTTCATGGGAATACTCCTGGCCGATCAGCCGAAAGGATGTCGACGCACGATAGTCTGATCGCGATCCGGACCTGTCGAAATCACATCGATGGGCACGCCGACGAGCTCCTCGATGCGCGCCAAATAACGCTGCGCTTCGATCGGCAGATCTTGTTCTTTCGTCACACCGAAGGTGCTGCCCTTCCATCCGGGCATCTCTTCATAAACGGGCTCGACGTCACCGAAGCCCTCGACGAGCAGCGGCGGCACGTCGCTCACTTCTCCGGCCGCTCGATAACCGACGCACAGCCGAATGGCATCGAGACCATCGAGCACATCGAGCTTGGTCATGCAAAGACCGGAGATGCTCGAATGAATCACCGAGCGACGTAGCGCGACCGCATCGAACCAACCGCATCGACGCCGACGTCCCGTAACGGCACCAAACTCCTTGCCGACACGCTGCAAATACTCACCCGTCTCGTCGAACAACTCGGTCGGGAACGGTCCAGCACCCACGCGCGTCGTATAAGCCTTCACGATGCCAAGCACATAATCGAAATGTCGAGGGCCAAGGCCCGTGCCCGTGCCGGCAAAACCCGCCGTGGTATTCGACGAGGTCACGAACGGATAGGTACCGAGGTCAACGTCGAGCATGGCGCCCTGTGCGCCCTCGAACATCACGCTCGCACCCGCGTCGCGTAACTTCTGCAACTCGAGAGTGACATCCACCACGAGAGGTTTAACGCGCTCGGCCATCGCGAGATGCTGATCGAGCGTTTGCTGGAAATCGATCGGTGGCAGCTTGAAGTACTGCTGCAGAACGAAATTGTGGAAGTCGAGAATTTCACCGAGCTTGGCAGCGAAGCGTTCTCGTTGGAACAAATCGGCAACCCGCAGCGCGCGACGCGCGACTTTGTCTTCGTAGGCGGGACCAATACCCCGCCCGGTCGTACCGATCGCGTTCACACCACGAGCCTGCTCACGAGCGCGATCGAGTGCCACGTGAGACGGCAAAATCAGCGGACAGTTAGGTGCAATTCGCAGGCGCTCGAACACCGGAACGCCGCGCTCCGCGAGCATATCCGCCTCGCGCAGCAAAGCTTCGAGTGACAGCACCACGCCATTGCCAATGAAACACTGCACCTGCGAGCGCAGGATGCCCGATGGAATCAGCGACAACACCGTCTTCTCGCCGCCCACGATGAGCGTATGACCGGCGTTGTGACCGCCCTGAAAACGCGCCACTGCGACCGCGCGCTCGGTCAGCAGATCGACGATCTTGCCCTTGCCCTCGTCACCCCACTGGGTACCGATGACGACGACGAAACGGCCCTGCGACATGTTGATCAGCGCGCGTTCGGGTTACGCAGATACTTGAAGAACTCGCTGTCGGGCGAGACGACCATCACGTCTCCCTCTTTGCCCAAGGAATTCTTGTAGGCCTGAATGCTGCGATAGAAGGCATAGAACTCGGGGTTCTTGCCATAGGCAGCCGCGTAGGTCGCCGTCGCCTTCGCATCGGCCTCACCGCGAATCTTGAGCGCATCACGCGCTGCGATCGAGAGGATCTCCGTGCGCTTACGATCGGCTTCGGCGCGAATGCGCAGCGCATCCTTCTCACCCTCGCCGCGCAATTGGCGAGCGAGACGTCCGAAGCTTTGCTGCATGCTCGCGTAGACGCGCGATTCAACATCAGGCGGCAAGCGAATCGTGCGCACTCGCGCATCGATCAACTCGAGACCCAAGGTGTCGACGATGCCGCTCGCGCGCTGGAACATGACGCCCGTGAACGCCGTGCGCTCCGCCGAAACAATTTCTTCGAGCGTGCGCTGGGCCACCGCATTCTTGATGCCGTCTTTGACGATATCGGAGATACGCTGACCCGCAGCACCCGGATCGATACCGAAAGACTGGGCGTAACGCGCCTCGTCCTTGATGCGCCACTTGACGTAGTAGTCGACGATCAGGCCGCGGTTCTCGCTCGTGAGGAAGGTTTCCCCCTCAAAGCTCTGCGAGACGATACGGCGCTCAAACTTACGAACGGTATCGATCGGTAGCTTGAAGTGCAGGCCTGGCGCGTAGCCAGCCGCGACGATTTCCTGGAAGCGGCTGCGAATGGCGACTTCGTTCTCCGACACCGTGAAGGTGCAAAGACTGATCAGCACACCGATCGCGGCGACGATGCCAATGATGCGTTGCAATGACTGTGACATATCAGCGCTCCACTCGCGCACGCGGGTCAGCATTGGGCGCCGGTTCCGCAGCGGCACCGGCAGCGGATCGCGGGATGGTGACCGACACTTCCGGCTCCGTTCCGTTACCGCGACGTTGTTCCATCATTTTGTCGAGAGGTAAATAGAGCATCTGATTGCCCGACTTACTGTCGACCACCACCTTCTGCGAGCGACTCAACACGTTCTCGACCGCCTCGATGTAGAGACGATCACGCGTGACGCGAGGCGCCTTCTGGTAGGCTGCCACCAACTGATTGAAGCGTTGCGCCTCACCCTCTGCCACTGCAACGACCTGAGCACGATAAGCCTCGGCCTCTTGCAGCTGACGCAACGCAGCACCCTCTGCCACCGGCAAAATCCCGCTGGCGTAGGCCTCTGCTTCCTTCGTGAGTCGCTCCTTGTCAGCGAGTGCCTTGTTCGCATCGCGCTGCGACTCTTGCACGTCGGTCGGGACCTGGATGTCGGTGAGGTTGACGCTCGTGATGAAAATGCCCGTCCCGTACTGATCGAGCGTGCGCTGAATCAAATCCCGCGTGCTTGCCGTCACTTGCTCACGATTGGAGACGAAGATCGCCTCGAGCGTGCTGCGACCGACGACCTCGCGGATCGCCATCTCACCAAC
>JBDKJA010000132.1:0-4158 GCA_039796795.1 Pseudomonadota bacterium
ATAGCCGATAGTTTGGTAATGCACGCCAACCGCGTCTGCGAGCTGCTGACGGGACATTCCTTTGGCGGTTCGTAGATCTTCAACGCGGTTGAAGACCGGATCTTCTTTCTGGCGACTCATGCGATATAGCATACATACAACATAGCATGAATGCAATATTGATGACTGGGCGCGGCAACCTCAAGGCGATCCCCCGGAATTGAGGGGGGCCTCAATTCCGGGGATTAATGAGCGTTTGGTCAGAACCGCCATCCGAACGCGACGGTCACCGCGAGCGGCTCGTAGTCCGCTTTGATTTGACCGACAGCGCCTTCTTCTCCATTGAGCTCGGCGTTGGATACGAGCAGGTAGCGAACACCCGTATCTACGAAAGCGCGCTCTCCCCAGTTGTATCGGGCGCCAATCAGTGCCTGAAATCCGGTACCCGAGCCGCTGAAGGAGTTCTCTACGCCGCCGCTTTCGAAGTCGAGATCGATTTCGGTCGCGTAGACAGCCCCGAGTCCGGCATAGGTCTTAACGCGTGGGGAACCGAAGAGATCGAACTCGCGCAAAGCATTAAGGGCAATACTGGTCGAGGCATAGTTGCCGTCCCCGGAGGGTAATCCGGGGCCACCGGCCACGAGCGTAAAGACCGGATGATCGACGGACTGGTACATGAACTCTGCTTCGATGCGCCAGTCTTCGCCGATATAGCGGCCGACTGAGCCGCCGGCGAGAAAGCCGGTATCGAGAGGAATAGTCGGTGTAACCGTGCCAGAGACTCCGGGTCGGGTAAAGGTCAGTTGTTGATCTGACTGGGTCACAAGGCCGAAGGCACCTGTGGCGTACCAGTCACGTGTCTCGGCGGAGACGATCGCTGGTGTGGCAGCGATGAAGGCGGTTAGTACGGTCGATTCAATCCATGATTTCATAGTCAAAAGTTTTCCTTTGAGAGTGAATAACAAACAGAGAATAAAAGCGAGAAACGACTATTGATCAGCGAAACTTGTACAGTACCGTAATGCCGGCCTCGAATTCGCCACTTGCCCGAACGATGGGACTATCACGCACGTCTGATGCGTAGCGCTCATAACCGGTTTCAGCGCGTATGAGCCACCGCTCACCGGCAGCGTATTGTAGATAAAACTGACCGCCGACTGCGCGATACCCGCCTTTGGGATCGAATGCGGGATAGCCAGAGCTTGCCGATTGTGCTGGCGTTACACCGAAATCTTTGCGCTGGAACTCGCTCGTCGCGAATGTGGTGTACAGCACGAAATCGGCCTGCCAGCGTGGTCCCGGCACGGGTAATTCGCGACCTACACCGAGCACGGCGAGCGCGCCGAGCTCTGAATTTCCCGCAAGCACGCGCCCTGCAAGCCACCATGGCCAGCCGTCGCCAAAGCCGCGCCGGACGTCTAGCGTGAGTGCCAGCTGGTCATCGGCGTTACCGAGCCCGCGTAGAAACGGGCTGTCTTCCTCCTCACGGCCGAACTCGAGTTGTAAACCGGCGCCGATTAGCCAGTCTGCCGACGGAGTCCAGCGCAGGCCGAGCGCGTTACCTTCCCAGTAATAACGGATATCGCCACGCCGTAGGTGTGCCACCAATCCTGGCTGTAGCTCAGTCTCAGACTCATCGCCGCCGTCGTAGATTTCTCCGTATTCCCCCTCCGCTCCGAGCGCTATAGACCAATTGTTGGGTCCTGCCAGATCCACTATCTCGGCGGTCGGTAGTGCCCAGTCTCGTGTTTCGGCATTTGCATCGATCGCGAAGATCGCTAGCAATGCCAGCAGGGATCGACGCGCCGAGCGCCGGCTTTGAGCGGCCACTGCGGATAACAAATTGCCCATTCAGTACTACCTCCCAAAAAGCGCGCGAGCGAGATGCCGGCGTCGGATTCGTAGAGACGTATTAGAGGGGGCGTGTTCCGGGGAGTCCCGTGTTAATGAATTAACGGCAGGAAAGATGAACAAACGGTAGCGGCATCCTGGGAAGCGCTGACCGCTCGGGTGGTAGAGTGATTTTGACCTTTATTTATCGATTGTCGGTCATTAACTCCATGATCCGCTTCAGCTTTGTTGAGCCGACCTATCTACTGGCAGTGGGACTTGTGCTGCTGGTCATCGCCATGGTCATAGGCAGTGACCTTGGGCTACGTGCGCCCATGTTGTTGGTCGGTCTGGTCTGGGTTCTGCACCTGTCCCTAGGTCTCGCGGTGATCCGCTTGGCCATCGTCAATCTGGCTAGATGGCGTGCGACTGCGCGTTGGCCTGATCTGGGTCTTCTCTTATTGGCGGGCCTGATCGCATCGCTGGTACTGGCGCCGGTCTCGCTGGTGATCGATCAGTGGCTAATGAGTTGGGGTATCGACTCCGACGATGAGTTTTTGCTCGGACGGTCGCTCCAAGGCTGGGGGGTTCTGCTTGGACTATGCGAGGAATGGATCCAAGTTGTTGGGCCAACATTACTCGTATCAGCCCTGCTCAGTATTCCCGCCTGGCGGCCCGCGTTGAGCAAGTACTTTCGTCTCGGCATAAAATGACTAGGGTGTAACAGTCGAAGGATTGATCGTGAGTGTTACTGATCGTTCTTTTATTCGTTTAAGTTTTATCGAGCCGCCGTACCTATTGGCTGTGGGGTTTGTTCTCCTCGGGACGTTTGTATCGGTGGGAAGTAAACAGGGCTTGGAAGCCCCTCTGCTCGCGATTGTCCTCGTATGGGCACTGCACCTTTCGGTCGGTCTCGTCGCGATCCGCGCCGGAGTGATCGGTCTATCGAGATGGCCGAGGACGGCCAAGTGGTCGGATCTCTCTTTGCTTGCAGCGTCTGGGTTTATTGCATCCCTTGTTCTCGCGCCAGTGTCCTTCATGATCGACCAGAGTTTATTGACGCTCGGGGTTGATGCCGACGACGAACTGCTGATTGGCTCGGGCGCAACTTTGTTAAAGATATTTTTTGGAATAGCAGAGGAATGGACTCACGTCGTCGGGCCGACGGTGTTAGTCGCGGTGATGCTCGCTCTGCCAGCCTGGTGGGCAGGTCGACAACCGGTGTCAAAGCCGTTATCGATTATTTCGAGCTCTTCAGAAGTCTCCGATTCACACGCTGAGGCTAAAGTACCGATTGCTCGCGATTCCTTGAATTCTGAGCTAACGGAGACTCGGTCTTGTTTGCAGCGTCTCCCACCGGCTCTGGGTGCTGATCTGATTGCGGCGCAATCAGAACTTCAATATGTTCGGATCTACACGACTCGAGGAGATGCTCTCGTGCTTGGAGCTCTCAAAGATGTCGCCGAGCAGCGTGAGGCCGAGGGGCAGCTCGTACACCGTACCTGGTGGGTGTCGACTCGTCACGTTCGGACGTTGCGACGAAAAGGTACGCAGTATGTGCTGACAATGGCAAATGGTCTTGAGGTGCCAGTCAGTCGTCGACGTCAACAAGGACTGATCCGCCAGTTCGGATCGAGCACCACGTTGAACTGACTATCGCGAAATAATTTTAAAGCTCGCTCCTATAGCTAAAAAATAGACTACGAGGAAAATCATGATCACGGGAATCTACGCGGGAATTTGCGGGCTATTGCTTGGCGTGCTGTATGTTCGGATCAGTCAGCGCCGTCTAACAACGAAGATCGGGGTTGGTTCGGGCGGTGATGCAGAGCTCGAGCAAAGAGTCAGAGCGCACGGAAATCTCGTCGAATCCGCGCCATTTGCTCTGGTCCTCCTCTATCTCATAGAGCAGACCGGATTGAGCTCAACATATATTCATGTTTTTGGTGCAGCTTTTGTTTTCGCCCGTCTTGCTCATGCGCAGGGAATGTCGACTACGACCGGTCGATCGGCTGGTCGCTTCTACGGCTCGCTCGGGACGGTGATTTTACTTTTTGTGATGTCTGCGCTTCTCATCGCGAGAAGTATTGGCGTCTAACTTGTCGCTCAATGGCTGGTGCGCTCAGACAGGGGCGCCGTGAGGCTGGTAACAACCTCCAGTTTGCCCCGTATAGATTCGAGCATCACGCAACCCATTAAAGACTGGAAGTGTCTCGTTGAAGCAACGTCAGCTTTGCTGGCTACTTAGGTTGCTTACTGCGTGCGGTCTGTATTGATTCAGCTGCGAGCGACGCCATTTTTACCGCCTCCGAGGCAGCTTGGGTGGCTCGTCGCGTCGCTTCCGCGGCC
>JBDKJA010000133.1:0-4033 GCA_039796795.1 Pseudomonadota bacterium
CCATCAAACTGCTGCTCGAAGCCCTCGACTCAGGAATAGATCGATGACCCAAACCGTTCGTATGGTTCAGTGTGTGTTACTCAAAAAAGAAGCGCCGGGTCTCGAGCGTCCCGTTTACCCAGGCGAGCTCGGTGCGCGCATCTGGCGCAACGTCTCGAAAGAGGCCTGGCAGCGCTGGATCGCACATCAGACGATGCTCATCAACGAATATCGACTCGTTACCGTCGAGCCGAAGGCACGCAAGTTTCTCGAGGCCGAAATGGAGAAATTTCTCTTCGGCGAAGGCGCTGCCAAGCCCGAGGGCTACGTCGCGCCGACCTGATTACGAGTCGCGCTTTTTAAGATATTCCGAGTCTTCGAACAGGAACTCGTTCCAGTTCGCCGTTTCGAAAATCTTTGGTACGAGTTTCTTGGCTCCGTCGTAAACCGGTTTCGGTAGCGCTTCTAGGTTCGCGATCTTGCCGCCGAAGCCTCGGGCCACCGTGCCGCCCGCGCGCTCACCCATACCCATCCACGGCGCCCAACGCGTTTTGTTCTGCAATTGCAGATGAGATGGCGCTGATGTGATGTTTGGGTTCAACACATCTTGTAGCGGCGCCGACATCGTCATGAACGAGTTGACGTAATTCGTTTTTCCCGGATGCACCATATCCGGTCGATTCTCGATGGACTCGGTTGCCAAAAACACGCGATCACCGATCACTTCGATCGGCAGCGCCTTGGGCGTGAAGCCCATGGCGATCACGCCGTCGGGTGTATACACACGCGGCACCGGTCCAAGCAGAAATTGGTGGATCGCCTCGCGCTTGCCGGTGATCGGGTTATCGAAGTGCTCGAGGATGTCGTGGCTGCCATGACGCGAGTAGAAGCCCACCTCATATTTACGCATCTCGTATTGATCATCACCTTTGGGCGTCCAGTGATCGACGAGGATGTTGTTGAGCGTGAAGAGGGGAACGAAGTTTCCCTCACCGGTATCGGCATAGATATTCAAGCGCATGAACGAGTAAATCGTTTCTTTGGCGAGACTGCCGACGAGTTTCACATGAGTGCGCAGCGCGATAAGCGGATCAGAGAAATCTGGCACAGTGGCCGTTTGGGGTGCTGCCGCTGCGCGTATCGATCCTAGCGAGGTTGCTAAGCCAAGACCCGCGGCGCCGGCGAGTGCAGAACGACGTGAGATGCGATTCATCATGACCCCCTAATCACACTTTTTTCAGATATTCAGCCTTCAACATGAACTCAGTACCGTCGATCTTGCAACCGACCTCATGACCGTCGGAGATTTCACCGAGCCGAATACTTTTGATCTTCGTTCCCTGCTTCAGCACGGTAGATGATCCGCGCACCTTCAAGTCCTTGATTAAGGTGACGCTGTCTCCATCGGCGAGCGCAGTGCCGTTGGAATCTCGCACGATCGGTGCGGTGGCCGCATCGACTGCCGCGCTCGCCGTCCATTCGTGACTGCAATCGGGGCAGATCAACAGGTTGCCATCGGGGTAGGTATTGCTTGCGCCGCAGGCGGGGCAGTTTGGAAGAGTGCTCATAACGGAGAGTTTAAAGAGGGATCTCCCGGCTACTTCCGTTATTTACCCGTGCTGTGGTCTCGCCGCGTCATCACTCAATCAAGTTGCACCGGAATTGATCCAGCGAACGAACACAAAAATGCCGAGCATGATGAACGTGAGTGCAATTTTGATGGCGCCACCGATCAACAAGCCCACGGTCGCCCCGATCCCCGCTTGGCTCGCCGCAGCGACGGATCGTTGGCCTAGCAGCTCACCGACGACGGCGCCGATGAATGGTCCGATGATGAAGCCTACGAAGCCTAGGAAAAATCCAGCGAGCAAGCCAATGGCTGCGCCGATCGCGGCGCGTGGTGTCGCACCAAAGCGCTTGGCACCAAAGGCGGTTGCAGCAAAATCGATGAAGTAGGCGAGGAGCGTCAGCACCCCCAGCGCGACCAACGTCCAGATGCCGACGTAGCGAAAGTCTTCGGCCCAGGCCGCGCAAATCAAGCCGACATACACGAGCGGGGTTCCCGGCAGCATCGGCAAGATCAATCCTGCCAAGCCGATGATGACCAGGAGTGCGGCGCTCAGCCAAAGAATGGTTTGTGGATCCACGTGAGTTAGCCTCTTTCGGCTAAGTTACCGCAGACGCGGCCTTCCCGGAACCGCCGTGAAATCACCGTTACCTTTTCCAATCAAGGACTTGCGCTCACCCATGCTTGACGCGCACAGCGGCGGCGGGTCTAATACGCAGCCCCGATTCCGGGGCAGCTCGTAAAGGGCATGGCCGGATAGCTCAGTTGGTAGAGCAGCGGATTGAAAATCCGCGTGTCGTTGGTTCGATTCCGACTCCGGCCACCATTCTTTTACTGTCTGTGCCAATCGCTCAGCGCACTCTCTTACGGCGACCTAAAGTGCCGATTCCAGTGCGCGTGCAGTTTTCACGTTTTGCGTTTCTTCATGTACTCGACAAAGTCGAGACGCGGTTCGGTCCAGTTTGCAATGTCAAAAATTTCCGGTGTGACTTTTTCGAACAGTCGCCGTGGGGCGTTCGGCAAATCATTTAGAGAGCGCAGTTTGGCTCCGAGCCCTTTGCCGTAGGTTCTGCCCGGCGTCTTACCCATGCCGAGCCACGGATGAAAGCTGACTAGGTTTTGGAATTGCACCGTCGAAATGGCATTGGTCACTTTCGGATCAATGACGTCATTCATGTTTGCCGAGAAAAAATAATGCGAGTCCCAGAAAAACTGCGGGCCGCCTGCAGCCTTAGGCCACTTATCAGCGGTGAATGGGCTTGGGAATGAGAACGCGGACTGGTTTGCGAGTAGAACATGATCACCGATCACATCCGCACGCATCTCCCGGGGTTTTAGAGTGGCTTCTGCGCCCGTTTCCATGCCGTTCGGACCGATCTGGACGTGCAAAGGCCCACCGAAAAACTGCCAGACCTCGCGTGTTTCGCCGGTGACAGGATTTAGCCACTCTTGAACCGGTTCATCGGTATCAAAGGCCGTGTACACACCGACTTCACGAATGATCCCGCGATGATTGCCATCGGGTAGCGCCTCCCACTGCGCCACATTGAGATTTTGCATAGTCAACATTGGCTGTAGATTTCCATCGTTCAGCCAAAGATAAAGATGCAGTCGACAGAATGTGTAGACGATCTCATCGGCGCAGGAACCCTTTATCTTTGCAAAGGCACGAGCACGAGTTATTGGATCGTGGAGGTTCAATCGCGCCGCGACTGTCATGCTCGCTTCGAGCGCAGGAGCGTCGAGCATTAACACTGAAGATCCTCCGAGCGCGAGAGCGCCGGTCAGTAGTTGGCGTCTGCCTAATGTCTGTATGTTCATCGAGATCCCCCGCTATTACCCCGATAATCGAAATTAACGATCGAAGAAAGCCTTACTTCTCGTTACGGCGTTGACGCGAATGTTTTGATAGAAAAGATCGAATTCGTTGAAGTGCAGCATGCCGGCTGGCAGCGAGACGATGGCATAGCCTTCCTTGGGGGTGCCATCCACGCGGAGGACGCCGTCCTCGCATGAGGCGCCGATGCGGCCAGAGTCGGTTCTCGGAAGCGAAACTCCATTTTTAAGCGTCTCCGCAAGACCTACGCCGCGTCGCGCCGGCAATGATCCAAGATTGGCAGACGGCGTTGCGGTGGGTTCATTCAAGGAAAACGTCAGCGGATTCACGCAGGCAACAATAGAGCCCTCGCTTGTTCCGTGACGTTGCTGATGACGAGCGATATTCGCGGCGAGGTATTGCGATGGATCGCCAGTGCGTTCGAATGCATTCCAACTGATAAAACAACCGGTGTCTGTCGGTGTTGCACAGACAGGAATTCCGCCGCCAAGTTCATCCAGAGTTTTCTCAGAAAACGAAACTCCGATAGCGTATGCCGCGACCAATTTTTTCCGATACGCCGGCTTGGGCCAGAACTCCCTGAGCCAGCGCTCAATGTGTGCAGCGCCTTGGCTGTGCCCCGCAATGATGAAAGGACGGCCGTTATTTTC
>JBDKJA010000134.1:0-4031 GCA_039796795.1 Pseudomonadota bacterium
GCCGTGCTCATCCGGGGATCTCCCACACACGACGCAATACACCTTCCGCTTCGGTGTCGATGCGCACTTCAACCGCGCGCGGTCGCTGTCGCGACGAGCCCGCAGCCGAGCTCGCACCGGGTTTCGGCCATACCGAGCTCCATTGGCCCTCGTTATCGAGGAAACGAAACTCGATCGAACGAACGCCGCGCAGCAACACGCGAACGCGCGGCTGGACGCCGGCCACAGGGTCGAGGACGGGCCAAGCGAGTCGCTGCAACTGACCTTCCTCGAGTCGGTATTCGATTCGTCGGAGGGTGGGGCGTCCGCTCGAGCGAGCATCTCCCTCGCCACCGCGCGTGAGTGCGAGAACGCGCCCGCTGCCATTCGCGCCGAGTAAGGCGGCAAGTTCACCGCGACCCAGTATGTCGTTGATTGGCCGCGGATCACTCTGCGTCACATCGAGCGTCATCAGGCGGATCGCTCGCTGCAACGTCGCAAGCTCGTTTTGTGCTGAGCGAATGGCGTCGCGTTGCTCGGTCGCTTGCATCAGCGCGGCGTAACCGACGGCGAACATGACGGCGGAGACGAATAGCGCCACGATCAGTTCGAGCAAAGTAAAACCGTGCGATCGATAGCGACGGCTCACGGAGCGCTCCGCGTGGCCGAGTCCCAAATAGCATCATCACGACCCACACGGGCGAGATCATCGCCGCGAGCGCCATGAATCGTGGCTAGCCACTCATCGCCGTTCGAATATTCGACGGGGCGAGCATCGACGCGAATTCGCCAGAGACCCCTAACGTCGCTCGCTTCGATGGTTTGTCGCCATTGCCATCGTCGACCGGCCATCAATTCTTCACCCGACTCGCTTTTGGCCAGTGGCCACTCACGCGAGACTCGGATCTCCGCCAGGCGATTGAGCGCAATCCACTCCGCGTAGCTACGATCGCGTAGTCGAGAACTCGCTTGGGCACCGGTGCCGAGTGCGGTCATCACCGCTGCCGAACCGAGTGCGACGATGGCGAGGGCAACCAGAACCTCAACCAAAGTAAAGCCGCGCGATCGGTCTCTCATGGCTGTCGAAATCTCATGGCTGTAAGCCCCATTCAACTGAGCCGTTGATATCGGGGCGCAACCAGCCCGATTCGCTCGTGCCGTCTCGTCGCAGCCGCAATTCGAATGCCGTGAATTCACCGCTCGGATCGATCCCGATCTGCGGAGCAGGCTCGCCTTTGCGAGCGTCGATCACAATCTTCCGACCATCGACATCCAGTTCGACGGTCAGGCCCTTATTGAGAGTTTCTCGATCGAGTCCCGACTCACGCGTTTCTTGCCATTGCATGGCACGCGAATCGAAGGTAACGAAGCGATACCCCTCCGGTTCGATCAACACACCGTAGGGCCGCTGTTCGATTTCCGCGCGATCGCGTGCAAACAAAAGCTGGCGCTGCAGACGCTGTAAATCAGTTTGAATACCGGTGTCGCGTCCTAGTAATCCCAAGGACAAGGCGGCGCCCCCGATCAAGATGCCAACGATCGTGATGACGACGAGCATCTCGATTAAGGTGAAGCCGCGATGCCCGCTCACCATCGTGACGCGTCGGTTCAGTTGCCGAGATTCCAGTTGCCGATATCGTCGCCACCACCGGCGACGTCACCCGGCACACCATCTGGCCCGAACGAGTAGAGATCGAACTCGCGACCCCGCGTACCCGGGAACTGATACTGATAGTCGTTGCCCCAAGGATCTTTGGAGACCCGTGCAATGTAGCCACCCGTTTTCCAATTGATCAAAGAAGGATCGTCGGGTTTTTGTACGAGCGCTTTTAGACCTTGCGCGGTGGTCGGGTAACGTGCGGTATCGAGTTTGTACATCGAGAGCGCCGTCTCGATCGCTTGTATGTCAGCTTGCGCCTTGGTGATGCGGGCATCGTCGACCCGCCCCATGACCCGAGGCACGATGAAGGCGGCCAACAGACCGATGATCACGACGACCACCATGATCTCGATCAGCGTGAAACCGCGCTCGACGCGACGGACTGTGGGCGAAGGCAGGTTGACGTGCACGCTCATCGGTACTCCCTAAACGGATGCTCGATCATAGCAAACGGTCATGACGCTCTCGTGATGCGGCCCGCTGGCTATAATCCCCGGTATGAGCAGCGTTTTCCTGTTCCCGGGTCAGGGATCCCAGTCGGTCGGCATGTTGTCTGAACTTGCCACCAGTCATCCGCAAGTTCGAGACAGTTTCGACACCGCTTCCAAGGTGCTCGGCTTCGATCTTTGGGAGTTGTCGCAGCAGGGCCCTGCAGAGCGCCTCGCGCTGACGGAAATCACCCAGCCGCTGATGTTGGTGGCTGGGGTGGCGACGTGGCGGGTTTGGAGGGCGATGGGCGGCGCGCAGCCAACGTGGGTCGCGGGGCATAGTCTCGGTGAGTTCACCGCCTTGGTCGCGGCGGGTGTGCTCGATTTTGCTGAAGCCGTGGATCTCGTGCGCTTTCGGGGCGAAGTCATGCGCGATGCCGTGCCGGATGGGCAAGGTGGTATGGCAGCCATCATTGGTCTTGATGATGCGGCGTTGATCGAGGCCTGCCGCGAGGCGGCCGGTGATCAAGTTGCCGAGGCCGTCAACTTCAATGCGCCGGGGCAGGTGGTGATCGCGGGTCACGCCGAGGCATTGCGTCGCGCCATCGAGGCGGCCAAGGCGCGAGGTGCCAAGCGGGCATTGCCGCTACCGATCAGCGTGCCGTGCCACAGCAGCCTGATGCAGCCCGCTGCCGAGCGACTGCGCGAGCGACTGCGCAGCTGCACGCTCGCAGCACCGTCGATTCGTTTCTTGAGTTCGGTGGATGCCACGGAATACCGTGACCCCGAGGTGATCCGAGATTTGCTGTATCGGCAGTTGGCGAGTCCCGTTCGTTGGGTCAGCACCATTGAGGCCTTGGTCGCGCTCGGGGTCACACAGTTCATAGAATGCGGTCCAGGCAAAGTGCTCGCCGGACTGACGCGTCGTATCGACAAACGACCGGAGCTGCACATTGCGGCGCTCGAAACCGTCGACAACATCTCTGCCATCAAGGAAGCCCTGAAATGACCTCCAACGTCGCCGATCTGAGTGGGCGTGTGGCGCTCGTCACGGGTGCCAGTCGAGGCATTGGCGCAGCCATTGCGCAGCATCTTGCGTTAGCGGGTGCCAAGGTTATTGGTACGGCCACGAGTGAAGCCGGGGCAAACGCGATCGGTCAGGCCTTGGGTGCGGGAGGTCGCGGCGCGGTGCTCGATGTGGCCGATGCCGCATCGGTGGAGGCGCTTCTGGCGGATCTCGAATCGCGAGGCGAGCAGCCGGATATTTTGATCAACAATGCGGGTGTCACTCGCGACAACCTGCTCGTGCGGATGAAGCCGGAGGAGTGGGACCAAGTGTTGCTGACGGATCTCACGTCCGTGTTCCGACTAAGCCGTGCCTGCATGCGTCACATGATGAAGCAGCGTTTTGGTCGGATCGTGAGCATCACGTCGGTGGTCGGTTCCATGGGTAATGCAGGTCAGACCAACTATGCCGCCGCCAAGGCGGGCGTCATCGGCTTCACCAAGTCGCTTGCTCGCGAGGTCGCAAGTCGCGGCATTACGGTCAATGCCGTTGCGCCGGGCTTCATCGACACCGACATGACTCGCGTCCTAGCCGAGGACCAACGTGCTGCGCTCGCGGCGGGTATTCCACTCGCGCGTTTGGGGGATCCGCAGGACATCGCGATGGCCGTTGTGTATCTAGTGGGACCGTCGGGGGCTTACGTGACGGGGCAGACCCTGCACGTGAATGGCGGCATGTACATGCCTTGATAGGTCACTTTTCTCATATATTTCAACCACTTTGACCCCTTCGGGTGATTTTGCACCCCCCTTGGCCTACAATAGCCGGCGTCGTAGGCTCGCTTCGGGTCTTCGACCATTACAGGTCGTTTAGAGGACACATCACAGATGAGCACTGTCGAAGATCAAGTCAAAGCCATTGTCGCCGAGCAGTTGGGCGTGAAGCTGGAACAAGTGAC
>JBDKJA010000135.1:0-4016 GCA_039796795.1 Pseudomonadota bacterium
GCTGCGTCTGCGCAATTTGGGTGGCATCATCATCATCGACTTCATCGACATGCGCGATGAGTCGCATCGCTCGCAGGTCGTGGCAGCGCTCGAGCAGGCACTGCAGGCCGATCATGCTCAGACGCAGGTCGCACCGATTTCGCCGCTCGGTCTCGTCGAGATGACGCGCAAACGAACACGAGAGAGTCTCGAACATCTGTTGTGCGAGGTTTGTCCGACTTGCGACGGACATGGTTCCATCCGCTCGGTCGAGACCGTCTGTCAGGATATTTTCCGCGAGATACTGCGTCAGGCGCGGCAATTTGGCAGTCGCGAATTACTGGTGCTCGGCCATCAGGATGTGATCGAGCGCCTACTCGGCGAAGAATCAACGGTACTCGCTGAACTCGAGGCCGAGACCGAAAGACCGATCCGCTTGCAGGCGGAAGCCCTCTATGAAATCGATCGCTACGACGTGGTGTTGATATGACGACGCCACCTCGTGTGAAAGTGGCTGCCATCCAAATGACCTCGGGCGATGATGCATCCGTCAATATCGCGACGGCGCGCCGTCTGCTGGAGCAGGCGGCAGAAGCGGGCGCCAAGGTCGCTCTGCTGCCGGAGAATGTCGCGCTCATGGGGCGACGCGAGTCCGACAAGTTCGCCATCGCTGAGCAAGAGGGCGCAGGACCGCTGCAGCAGGCCTTGTCCGGCGCCGCGCGCGAGTTGGGCTTGTGGGTGATCGGCGGCACGTTGCCGATCAAAGTCCCTGGTGAATCGCGTGTCGCCGCTGCAGTGCTGGTGTTCGATTCGTCGGGTCAACAAGTTGCGCGCTACGACAAGATGCACTTATTCGATGTCAGTGTCGCCGAGCGGGGTGAAACCTATCGCGAGTCGGCGAGCATTGCGCCCGGCGCATCGCCCGTGGTGGTCGATACCCCCGCAGGTCGCCTCGGGCTCTCGGTCTGTTACGACCTGCGTTTTCCCGAACTCTTTCGGTCGCTCGTCGCCGCTGGCGCGAGCTGGTTCGTGGTGCCTGCCGCATTCACCGTTCCGACCGGTCGAGCGCACTGGGAGACGCTGCTGCGCGCTCGCGCGATCGAAAATTTGGCCTGCGTGGTGGCAGCGGGGCAGACCGGATTGCACCCGAATGGCCGCGAAACCTACGGTGACTCGATGATCGTCGATCATTGGGGATCGGTGCAGGCGAGACTGCCGCACGGCGAGGGTGTCGTAGTGGCAGAATTCGATCTTGAGGCGCAGGCGCGAGTGCGCGCGGAGTTCCCCGCACTGTCGCATCGCCGTATCTAGTTTTGCCACTGATCAAAAAGCCATGACTACGCAGATCGACTACGCCACCGACGACGCTCTCGGCCTCGCCAAGCAACTGATTCTCGAGCCTGCCGGACTCGAGTTCTCGCATCTCGAGCGAGCACTCGGCATTGTGCAAGCATCCAAGGTCGATGCCGCCGATTTGTATTTCCAGTTCTCGCGTGATGAGGGCTGGTCGCTTGAGGATGGCATCGTCAAAGAAGGCAGCGCGGCTATCGAGCAGGGCGTCGGTGTCAGAGCGCTGGCCGGTGAGAAAACCGGTTTTGCCTATTCGGATGAAATCCTACCGGCTGCGCTCGAAGAAGCCGCGCGGGCTGCACGTGCGATCGCGGCATCGGGCAGCGAGGCGCGTCAGCCGATACTGCGGCGGCAGCGGGGACACGATCTCTATCGACCGATCGACCCGGTGGGATCTTTGTCCGATGACGAGAAGGTCAAATGGCTCGAGCGAGTCGATCGTGAAACGCGTCGCATCGACCCGCGCATCAAGCAGGTGATGGCGTCCGTGTCGTCCTCCTTCGATGTCGTGATGATCGCGGATAGCGAAGGCACGCTCGTGGCAGACGTGCGTCCGTTGGTCCGATTCAACGTCTCGGTGATCGCCGAGCAGGATGGTCGACGCGAAACCGGCTTCGCCGGCATGGGCGGTCGTTATTCATTGGCCGAACTCGTCGCCGGGGATCGTCCGCTCAATCTCGGCCGCGAAGCGGCACGGCAGGCGCTGGTCAATCTCACGGCGGTACCGGCGCCCGCAGGGGCCATGACGGTCGTGCTCGGTGCGGGTTGGCCCGGCATCTTGCTGCACGAGGCGATTGGTCATGGGCTCGAGGGTGACTTCAATCGTAAGGGAACATCGGCGTTCAGCAATCGTGTGGGCGAGCGAGTCGCTTCGGAACATTGCACGGTGGTCGACGACGGCACGCTGTCGGCTCGGCGCGGATCGCTCAACGTCGATGACGAAGGTACCCCGACGCGCTGCACGACCCTCATCGAAAACGGCATCCTCAAAGGCTATCTGCAGGACAAGTTGAACGCCCGATTGATGGGTACCCACTCAACTGGTAACGGGCGTCGCGAATCCTTCGCTCATCTGACGTTGCCACGAATGACGAACACCTACATGCGTCCGGGTCCGCACGAGCCGGGCGAGATTCTCGCCTCGGTCGATCGAGGTATCTACGCCGTCAATTTCGGTGGCGGTCAGGTCGACATCACCTCGGGCAAATTCGTCTTCTCGGCGAGTGAGGCCTATCTGATCGAGAAAGGTCGCATTGGTGCGCCGATCAAGGGTGCAACGCTCATCGGCAACGGACCTGATGTGCTCACGCGCGTCTCTATGGTTGGCAACGATCTCAAGTTGGACGATGGTGTCGGCACGTGCGGCAAAGAAGGTCAGAGCGTGCCGGTCGGTGTTGGTCAGCCGACGCTGCGTATCGAGGGTTTGACGGTCGGCGGAACCGGTTGAGCCGCTCTACAGACTGAGCGGCGATCGACGGTCTGTGCTCAAAGATTTCGACTGGTCGCCGGATCGATCTCGCGTAGCAGCTTGCGCGCCAGTGCATCGCGTTGAGTGGCCGTCGAGGCGAGCAGCGTGATGTGCCCAAGTTTGCGACCCGGCCTCGGTTCTTTGCCGTAGTCGTGCCAGTGCGTCTCTGGAAGCTTCAGTACCGAATCGCGTGCGGGCATCGTACCGATCAAGTTGATCATCGCCACATGCGCACGAGCCGTCGTCGAACCTAGCGGTAAACCGAGTATGGCGCGAAGGTGATTCTCGAATTGGCTAGTGGCTGCGCCCTCGATCGTCCAATGTCCCGAGTTATGCACGCGAGGCGCAGTTTCGTTGGCATACAACCGGCCACCGCGGACGAAGAATTCGACATTCAGAACGCCGACATATCGAAAGTGTTCGAGGATGCGCCGCAAGTGCGTCGCGGCCTGACGCTGTAGCGTTGCGGCATCCCAAGGTGCTCGCGTCAGACGCAGAATGCCCTCGCGATGGCGATTACGGTTGAGCGGATAGATCGCGATTTCGCCACGGCTGCTACGCGCACCGATGATCGACACTTCGAAATCGAAGGGGACGAACTCCTCGTAGATCAAACCCGTGCCTTGTAGTTGCTCCAAGGCGGCGAACGCGGAGTCGCGATCGCGCACGATCGCTTGGCCTTTGCCGTCGTAGCCCAAGCGACGAGTTTTCAGAACACCCGGCAAGCCCACATCGCGCAGTGCGCGTTCAAGACTCGCGCGCGAGTCGACGGCAGCGTAGCGGGTGGTCGGTATGGCGAGCTTCTCGAATAGGCGCTTCTCGGCAATGCGATCTTGCGAGACGGCGAGTGCCGCGAGCGGCGGCGCGATGTTCGCGCTGCGTCCGAGCGCACGCAGGCTCTCGACCGAGATGTTCTCCCAATCGAAAGTGATGACCTCGGTGCGCGCGGCGAGCGCTCGCAGCAGACGCTTGTCGGTGAATTCGCCCACGAGCGACGGCGCCACCAATCCGCCAGGGGTGTTCTTGCTGCGATCGAGAAAGAGGAAGTCGAGGCCGAGTGGATAACCCGCGAGCGCCAGCATCCGACCGAGCTGACCGCCGCCGACGATGCCGACGGTCATGAACGCGGGTCGGGGTGCTCGAGCACGGCTGCCGTCTGCGCGGCGCGATAGGCTTTCAAAGCCGCATCGAGCTTGGCGTCTTGACGGGCGAGGATGGC
>JBDKJA010000136.1:0-4003 GCA_039796795.1 Pseudomonadota bacterium
TTTGCGTTCGTCGTGTGTCGCGGCGAGAGACCAACGGGCGACACGCGCGCGTTCGAGAAAGAATTACGTGACTGGGTAACCGAACAATTGGGTGCGATCGCCAAACCCGATGACATTCGCTTTGCCGACAATCTGCCCAAGACGCGCTCCGGCAAGATCATGCGTCGTTTGTTACGAGCGATCGCGCGCGGTGAGCCGATTACGCAAGACATCAGCACCTTGGAGAATCCAGCCATCATCGATCAGCTACGAGGATGACCTGCTGATTTAGCGAATCAGACTCATTCTAAAAATTTAAAACAACCTCGTTGTGGTGGCGGGGCGACACTGTGGTGTGGGGGGTTACATCCTCGAAATGTTGTGGGATAAAGTCATGTCAGAAGGACGAATTGATAGTTGCCTAACGGATATCCGTCCGCAGGCGATGCCAACGGGGAGTAAAACATGAGTCTGAAGAAGGTGCCGCTTGCGGCATTGTTGTCGATGGGTGCCGGTGCCCTTGCGGGCCAAGCCGGTTATGCACAATCGGAATCTGCAACGGCTGGTCCTGCTCTCGAAGAGATCGTGGTGACCGCTCGTAAGCGTGAAGAGTCGCTGCAGGAAGTGCCTCTCGCCGTAACGGCGCTGTCGGCCGCGGACATCACTAACCGCCAAGTCAATTCGATCGACGATCTCGCAAAGTTTGCGCCGGGTCTCGTGTTCTCTCGCTCCTTCGGTCGTTCCAACGAACGCCCCGTGGTGCGCGGTTTGGCGAGCGTGCTCGCGGGCACCAATGCCACGGTCGAAACCGGCGTCGCGTACTTCGTCGATGGCGTGTACTACCCTGGCGACATTCAGACTTTGGATATGGCCGAAGTCGAGCGCGTCGAAGTCATTCGTGGTCCGCAGAGCGCGCTCTATGGCCGTAACACGTATGCCGGTGCGATCAACTTCATCACCCGTCGTCCGGGCGATGAAATGAAGGGCTCGGTCAGTGGTGGCGCCGATGGCGACGAACGCCAGATCAGCGGTCGCTTGAGTGGCCGTTTGTCCGACAGCTTGACCGGCAGTTTGTCGGCTCGCTACATGGATTTCGACGGTCAATGGAAGAACGAGTTGACCGGCAAGACCATCGGTGACGAAAACAGCGTCTCGTTCGGTGGCACGCTCAACTTCCAGCCGACCGACAACGTCGAACTGCGTTTGCGCGCTGCGCACAACCGCGACCGTGACGGTACGCGTCCGTTGTTCTACCAGTCGCCGGAGTTCAACAACTGCGCGCCGGGCACACGTTCGCTCGCGTCATTCCGACTGACCGGTTCGACGAACCGCAATCAGTATTTCTGCGGCGAAGTGACTCCTCGTCCGATTTATCTGAACGATGCGCCAGTGACTCAGCCGATCGTTCAAGTTCCGGGCATTCCGAATGTGAACTACCTCGTGCCCGCAACGCCGAACGGTGTCTATGACACGCGCCAAGGTACGGCCTTCTCGGGCGTTCATCGCGATCTCGATTTGTTGCTCGCCTCATTGAGCTGGGACATCAACGGCTCGGGCTACACCGCGAGCCTCAATGCGGGTCGTCGTAGTGATGACCGCAAAACCGGCTCGGATAGCGATCACTCGTCGATGAACATCATCGGTGCCAACGTCAACGGTGTGCAGCCGCTGGCTTCCGGCGCGAGCTCGGCTGTCGACAAATACCGCGACTGGTCGGTCGAAGCCAAGATCGAATCGCCGCAAGATCGCCGCTTCCGTTGGTCTGTGGGTGCCTACCACTTCGACTGGGAGCAGAAGCAACATCGCGTCGATTTCGCGAGCCTCAATGGTCAGGATCGACCGGAGAAGGTTTACACGATCGAGAACGACGCCGTGTTCGGTTCGATCGAGTTTGACTTCACCGACAAGCTCTCCGCTTCAGCCGAAGTTCGGCGTGCCGAAGAGCAGAAGGGGCAGATTGATTACACGCCGGTCGTCAACTTGCAGGGCGGTCCAACGACGGTGCTGTACGATTCGGCTCTGCGTGGCAATGACACGTGGAAGTCCACCACGCCGCGCGTGACGGTCAACTACAAGGCCGCTGATGATCTGACCTTCTATGCGAACTACGCCAAGGGCTACAAGCCGGGCGGATTCAACGGTGCGATCGCCATCACCAACGGTCGTCCGCAAGACGAGTCCTTCGATCAGGAAGAGTCGGTCAACTACGAAGTCGGTATGAAATCGACTTGGATGGATAACCGCCTCATCTTCAACGTGGCGGTGTTCAAGATGGACGTTACGGCGATCCAGTTGACCACGCCGATTCAAGCCTCGACTGGTGCGGTCACTTCGATCTCCACCAACCAAGGTGACGGTGAGGTGAAGGGTTTCGAAGTCGAGACGAAGTTTGCAGCCACCGAGGAGCTGACTCTCGGATTCAACTACGCTTTGGCCGATACCGAGTTCACCAAGGGTTGTGACGACATGCAGTTCACCATCACGAGTGGTGGCGGCATCTTCAACCCGAACGATCCGAACTCGACCGCGCGTAACTTGAACGGTCAGGGCAGTTGCTCGATTGCTGGTAATGAGTTCCCGCTCGCTGCCAAGCACACGGCGTCCGTGACGGCCGACTTCGTTCGTCCGGTATTCGGCGGAGATTACGAGTTCTACTTCAATAGTGACCTTTCCTACACCAGCAAGAAGTGGGTGCAGGTGCACAACCTCGCTTACTCGGGTGCGGCGACACTTCTCGGTGCTCGCTTCGGTATCCAGACGGATGCGTGGAAGGTCGGTATCTACGGTCGTAACCTCACCAACGAAGATTCCTCGCCTGGCGTCACGCGCTGGTTGCAGCAGAATCTCATCGGTGTGAACGGTCTGACGGTGCCGGCGACGCCGGCGACTTCGGTCGCCTCGTACTCGCTGCCGCGCGGCTTCTTCGGTGTGCTGCGTCGTGAGCGCCAGATCGGTCTCGACTTCAGCTATAACTTCTAAGCGGCGAAAGACCGCAGTTCTCAAGGCCCGGCCGTCAAACGCCGGGCCTTTTTCTTTGGGCGAACCGCCGCCTGATTAGCGCCTGGATTTATCTTTGCTCACCGCGCGATCGATTGCATCTCGAGCAGTATCGGGGAAGTCGCTAAATAAGCCATCGATACCGAGTGCGATGAAGTCCCGATACTCGGCGAGTGGATCACCCTGGTAATCAGCGAGCAGATGCATGGCCTCGTTGCGGAATGTCCAAGGATGCACGAGTAGACCTGCGGCATGAGCGAGCTCAACGAAGTGGGTCTGTCGACTCACTCGATTGTCTTTCTCGCCGATCAAGAAGCGCTTCCAAGGGCCGATCCCATCGGCATAGTCAGCGATCGATTCGAATGCTGCCGCTGATGAATAGTCCGTTGGTAAACGGCCGACCGGATAGGTTCCGCAGCCAGGCTGCTCGAATGCGGGTTGGAGGATGACCGAACCGTCGGCGTTCGAACCGACGCCACCGACGAGCTGAATCAGCTTCACTCGAGTGCGCTTACGTAACCACTGCAGATTGCCCGACTCAAATGATTGAATGAATACGGGTGCATCCTCGCGATTCCATCCAGCCTTATCGAGAGCGCGCAGCAGCGACTCTTCGAGTGACAGCCCGAGTGAACAGTGCCAGCTCGGGTGCTTCGTCTCCGGATAGATGCCGATCGTTCGGCCACGAGATTTCGACTCTCGTTGCGCAAGTTCAATCACTTCTTCGAAGGTCGGAATGAGAAACTGGCCATCGAATTCTTTGGATCGATCTGGTCGTGGCTGCACAGCCCGCAGGCTGCGTAGCTCGGCTAGCGTGAAGTCGACGGTGAACCAGCCGGTGGTTTCGACGCCGTCGATGACGACCGTGCGCTTACGAGCCGCGAATTCCGGCCGCGATGCGACATCGGTCGTTTGGCTTATATCCGGTTCATGCCGTGCAACGAGATATCCATCGCGTGTAGCGACGAGATCCGGTTCGATGTAGTCCGCACCCATGTCGATGGCTAAAAGATAAGCCTCGAGGGTG
>JBDKJA010000137.1:0-4215 GCA_039796795.1 Pseudomonadota bacterium
TACCGAAAGAAAAGCTAATACAACCCCAAGCAGACCGGCGTAGATCAATTTCATCGTTACGTCTCTAGTAGTTGAGCATGAAGTTAAAGCGCAAATGGCCAGAGAGATTCGCGCCTGCTTCGATAAAGTACTTATTGTGAATCACTCTTATGAGCGGGGTAAATTCATATTGCTTCGACTCCACCTCTATTCTTCGTGCTTCGATCACAATCCACGGCTGTGCCTGATCGTAGTCGACCTCATAGAATGATACCCCTAATCGCGCAGTTGAGTTTGTACTGGTCATTCCGCCGGCAAAAGAAGTGCGGGTTGCAACCATCGAATAGAACCGTGTTGTTTCGTAATCGAGCTGTACTCCAAGGGATGCCGTCGCCCTTGTTTCATCGAGTTTGCTGTCTTTTGTCGCTCCAACGCCACCTGCAAACCACACATTGGCTTGCGCCTCGGGCATATTCCATCGCTTGACCTTACGGACGTAGATCACCTCGGCGGTGCGGGATGTCGATCTCGAGCGATTGTATTGAGTTTGACTGAGTGAAAAGCCGTAGGCGTCATTGATGGTGGTCGCGTAGTTAGCAGAGAGGTCGTAATAGGGCTTAGAAAGATCGCCCATGATCATCCAGCTATTCTTAAAGCCCATGGGTGCCGCGTCCAAACGAGCGCAAAGAAGCGCCGTCATCATTAACGCTGCGTAGTTCCGTCCCCTCATAACGAATGCTTCATTAGTAAGACCTTGCAGCGCTGAATTTTCTGGTGCAGCCTCGGTTAAGCAATTTTGAGGCAGGTGTTATGTTCCCAAGCATTTAGTGGCGAGAGTACTCGTTTGAGTTGGATTTAGGAATTTCCTTACCCCCGACTGACACCGGTCGTGCGAAGCGCTGCGGTCGAGACCGGGGACGGGTAAGGATTTGTAGACGAGTGGGCCCGCTTGGATTCGAACCAAGGACCAAGGGATCAGCGTCAAACCTCTGAACCTCACCGCGACAAAGTCCAGAGGTTCTGAGACGAAACGGCTCTGAGACGGATATTGAGCCGCTTGAGTGTGAACAGCAGTCCAGAGCCCTGTCACGAAGTGCTGCGTTTCAAGGGGTTTCCGAGCGGCTTCAATTTCCGCTGAGCCAGTTCGTCAGCGATGAGTTGGCGGAGAGGGTGAGATTCGAACTCACGGTCCCCGTGAAGGGACGCCAGTTTTCAAGACTGGTGCAATCAACCGCTCTGCCACCTCTCCGTGCCGTTAGTTTACCGCGTGTAGCCGTTCCTGGCCTCCCATATACGGACGCAGTGCCGTCGGCACCGTGACCGAGCCATCGGCGTTTTGATAATTCTCGAGGATCGCGACCATCGCACGACCGACCGCAATTCCGGAACCATTGAGGGTATGTACGGGTTCCGGCTTACCCGTCTCGGGGTTACGCCATCTCGCCTGCATGCGCCGCGCTTGGAAGGCTTCGCAGTTGCTGCAGCTCGAGATCTCGCGGTATTTACCCTGCCCCGGCAACCACACCTCGAGATCGTAGGTCTTGGCGCTGCCGAAGCCGATGTCGCCGCTGCACAGCGCGAGCACGCGATATGGAAGCTCTAAGCGCTTGAGTACTTCTTCGGCATGCGAGGTCAGTTGTTCGAGCGCAGCGTACGAATCGGCGGGCTTCACGACGTGCACGAGTTCCACCTTGTCGAACTGGTGCTGTCGGATCAGTCCGCGCGTGTCCTTGCCAGCAGCGCCTGCTTCCGAGCGAAAACACGGTGTGTGCGCCACGAATCGCAGCGGCAACTGCTCGGCCGTGAGGATCTGCTCGCGCACGAGATTGGTAACCGGCACTTCGGCGGTCGGGATCAAATAAAACGGACGCTCGCCATCGACCTTAAATAGATCCTGCTCGAACTTCGGCAACTGACCGGTGCCCGTGAGTGCAGCCGCGGAGACGAGATACGGCGCATAAATTTCTTGGTAGCCATGCTCGCTCGTGTGCAGATCGAGCATGAACTGCGCGAGCGCGCGATGCAGTCGCGCCAAAGATCCACGCAGCACCATAAAGCGTGCGCCCGAGATGCGCGCGGCGGCTTCGAAATCGAGGCCACCTAAGCGCGCACCCACATCAACATGATCAGCGGGCTGAAAGTCGAACGCTCGCGGCGTGCCATGACGGCGCAGTTCGACGTTCGCACTCTCATCTCGCCCTTCGGGCACCGAGTCATGCAGCAGATTGGGCAGACCCATCAACCACTGATCCGACTCCGCTTGAACACGCTCAAGATCGGTCTCGGCGATGGCGAGCGCATGAGTCAACGACTCACCACGCTTCAAAAGCTCGGAGGCATCCTCGCCCTTACCCTTGGCCATACCGACGGCCTTGGCATTGGCGTTGCGCTCAGCTCGTAGTCGGTCCGCCTCGATCTGGATCTGCTTACGACGCTCTTCCAGCGCGCGAAATGCCTCGAGGTCGAGCACGAAGCCCCGCTTAGCGAGATTCTTCGCCACGGCTTCGGTGTCAGTACGCAACTGCTTGGAATCGAGCACGTCAGGTCTCTCCGGATGAACGGTCTTTATTGTACCGGGCGCGCAGACGCGCGAGGGCCTCACCGATTCGGATCTCGAGGCCGCGATCCACCGGTCGGTAGTAACGGCGATCAGGCATCTCGTCAGGCAGATAGCGCTCGCCCGCCGCATAGGCTCCAGGCTCATCGTGCGCATAGCGATAGCCCTGGCCGTAGCCCTGCTCCTTCATGAGTCGAGTCGGCGCGTTACGCAGCTTCAGGGGCACATCGAGCGTTCCGAAGGTCGTGACATCCGCCGACGCCTCGTTAAAAGCCACGTAAACGGCGTTGCTCTTGGGCGCACAGGCGAGATAGACCACGGCATTGGCGAGTGCGAGATCGCCCTCAGGGCTACCGAGTCGATCGTGCGCGGCCCAAGCTTCTAGTGTGATCTGCAGCGCTCGCGGGTCGGCAAGCCCCACATCTTCGCTGGCCATACGCACCAGTCGTCGCGCGAGATACCCCGGATCGCAACCGCCATCCAACATCCGACACAACCAATACAAGGCCGCATCGGGGTCAGTGCCACGCACGGCTTTGTGCAGCGCCGAAATCTGATCGTAGAACTGCTCCCCGCCTTTATCGAATCGACGTCGTGTGCCGCTCGCCACCTCGCGCGCTTGCGCGGCGCCGATCATGTTGTCGATCGCCAGGTCCGCGGCGATCTCGAGCATGTTCAGCGCACGGCGCGCATCGCCATCAGCAGCCGCCGCAAGCACTGTTAAAGCTTCAGGCTCAATCGTGAGATTTAAAGCACCAAGGCCCCGCTCGCGATCATCGAGTGCACGTTGCAGCAGCAGCTCGAGCTCTTTCGGTGGCAAGGAACGCAGCACGTAGACCCGCGCTCTCGAGAGCAAAGCGCTGACGAGTTCGAACGACGGGTTCTCGGTCGTGGCGCCAATGAAAATGAGCGTGCCATCTTCGAGATACGGCAGGAAGGTATCCTGCTGGGACTTACTGAAGCGATGCACCTCATCGAGAAAGAGCACCGTTCGTCGCCCCTTCATCGCACGGTGTGCTTGCGCTTGCTC
Organism: Pseudomonadota bacterium; assembly: GCA_039796795.1. Taxonomy (GTDB): domain Bacteria; phylum Pseudomonadota; class Gammaproteobacteria; order Steroidobacterales; family Steroidobacteraceae; genus UBA964. Next base: position 3,567 of record JBDKJA010000137.1, read on the forward strand.
GACAGCGGCGCGTACGTCTTTGACACCCGCCATCACCGCCGAGAGCGCTATGAACTCGGCGTCGGCGTTTTGCGCAATCAGTCTGGCGAGCGTGGTTTTGCCGGTGCCCGGCGGCCCCCACAGAATCAGCGAGTGCGGCTGCCCGCTCTCGAGCGCGGCGCGCAGTGGCTTGCCCGCACCCAGCACTTGCACCTGACCCACGAACTCCGCGAGCGAGCGCGGTCGCATGCGATCGGCGAGCGGTCGATTCAGATCGGGCTCAGCCATCGCTCGACACATTCCGCCGATCGACCCAGCGCCATCAAGTGCTGACCGATCTCGATCGCGATACCGAGCAGAAACAGCGCGATCGACACCGCCCAATAGCCGCGTCGTTCAACGAGCGCCGCAAACCAGAGCGTAAGTCCTAAGAACGCAGCGAAGTGATAAGCCTTATCAAGATGCGGAATACGACTGATGCGGCCCGATGGCGCTTCGAGCGTGAGGTAAACCACGATCAACGTCATCGCCAAGCCAAACCACACCCAATAACGGGCGTAGCGCAGCGGACGCAACACGGCTGCCACTTAGGGTACTGGCGTGCCGATCATGTCGGCACCCGGCGGTGATTGAAAGGCAAACGTATCCGCAGGCAGCGTCGCGTTACGCT
>JBDKJA010000138.1:0-4498 GCA_039796795.1 Pseudomonadota bacterium
TCTTTGAAGACCGTGACCCAAAGCCGGTTCGGATCGAGCTTCAGCGTGCCCGTGACGAAATCCCAAGCGTGGCGAATCGCATCGCGCTTGAAATAGTCGCCGAAGGAGAAGTTGCCGAGCATCTCGAAGAAGGTGTGGTGACGTGCGGTGTAACCCACGTTCTCGAGATCGTTGTGTTTGCCACCGGCGCGCACGCAGCGTTGCGACGATGTGGCACGCACGTAATCGCGTTTGTCTTTGCCGAGAAAGACATCTTTGAACTGCACCATGCCAGCATTGGTGAAGAGCAGCGTCGGGTCATTGCCCGGCACCAGCGAGCTCGAGGCGACGATGGCGTGGCCACGGCTCTGGAAGAATTCGAGGAAGGCGCGGCGCACATCGGCGGCGCTCATATAGGGCGGCTTGCCCTGGGGAGTCGGCGGAGTCATGCGGGGTTTTTCAGAGGTCTTCAGGGTCCTGGCCCAGTGCCAGCCGGATATGATCCGATGAAAAGCCCCGATACTGCAAAAATCTCGCTTGCTTGCCCTTCTCCGCCCAACTACCGGGCGGCTTAGCGCCGAACTTGCGCTGCCGGACTTCGCGGCACAGCGCGACGAAATCCGGGCCGGATTCTAGGGCGGCCTCAATATCGGCGGCCGGGAAACCGCGCGCCGCGAGCTCTTGGCGTAGCCGCATCGGCCCCTGGCCCCGAGCCGCATGAGCCCGCACGAAGGCCTCTAGGCTGCGAGCGTCGTCCAGAAGCCGCTCTTCCTGCAGCGCGGCGACCGCCTCGGCCGCAGCCTCGGCGGTGTAACCCTTCACGGTAAGTTTGTTGATGAGCTCAGCCGAGCCGAAGTCGCGGCGCGCGAGCAAGCCCAATGCATAACGCCGCGCGGACTCCGGACTCTCCGGGTGTTCCGGCGCGGCGTTACGAAAGCCGGCGCGTGAGATCACGAGGGGCTAAAACCCGAAATGGGCTCAGTCTTTCTCGGGCGCCTCAGCCGCGCCTGACTTGCCAGGCTTCACGAGCAACTTGGCGCGAATCTGCGCCTCGACGTCGCGGGCGATATCCGGATGGGTCTTCAAGAACTCGCGGGCATTTTCCTTGCCCTGGCCGATGCGCTCGCCCTTGTAGGCGTACCAGGAGCCGGACTTCTCGATGAGATTCTGCGCGACACCGAGTTCGATGATTTCGCCTTCGCGCGAGATGCCTTCGCCGTACATGATTTCGAATTCAGCTTCACGGAACGGCGGTGCCACCTTGTTTTTCACGACCTTGACGCGCGTTTGGTTACCGATGACCTCTTCGCCGTTCTTGATCGCGCCGATGCGGCGGATGTCGAGACGGACGGAGGAGTAGAACTTCAGCGCGTTACCGCCGGTGGTGGTTTCGGGATTGCCGAACATCACACCGATCTTGAGGCGGATCTGGTTGATGAAGATGACGATGGTGTTGGAGCGCTTGATGTTACCCGTGAGCTTGCGCAGCGCTTGCGACATCAGGCGCGCGTGCAGACCGACCTGCAGCTCGCCCATCTCGCCCTCGATTTCGGCCTTCGGGGTCAGCGCCGCGACAGAGTCGACGACGACGACATCGACGGCACCCGAACGGACGAGCATGTCGGTGATTTCGAGGGCCTGTTCGCCGGTGTCGGGCTGGGAGACCAAGAGGTCGTTCACGTTGACGCCCAGTTTCTCGGCGTAGACGGGATCGAGCGCGTGTTCGGCGTCGACGAACGCGGCGGTGCCGCCGTTACGCTGGATCTCGGCGATGACTTCGAGCGTGAGCGTGGTTTTACCGGAGGACTCAGGACCGTAGATCTCGACGACGCGACCGCGCGGCAAACCGCCGATGCCGAGCGCGATGTCGAGACCGAGCGAGCCGGTCGAGACTGCCTCGATGTCGTAGGAAGCGGAGGCGTCGCCAAGGCGCATGACCGAGCCCTTGCCGAATTGTTTTTCGATTTGACCGAGCGCCGCGGTGAGGGCTTTTTTGCGATTGTCGTCCATGAGATCCCCGAGAAAAGGTTGGCGGGAAAGGGTGAGAAAGTGGGCGAATTATCCCACAGCAAACTGCATGGAATAAGCCGAAAAACAGGGTGAAGCGCGTTATTTCAGGAAGCGTTCACTGGCTATACAGGGAGCCTTTGGAGGCCATACTGTATAAACCGATCAGCGCAGAGCGCACCGCAGCGCGCCGAACGGTATCACGGTCACCGCGAAAGCGTTTGGTCACCGTCTCAATCACTGAGCTACGCCCGTGCTTGCGGGCAAAGCCAAAGCACACCGTGCCGACAGGCTTCCCGGGCACAGCGCCACTCGGCCCCGCGATGCCGCTGATCGCCACCGCCAAATCGGCACCGCTCTGTCGCCGGGCCGCCTTGGCCAGAGCCGCTGCAACCTCTTCGCTCACAGCCCCATGTTGACGCAACAGGCGAGCCGGTACCGAAAGTTCGCGCTGCTTGGACTCGTTGCTGTAAACCACCCAACCGGCGAGCAGCCAAGCCGAAGAGCCGGCTCGATCGGTCAGCACCTTGGCGAGCCATCCACCCGTGCAGGACTCGGCTGTCGCGACCGTGAGCTGCTCTGCGAGCAAGCGACGGATGAGTCGATCAAGCGCGGGATCGAACGATGGCGTGTCGCGACGAGGTTCCATGCAGGGGCAGTATCGCATGGACGATAATGGCGCGATGAGCGCCGAACACACGCCCGTGATGCAGCAGTATCTTCGCCTGAAGGCGCAGCACCCGGACGTGTTGCTCTTCTATCGGATGGGCGATTTCTACGAGCTCTTCTTCGATGACGCCAAGCGTGCGGCGCAACTCCTCGACATCACCCTCACCGCGCGCGGTCAGTCCGCGGGTGCGCCGATTCCGATGGCGGGCGTGCCGTATCACAGCGCGGAGAATTACCTCGCGCGGCTCGTACGCAAAGGCGAATCGGTCGCGATCTGTGAGCAGATTGGCGATCCGGCCAAGAGCAAAGGACCGGTCGAGCGCGCGGTCGTCCGCATCATCACGCCCGGCACCGTCACCGACGCAGCGCTGCTCGATGAGCGACGCGAGACGCTCGTCGCTGCCGTACTGCCCTCGGGTGATGGATTCGGACTCGCGTGGCTCGATCTTGGCGCTGGACGTTTCTCGGTGCTCGAAGGACGCGGGCACGCCGCGCTGATCGCCGAGCTTGAGCGACTGCAACCGGCCGAGCTGCTCGTGCCTGAAGAATGGCTCGGCGAGATCGGCGCTGAATTGCGCGAGCGCACCGGCCATCTCGCGTGGCGCGGCAGAGCCGTGTGGCACTTCGAACACGAAACCGCGCGACGTTTGCTCACGGAGCAACTCGGTACGCTGGATCTGCAGGGCTATGGGATCGACTCGACGGGTGAACGCGCGATGCCACTCGCCGTATCGGCCGCCGGTGCACTGTTGCAATACGTGCGCGATACGCAGCGCACCGCGCTGCCGCATTTGCGCGCCCTGCGCGTGGAAGATCGACACGCTAGCCTGCACCTCGATGCCGTCACGCGACGTCATCTCGAAATCGACTCGAGTGCGCAAGGGCGTGACGATGCGACTCTCCTCGCACTGCTCGATACGACGATCACGGCTATGGGCGCACGCGCCTTGCGGCGCCTACTCAATCGCCCGATCACCGACCATGCGTTGCTGCGACAGCGGCACGAGGCCATCACGCAATTACTGGCAACGCGCAGCCACCTGACCTTGCGCGACGCCTTGGCGCCGATCGGCGATATCGAGCGCATTTTGGCCCGCGTTGCGTTGAAGTCCGCGCGACCACGCGATCTGACGGCGCTGCGTGCTGCGCTGCGCAAGATACCGACGCCTATTTGCTCGAGCTCGAAGCGCGTGAGCGTGAACGCACAGGCCTCTCGCAACTGAAACTCGGCTATAACCGCGTACAAGGATTTTTCATCGAAATCTCCCGTAGCCAAGCCGAACAAGTCCCCGCCGATTACATCCGTCGACAAACGGTCAAAAATGCCGAGCGCTTCATCACGCCGGAACTCAAGAGCTTCGAAGATAAGGTCCTCGGTGCGCGTGAGAAATCGTTAGCGCGAGAACGCGAGTTATATGAAGCGGTCTTGACCGAGCTTGGTCTGACACTCGCCACCTTGCAGGAGAGCGCTTCGGCTATCGCCGATCTCGATGCGCTTGCGAGCCTTGCCGAGCGTGCCGAGGCACTGCGCTGGGTCGCGCCCGAATTCACGGCGCAGCCCGTACTGAAAATTCGCGGTGGTAGACACCCCGTCGTCGAGCGCTTTTTGAGCGAGCCGTTCGTGCCGAACGACATCGATCTCAATGCCCTCACTCGGATGCTCGTCATTACCGGCCCCAACATGGGTGGCAAGAGCACCTACATGCGGCAGATCGCGCTGATCACGCTGCTCGCTCACGTGGGCAGTTTCGTGCCCGCCGAGTCGGCGCTGCTGGGCCCCATCGACCGCATCTTCACGCGTATCGGTGCAGGCGACGATCTTGCCGGTGGTCGATCGACCTTC
>JBDKJA010000139.1:0-3793 GCA_039796795.1 Pseudomonadota bacterium
TGTTCCGATGAGTGCGGATCAACAGCGTTTTGGCGTCATCGCGGTCGGAATGCATGTGCCCGAGCTGCGCAGTCGAGAGCAAGAAATTGCTGCGTTCACCGATCGCTTGTTGCAGCGATATCGCAAAGAACTGCGTGCCTATGCGGGCGATGAGTTCGATGGAGGCGGGCTATGAAGATCGATCGACGTCAGAGCTTCATGCTAATGCTTGCGAGCGTCGCCTCGAGTGGATGGTTGCAAGCCAAACCGTCATCGCGCGAAGAGTTACGTACTGCCGATGGACGTTCGATATCGCTCGACGTTTGGCGCCCGAGTGGAAAGGCGATTGGACGTATCCATTTTTCTCATGGTGCTGCTTCCTCACCTTGGAAATATTCGAGACTGCTTGAGCCTCTGTGCACTGCTGGGTACGAAATCTGGGCGCCGCTGCATGTGGACTCGACGGAACACCCATCCACGAACGAATTCAAAGGCATGGCGAGTTGGGCCGCACGCTTGCAGGATATGCAGGCGCTATCTTTGATGGCGAACTCGAACTACATCGCCATGGGACATAGTTATGGCGCGCTGGTTTCGTTAACGCTAGGTGGAGCGCGTCCGGCTGCGCCGGTGGAATGGCGAGATCGGCTTAGGGATCCTGCAGCGAGCGTTGTGGTGGCTCTGTCCCCGCCGGGCCCCCTGCCGGGATTCGTCGATGCCCAAGCCTATTCTTCACTCGAGGTGCCTGCGCTCATTCAGACGGGTGATCGGGATATCCCGCTCGGATGGGAAGGGGCGCGTTGGCAGGATCATCTGATTGCTTTCGATGCCGCAAAAGCGACGGGCTCTCGCTATGCGCTGGTGCTCGAGGGGGTCGACCATTATTTTGGCAGTGCGATTTGTCGACCGGAATTACCCGTGCCGCCGCAGTTGGCGATGTTGTCGAGCACGGTGGAAATCATCCAACTCTTTATCGCGGCGCACGGATTCGGAGATGGAGCGACTGCAGTAGCGGCAAGCCGCGATTTGTCGAAGCGATTGGTCGTAGAAGGGCCTGTGAGACTCAGTCGAAAATAAATATTTGAGGGGGTGGTTATGCGTTTATTTTGGTTGGCTTGTTGCTTGATGCTGGCGCTGGGCTCATCGGCGTTTGCTGCTGAAGGCGAGCCGCTCACGCTACAGGAACTGCGAGCGAAGTATGCAGACCCTGCCGGTAAGATTGCGCTGATTGGCGGCGTCGAGGTTTATTACAAGGACGAAGGTGCAGGCCCCGCCATTCTGATGGTGCACGGTTCGCAGAGCACCCTAAAAACTTGGGACTACATCGCACCCAAGTTGACCGATCGATATCGCGTGATTCGGTACGACGTGCCTGCGCAAGGGCTCTCCGGAACGGTAACGGACGAGCACATGCAGCGACTGCAGCCCGTCGATATTGCTGAGGGTTTGCTCGCGAAGCTAGGTGTCGACAAAGTGACCTTTGTCGGAGTTTCTAGCGGAGGAACACTCGGTGTTTATTTGGCGGCAAAGCGACCCGAGTTGGTGGAGCGACTCATCTTATCGAATACGCCCGCCGATACTGTGACGACCGGGCATCTGCCTCCTTCGCCTAATTTTTTGGAGCAGCAGCGAATCGCCAAAGAAAGTGGGCTGCGTAATCGCGCTTACTGGAGTGCGTTTCTCGATTATTTCAGTGGTGATCCGGCGCGACTGTCAGCCGATATCCGAGAGCAGTATTACGATTTCAATCGGCGCGCACCTGAGCCGCATCTGATTGGTCTTGTCGCGAAAGTGGCGGATCAGGAAAAAGCGAAGTCTGCGATGAAGGCAGTCAAGGCGCCGACCTTGCTGATTTGGGGCGCCAAAGATTTATTGTTACCGGTGTCTGCGGGTAAGGCGTTGGCAGGGTATCTGAGTGGTACCGATGTTTCGATGATGGTGATGTCCGATGTTGGTCACTATCCGCCGCTCGAATCGCCGGAGCGCTTTGCAAAAATTCTCGAAGCCTATATGGAAGCGGCCACGCCCTGAGAGGGCGTGGCCGACTTCGAGTCAGGCGTATAGCGGGGACTATTTAGGTTTGGCGGGCTTTTGAGTGCGCGCGTAGTTCTCGAGACTCGAATAACTGGGATCGACCCACTTCTCTGGTGCGACCGTATATTGCGGAAAGCGCTCGCGTACGCGCTTGGCTACCGGTGCCGGTACCGAATCCACGCTCGGTACCGAGCTGAATGTGCCGGCGTAAACGATGTGCCCCGGTGCCGTGCCCATCAGCATCCATGGCAACCAGGGCGTAATGCGATTCCAGACTCCCGTGTGAGGCATGTGGGTCAACGCATCGTTCTCGATGTCCTCGCGTCTAATGGAGTAACGAAAGAGTTCCGAGACGCGATTCATCGGGCCCGCCGACTCGCGCACCCAAATCGCTGGGTCGAGCTTGTTGCGGTAGTAGAGGTGAATGTCACTCGTCAGCACGACCGTGTCGTCGTTGAGTAAGGTCCAGTTACGGATGAAAGGGCGGCGCGGCGGCTTTTCGGTATTCAGACCGCCATAACTCGGCGGGTCCGGAAAGTGATCGGAGATCACGTAATTGAATGGGTCGTTGGCGACATCGACGACCGCTACCTCTTCATTGGTGTACGGATTGCGCCAAGAATCCATCAATTCGCCGGTATTCAAATCTCGGTAGAAGATGAGTTCGCGACAGAGACGTTGATAGTCGCCGTTCTCCTGCTTCAACACACGGATCGACGAGAACACCTCGAAGCCAAAGAGCGGGCGCACGGCTTCGTTGTCACGTACTCCCATGACGGTGCCCGTGACATACCCGTTCACATACTTACCGGGGGCAGTGTCTCCCTCGATTTTCGCGCTCGTTTCGCGATTCCAGATGGGATCGTTAAATCGAGCCTTTAATTCGTCGGCCGACAGTCGATAGCGACCCTTGGCCGAGTGGGCGGCTGAGGCGCTGCCGATCAGCGAGCCGCCAGCCGCGATGCCGGCGGCACCCGCTCCGATGGTGGAAGTCATGAATTGGCGACGAGTCTTCTGGCTCACGGGCGCGCTCCGTATAAATAGTGGTGGTGGACCTCTCCGAAACTAGCAGGCGACCCGGCGGCGGCCGGCAGGGATTGGTGCGCGAACCACGGGTTGGATAGCGGTGAGGGTCAGCGATGTTGCGTGTTAGCAACAGTCAGATATTTGACGCAACAATTTCGTTGATTATCTGCCCGACTTGCGGATAATCGCCGGTTCGATTTTTCAAAATCAATCGTTCTTCAAACAACTTGCGGAGGGGACTTCATGTCTCAGCAATTGCACGTTTCTTCGGCGGTACGTCAGGCCATTCTGACGAGCGCCATCAGTGCCATGGCGATCACCGCCACTGCGCCCGCTCAGGCCCAAGAGGCCGACGCGTCGCTCGATGAGGTTGTGGTCACCGGTTCGCGCATCGCCAAGCGCGATGCCGTTGCCGAGAGCCCGATTCTCTCGGTCGATCAAGATGCGATCGTCGAGAGCGGTTACACGACCGTTGAGCAGTACCTCAACACGCTGCCGCAGATCGTTCCGAGCTCGAGCTCGCAGTCGAACAACCCGAGCAACGGTGGCCGTGCGGTCATCGACTTGCGTGGTCTCGGCTCCGGTCGCAACCTCGTGCTCGTCGACGGTCGTCGCGCCATGGGTTCGACCAGCGCCGGCACGGTAGACATCAACACGATTCCCTCTGCGCTCATCGAGCGCGTCGAGATCATCACCGGTGGTGCTGCCGCGACCTACGGTCCGGACGCCGTGTCGGGTGTCGTGAACTTCATCA
>JBDKJA010000140.1:0-3775 GCA_039796795.1 Pseudomonadota bacterium
ACCCCAATCGCATCGCTGCGGTTGTAGGCATCAATCACGCGTTTCGGCGGTGGTCCTGAGGTGACTGACGTGGTCACGAACTCGCTCGTGACGATCGGTGACTTGGCATCGCGCGGATCGATTCTTTGATCGCCCGCGATGAAGGCGTGGATATCGCCACCCAGAATCACGGGATTGGTAGCATTGCTCTCGGCAATCGTCTCGAGCAACCGCTGTCGCGCCGCGGGGTAGCCGGCCCAGCTGTCGTTCCAGTTGAGTGTCTTCGGACCCGGATCCTCGTCGATCCAGGTGAACACTACGCCTTGGCCGAGCAAATTCCAACGCGCCTTCGAGCTCGCCAGTTGCTGTGCCAGCCATTGCTCTTGGGCTTGACCGAGGATCGTGCGATTCGGGTCGCGCCAATCCGCACATTGCTCGACGACTACTCGAGTGCCTCCGCGACGCGGTGGCTGCGGACAGGCCTGAGGAGATCGGTATTGGCGCTCATCGAGCATATGAATCGCAAGCAGGTCGCCGAATCGGCGCGACATATAAAGCGCCATGTCAGGGCCGCGCGGTTTGGCCGACAGCGGCAACGGCATATTTTCCCAATAGGCCTGATACGCAGCCGCTCGACGTGCCGCAAACTCGATCTGCTCGGCCGGATTTTCCGACTGTAGATCGGCATAGTCATTATCGAGTTCGTGATCGTCGTGCGTGACGAGCCAAGGGCAGTGTGCGTGCGCTTCTTGCAGCAAAGAATCGGATCGATACCATGCGTAGCGCCGGCGATAGTCGGCGAGGGTCTTGCACTCTTGATCGGAGTCATGAGCGCGTACCGGATTGGCGGTGTTGCCCTCATAGATGTAATCGCCGAGATGAATGATGAGGTCGCTGCCACGTGAAACCATATCGCGGTACGCGTGGTAGTAACCCTGTTCGTAATGCTGACAACTCGCCACGCTGATTCGTAGCATCGATCGCATCGAGCCGCTGGCATGGGCTGTCCAGGTTCTACCGATGGGGCTCACATGATCGCCTGCGCGGAATCGGTAGTAGAACTCGCGACCCGGCGGCAGGCCGCTGATTTCGAGATGCACGCTGTGCCCGTCGGCTGCCATCGCAACCACCGTTCCGGACTGAACCCGACGTGAGAAATTCGGGTCGGTCGCGATTTCGTAAGTCAGGATGAAATCCGAATCTGCGAGTTCCTCGGCGGAATCAAGGCTCGGTGCGAGGCGGGTCCAGAGGACCATCCCCTCATCGGTGGGATAACCCGAGGCGACGCCTAACGTGAAGGGGTTCGTCGCGAACTTTCGCAAGCGCAGGCGGCCAGCCTGCAAAGATCGGGGGGCGAGGGCGAGGCCGACTCCGGCCATCGCGGCTTTCAGTAGCTGTCGTCGCTGGGGCATGGAGTACGAGTGTAGCGCTGTGCTAGCGTGCCGATCCATGATTAATTGGAGTTTAATTTTCCGTCTGCTTCACCACTTTGGTTCGGCCGGAATCCTCGGTGCTTTTGCGGCGATCCTCATCGTCGTGACCTATGCGCCGGCACCGGAAGTCTCGCTCGTTGGGTACGCGGCAGCCCGTACGTCGATTGCGATGATTTCCAAATGGATACTCGTCCCCGCGCTCTTGTTGGTGATTTGTAGTGGTCTCCTCAGTATGGCGGCCACGCCGGCTTACCAGAATGCGGGTTGGGCTTGGTTCAAGGCTTTGCTTGGCCTCGCCATGTTCGAGGGAACGCTCGTCATCGTCGATGCCGCAGCGCGCAAGACGGCCGAGTTCGCAGCGGCGGCTGCGCAGGCCGGTCAATATGATCCAGCCGCACTCGCCACTCTCGTGGCGCGAGAGCAGAACGGTCTTTGGGCTCTGCTGGGTGTGGCCCTCGCCAATGTGGTGGTCGGGGTTTGGCGCCCGCGCTTTGCAAGGCAGATCAAAGATTGAGTGACGAGGCCGATGGCTATGTCACTGACGTGGCATATACGCGCCATCATCATCCCACCCTAGATCCAGCCAGAGCCGCGCTTGCGGTCAGACGCGCGGGGCTGGAACCACCGTCGATGCGATATGCCTGTGAGCTCGGCTTCGGTCAGGGCTTGAGTCTGGCTATCCACGCCACGGCGAGTGACACGGAGTGGTGGGGTGTCGACGTTTTGCCGCAGCATGTTGAGTTTGCGCGTTCGCTCCTCGACAACGAGGCCTCCCGTGAGCGACTCGTCTGTGCGAGCTTCGAGCAGTTCGACGCGCGCAACGACCTACCTGATTTTGATTTCATCGCTCTGCACGGCGTTTGGAGTTGGGTGTCGCCTATGAATCGGGCGCGCCTGACGTCTTTCATCAAGCAGCGATTGGCCCCCTGCGGCATCGTTTATGTGGGTTACAACGCGCTGCCGGGTTGGGGGCCTGCGCTGAGCTTGCGCGAATTGTTGGTCGCAAAAGCGAGTGAGCCTTCCGAAAGTGCGACGTCACTCGAGCAGCGTATCGACAATGCCTTGGCGTTCGCGAGCGACGTCGTGGCTTCTGATCCGCGAATTTTGGAGTCGAATCCTCAGTTCGAGAATCAATTGCGTGAGATCCGATCAAAGAAAAAATCGTATCTTGCGCACGAGTATTTCAATCGGGATTGGCACCCGATGCACTTTTCTCAGGTTGCCGCCCAACTCGCGCCTTGTGGCTTAAGTTATCTTGGGCAGGCGGACTTTAGTGACACCTACGATGAGTGGCGTCTAAGTGAGAGGCAGCGTGCGCTACTGTCGGGCATCGCCGATCCGGTGCTACGCGAAACGACTCGCGACATCATCCTCGACCGACGTTTTCGCCGTGATTATTGGGTGCGCAGTGAGCTCGCCACGGCTATTTCGTCTCCCAGTAGGCTGGAGCTGCGCTTGTGGGTTCCGTCCGCAATCCGATCGGCGGATACCGAAACGCCCGATGCCGTGACCGAGTGGTTTAGATCTCTCGGCGCGCCCGGTGCGATCGTCCATCGCTCGATCGAGACGTCAGTCGAACACGCGGCTCTCGGATATGCACTGGGTCGCGGTTGGGTGGAGCTCGTCCGCGAACCGATCATCGCTGATACTCACCGCACGCCCGTATCGACGATCAATCGTCGGATACTCGATCGCGTTCACCATGATCCCGAGATGAGTGTCTTGGTGAGCCATCTTACCGGCAGTGGTGTGGAACTCGGTTGGTGGACGCTGGCGCTGCTTGCAGCGATGCGAGCGGGTTTGAGCGGTGAGGGTGTTGTTGATCGGGTGATAAAGCAGAGCGATCGGCTCGGGCTGGTACTGTCGCGCCGAGGCTTTGCTCTGACACCAGAAGAGATGAGAGATGAGCTTGGGTCTCGATATGCGGACTTACTGGCGCGATCGGACGAATGGGGCGCAGCCTTTATGATTTGAGGCGCCACACCAATTGGGGCACTTAGCCGAGTAATGCGGCTAAGACCTCTGTTAGGTGGGTGTTAGCGTTCGGCGCGAGTCATTACGCACGTCCCATCAAATCGAGGCAGCGCCATGCAAAACACCGACCCTTGCGTTCAAACATCGACGAGCTCTGCGAACTCGCTTGCCGCGCTCGTTCACCTCTCTGGCATCTTTACGTTATTCATCGGACCGTTGGTCATCTATCTCAGTCGCCGCGACGAGCCTGATCGCATCCGAGATGCCGCACGAGAGGCCTTGAACTTTCAGATCACTTTGATGCTGGCGTGGATCGTCACGCTCATGAGTTTTGTTGTCTTGATCGGTTTTCTGATGCTCCCGATCCTCGCGCTCATCAGTATCGCGTT
>JBDKJA010000141.1:0-3765 GCA_039796795.1 Pseudomonadota bacterium
TTCGGTTCGCCCTGATCGATGATGCGGCCGCCGAAGGCGATAACGCGCCCGCGTGCATCGCGGATCGGGAACATGATGCGATCACGGAAGCGATCGTAGTAACGGTCGCCGGCGCCTTCGCGTTCGATGATCAACCCGCAGGCTAGGAGGTCCGCACGGGTTTTTGTATCTTTAGCGAAACGATTAAGGACATCATTCCAGGAATTGGCTGCATATCCGATCTGAAATCGCTCGCGTGTGGCAGGCTCCAAGCCTCGTCGGGTGAGATATTCCGAGGCTCGCGAGTCGGCCTGGAGGTTCATCGACCAGTGTTGCGCCACGCGACCCATCAGGCTCGCGAGATCGGCTCCTTCCTGCTGTTTTCCCTCATCTGCGCGCGCCTCACGTGGCACTTCGAGCCCGGCCCTAGAGGCGAGCTCTTCAACGGCTTCGGGAAAACTCAAACGGTCGTAATTGATTAGGAAACCGAGGGCCGTACCGTGCGCCCCGCAGCCGAAGCAGTGATAGAACTGCTTGTCTGGGCTCACCCAAAAAGAAGCGCTTTTCTCATCGTGAAATGGACAACAGGCCTTGAACTCTCGACCTGCTTTTTTGAGCGGCACGCGCGCGCCGATGAGCTCAACGATGTCGGTCCGCGCGACCAACTCGTCGATGAAGCTTTGAGGAATTCGCCCGCTCATGGGCGATTAGGATACGGCCTTGGGCCTTAGCCCGCGGCACCGAGTTTGCTTTTGATGATCGCGCTGACCGCGCTCATATCGGCTCGACCGGCTGCGCGCGTCTTCACGAGCGCCATGACTTTGCCCATGTCCTTGACCGACGCGGCGCCGGTTTCAGCGATGGCCGCAGCCACTAAGGCTTCGACCTCGGCTTGCGACAAGGGTTCGGGCATGTAGGTCTGCAGCAGCGCGACTTCCGCCAATTCCTTGGCTGCGAGATCCGCTCGACCACCCGCCTCGAATTGCGCGATGGCTTCGCGGCGCTGCTTGATCATCTTTTCGATGACCGCGAGCACTTGGGTATCGTCGAGGGTGATGCGCTCGTCGACTTCACGCTGCTTGATGGCAGCCTGAAGCATGCGGATGTAGCCGAGGCGCTCCTTTTCGCCGGAGCGCATCGCATCCTTCATCTCCTGCGTGATGCGCTCTTTGAGCGACATCGTTAGCGGGCGCGGGCGATACGGGGAGAAGAGCGCTTGATGTGGCGCTTTACGGCCGCAGCCTTTTTGCGCTTACGCTCTTGGGTCGGCTTTTCGTAGAATTCACGACGACGCAGCTCCGTCAGCACCCCCGCCTTTTCGCAGGCGCGCTTGAAACGGCGCAGTGCAGCGTCGAAATACTCATTTTCTCGAACACGAACGCTCGGCATCTAAAACCTCAACCCCTTGATTAGTAAGGAATTCCCAGAACGTCCTGCAGAAGCAGGGGCGGGGATTCTAATGATCCTCGCTGCAAAAGGCAAAATTCCCGGCATATGCGCATTCTGGCCATTGAATCCTCCTGCGACGAATCCGCCGCTGCCGTGCTCGACAGTCGGGCGGGTTTGCTGGCGCACGAGCTGTTCTCGCAAATCGAGTTACATCGAATTTATGGCGGCGTCGTACCCGAGCTTGCCTCGCGCGATCACGTCCAACGCTTGCTGCCGCTCGTCAAGGCGGCTCTCGCGAAGGCTGAGACTGAACCCGCGCAGCTCGATGGGATCGCCTACACCGCAGGTCCTGGGCTGATCGGCGCTTTGTTGAGCGGCGCCGCGCTCGCGCGCTCGTTGGCTTACGCGTGGAAGCTGCCGACCGTCGGGGTTCATCATCTCGAGGGCCATCTGCTCGCGCCGCTGCTGGAGCCGGATCCCCCGGCCTTTCCGCATTTGGCGTTACTCGTCTCCGGTGGCCACACCATGTTGATCGAGGCTCGCGGAGTCGGGGATTACAGCCTGCTCGGGCAGACGCGTGATGACGCGGCGGGAGAGGCTTTCGATAAGAGCGCAAAGTTGCTGGGACTGCCGTATCCCGGCGGCCCCGAGCTCGCTCGCCTCGCTGAGCGAGGACGGCCAGGGCGCTTTGAGTTTCCGCGACCCATGCTGGATCGCCCCGGACTCGAGTTCAGTTTCTCTGGACTCAAGACAGCGGTCTTGAATGCGGTGCGCGCGATCGGCGATCCGTCCGAAATCGACAAAGCAGATATCGCGCGCGGCCTGCAGGAGGCGGTGGTCGATACGCTGGTCGGCAAATGCGTTCGGGCTCTTGAGCAGACCGGGCTCGATGCGTTGGTCGTCTCGGGTGGTGTCAGTGCCAATCTGCGTTTGCGTGAGCGGCTCGGTCAAGCAGCCGCGCGCTGCGGTGCGCGCGTGTACTATCCGCGCCTCGAGTTTTGCACCGACAATGCGGCGATGATCGCCGTGGCGGGATTGGCGCGTCTTGAGGCGGGTGAGCGAGATGGGCTGCGTATCGGCGCAAGAGCACAGTGGCCTCTCGACACATTGCGACCCCCGACGAATTCTTTGAATACACAGGACACATCGACAACATCATGAGTGCTCGTCAACCTGACAAGATTTTTCTCCGTGGCCTTGAGGTCGAGTGCATCATTGGCTTCATCGACTGGGAGCGCCGCATCAAGCAGAAAGTCGAGATCGATCTCGAGATGCCAGTGGATTGCGCGCTTGCGGCTCGCAACGACGATGTCGTCGATACTCTCGACTACAAGCAGGTGGCTAAGCGAGTGATCGCCTTCGTCGAAGCGTCCGAGTTCATGTTGGTCGAGACCATGGCGCACAAAATGGCCATGATGATCCTCGAGGAATTCGGTATCGAGTGGATACGGATTTCCGTCAACAAGCCCGGTGCGATCCGTGGTTCGCGCGACGTTGGTGTCGCGATCGAGCGAACTCGAGCCGACCTTTCGTGAATTCGACGGTAGAGGTCTTCGTTGCTGCCGGCAGCAACGTCGACGCCGAGCGCAATCTGCGTCTGGCAGCCAAAGAAATGGCGCAGAGTTTTCCAGGCGTGCGTTTTTCTGCCGCTTATCGCAATGCGGCCGTCGGCTTCGAGGGCGAGGATTTCATCAACTTCGTTGCCGGATTTTCGACTGATTTGCCCGTCGAGCGCGTCATCGACGAGTTGCAGCGTATCGAAGGGCTTTGTGGTCGAACGCGCGATGCGCCCAAGTGGGCGCCGCGGAGCATGGATCTCGACATTCTCGTTTACGGTAATCGCATTTGTGATCTACCCGGTCTCGTTCTGCCGCGTCCTGATTTGTTGAAGCGTCCTTATATGCTAGGTCCGATGGCCGAGATCGCCCCTGATTTCGTACATCCGACGCGTCTGACGACTCTGCGTCAGTTGTGGAGCGACTTTGATCGTGCTGCGCATCCGATGGCACGAGTGGACATCGGGCTCGATACGGTGGTCTCGCGAGCGTCGTGAGAGCTTTACCAGCCGACGCTGCGGCCACCATCGACGGCCATGATCTGGCCGGTGATAAAGGGGGCATCTGCCGCGAAGAACAGCGCGGTGCGCGCGATGTCCGTTGCGGAGCCCGAGCGTTTCAGCGCCGTTCGGTCGATGATTTTTTTCTGCAGCACGGCATCGGCTACACCGTCGGCGGGCCACATCACCGGCCCTGGAGCGATCGCGTTGACCCGAATGTGTGGGCCCAGTTCGCGCGCCAAAGATTTCGTGAGCATGATGAGCCCTGCTTTGGCCACCGAGTAGGTCGGATAGCGTCGCAACGGTCTCATGCCGTGAATATCAACGATATTCAGGATCAA
>JBDKJA010000142.1:0-3756 GCA_039796795.1 Pseudomonadota bacterium
CCCAATCGTGCCGGTGCCTACGACATGGTGGGTAACGCCTGGGAATGGACCTCAGACTGGTACTCGCCGGTTCTCGCGCCGGCGACTCAAGAGCAGTCGATTGCGGCGGATCCGGAGCGCCTGGGCAAGCGTACGATCAAAGGCGGTTCGCATTTGTGCTCGAGCGACTTTTGCGCGCGTTACCGATCGGGATCGAGGCAACCTGCCGATGCGGGGCTTGGGACCTCGCATATCGGGTTCAGAACAGTCAAAGAAATCGAGAGAGAGAATGCGTCATGAGTGAAAAATCGCGTCGCTCGCTGTTGAAACTCCTGGGGGCTGGCGTCGGATTTGCGTCGCTACCGTTTGCACCTGCCTTTGCCAATGTGCCGGCTGCTGTTGGTCAGCGCGGTTATGCCAAGGGGCCCTACGGCTTGGTGCACTTCAACGATACCCAGACGGGTACGGGTGTGCCGATGGTCTTGTTACATCAGGCGCCCATGTCGCATCGACAGTTCGATGCGGTCTACGGCTTGCTGAGTCAACGCGGAGTTCGTGCGATCGGGATCGACACCCCTGGGTTTGGTATGTCTGATCCGACGCCATTCGTGCCGCAGGTGGCCGATTGGGCAAGCTCGATCATCGCCGTACTCGATCACTTGAAGATCGCGCGTGCCGACATGGTTGGGCATCACACGGGCTCTTTGATTGCGACCGAAGTGTCGCTGCAGTTTCCGAAGCGGGTGCGCAAGGTGGTCTTGAATGGACCATTTCCGATTACCGAGACCGAGCGCCAGTTATTCCTAGACGATTTACAGAAAAGTGAAGTCGACTTCGAGTATCGAGCCGACGGCAGTCATCTGCAGGAGAGCTTCGTCAAGCGCAGAAAATTCTTTGGGCCAGGCGCTGACCCTCGACACATCACGCGTATTCAGGTCGAGAAGTTCCAGGGCTTTGCGCCTTTTTGGTACGGACATAACGCGGCATACCGCTACGACCACGCGAGCACTTTGCCGCGTATGATGCACCCCACGTTGATCCTGACCAACACGGGTGACATGGCCTATCCGATGGCGCAGCGTGCACGTCAATTGCGGCCTGATATGGCCTACGTTGAGTTATCTGGTGGCAATGTCGATATCGTCGACCAAGCGCCCGAGGCTTGGGTCGAGGCGGTCGTCGCGTTTACGCGGCAAGACTGACGACGATTCTATTTTCCGGGCCAATATCCGAGACATCAAGTTTCACGCCCAGCACCTCGGCGTAGCCCTCGATGCGCGGCTTTAACCACTGGCGATGAACTTCCTCATCGGTCAGATCGAACTGACCGATGCTCCGAGAGATCGCGAGGACCTTGCTGAACGGAAAGGTAAAAGTACGCTTACCGGGCTCACTTTTGAGATCTAAGCAAAGCTGATAAAGGCAAGTGGTGCGGTCGAAGATGCCAGCTAAGGCAATCTCTTTCTCGCCCGTTTTCTCGATCATGCCTTTGAGACGTTGGAGCATCGGCTGCATGGTTTGAATGTCGTGCGCCACATAGTCCGCCATCGCGCCGGCGTTCTTGGCAAACTGCACCGACGTCAAATGCATTTTGACCAGCGCGTCATTCATGTCGTGCTGATAGGGGATCGTATCTTTGAGGGTACGAATAGCCATCGCAACGGCATCGCCTAAGAGTTTTTCGCGACCCTCGAAGCCACTCGACGTGGCGAGCATGGCTGCCATGCTCTGCGGACCGCCGCCGCCCGCTAGCATCGCTTTGACCCAAGGTGGGGGTCCACCGCCAGAGCCAGGAGCGCCACTCGTGCCTGCGCTCGCCATCATCTTTTTCATCAGCCAGCCGATCAACCGGCTCTTGAGAGTCTTGCGAGGCTCTTTGGACATCACAGCATCCCCTGAGCGTGACCTGAGTCGTAGAGTAATTCGAATTCTTCGATCCAGAAGGGCATGTCGGTCGATACCGTCAGGCCAAATGGAGCGAGGTGGTTATTCCAGTATTGCGTATGCAATGGAACCCAAACGGCTGGATCGCGCACGGGCGAGCCGTCGATGGCGGTGTGCTCAGCTCGAACCGCTCCAAAGACGGCGTGGTCGACTCGCGTCACGCGAACGAGCAGCGTCGGCGTTCCATCCATATCGACTAAGACGAGAAGATTGCCGACCGCGGGCACGCGGGTTGCAGTTCGCTCGACGATCCACGGCAAGGTAAAAGTGCCACGCTTGTCACCGATGCGAATCAAATGAAAGATCGCGTGAGTACTATCTTGATCGAGTCCGATCCAACGCGGCTCCAGCACCACATCCTCGAGAGCCAATGAAGGCTGCGCAGCCTTGGCCGCTACGCGGAATGCTTCAAGTGTCGCCGCAGACGGCGCGAGAGCGGGTGATGGAAGATAAGCGGACATCAGCATCACTGTAGCGTCTATCTGCGCCACGGCCAACGGGGGTTCGTATGGTTTGTCCAAAGGGTAAAACGTGGGTGTGGGTTTTGATGGCCTTGATGCCCTCTGCCTGGGCCGGACCGCAATATCAGCCGACGCGCCACGAGCTTGAGTCCGTCATGGCGGACTTGATCGCTTGGCTACCGGGCGCTTGGGATTCCTATCCGCAGGTGCATTACCAACGCCGTTATGTGACCCCGGTCGAGGGCGAGCACCCGCATTGGCATCATGTTTTCGAGCGGATTGACGCGCCGCAGATCGGCGAGGTCGTGTTCTACGGACAGATCAATCCCGGCGGCCGCGACAAGCCACTGATGCATCGAAGCCAAATTCTGTACAAGGTGTGGATCGACGAAGCGCGAGGTGCCGTCGTCGTCAATGGCCAAGGTCCTGAGAACCCTGACCGCTTCGTCAATTTGCACGAGCGTCCTGAATTATGGGGCGAGGTAAAAATGCGAGACGAGAAATCCCTACAATGTGATTTTTTATGGCGACGCGATGGTGAGCAGATTGTCGGCTTGCTAGAAGGTAAGACACCCGAGCGTCGAAAAAATGGCTTAGGTACATGCACCTATACAGTCAAAGGAACTGACGTCGAATTCTTCGCAGACGCGGAGTGGGTGTTGGGGCCTGATATCTTTTGGGATTACGACATCAATACGATGAGCGGTCATCAGTTCGTAGGTCGCAAAGATAGGACACACATCAAGCAATATCGCGCCCGTGGCTATCAGTGTCGGGTCGAGGATTCAGACGGTGTGCGTGATTGGCATGCACACGACCGAGGTGCGAACATCGCGGTGATGTCGACTGATAAAAAGTCCTATCGTTTGATGTTGTTGCGCGCGCCCTTACCAGATGCTGCAGGAGCAGGCATGCACGACCAGTTGCGGCTTGCGTTGCTACCACTCGACTCTGAGCAACCGATTGTTGAAGTCAGCGCTGCTCCGCTCGCGGCCTATACTCAGATGAATCACGCCGGCGTGAAAGTTCGCTGCGACTTGGCCAAGGGATTGCCGCCGATGCATTCGAACTAGCGATTAGTCTAGACGCCGCTGAATCAAGGGCTGTAGTAGCAGAGTCGCCAATATGACGGCGACGCCCGCGTAGAAAGAGAGAGTCAATTCGCGATGCTCGCCGAATAGCAACGCGGCAAGCACGATGGCGTAAACGGGCTCGAGGTTCAGGGTGAGCTGAGTCGTAAATGCGCTGATGTGATGCAGCGCAGATAGCCATAACAAGAACGGCAGCAGGGTGCAGAACACAGCGAGCACCCATAACCACCCGAGATCACTCGTCGATGGGAGTTCGGCGAACCAAGGCTCGCTCGAAAAAG
>JBDKJA010000143.1:0-3726 GCA_039796795.1 Pseudomonadota bacterium
TCGTCTGCTGCCACCTCGGGCACCGCACAACCGCTGTCGCGCCAGGTTTTCTCGAGTAGATCGAGCTCCAATCGGACGTTGCGCAATTTCTCGGCATCGTCGATGCGCGCCGCTTTGATGCGCAGGATGGTGATCTTGTCGAGCAATTCGCCGGGCGAGATGGGTACGAGGATGTCTTTCATGGGTGCAATGCTAGCAAGGCATCGAGACGGTTGCAGACTTCCGTGACCTCGATCAACTCCATCACACCGGGCTCCTCGATTTTGGTGTGCCAGGGCAGTGAGTCGGGTGTGCTTTGCCGGAACTTCGCGGCAGCCCGCGGAAACGCGTCGATGCACCACTCGCGCGAGAGATAGGGTCCGCTGCGAGCGGGGTTGGTCGCCGCATACAGCCCAATGACCGGCGTACCGACCATGGTAGCCATGTGAGCAGGGCCAGTATCCGGCGCCAGCAGCACCTGGGCTCGTGCTAGCAAGGCCAGCATCTGCGGCAGCGTATCTTTGCCGACCAGATCGATGACCTCGGGGCAATGTTGGCGTATCGCGTCGGCCATCGCGCGCTCGATCGGTCCAGGTCCGCCAGCGAGGATCACACGCATGCCGTGTTTTTCGATCGCATGCCGCGCTACCGCTGCGTAGCGCTCCGGCAACCAGTTCCGGCGGGTATGACTCGAGCAGGCGCTGATCACGAGGGTTCGTGCGGAAGTCGACTCGGTCGACGGGATCCATCGATGCGCATAGTCCAACGCGTCCTCGGGCAGCGGCAGATTCCACTCGAAAAGAGGCTCGGTGACGCCGCAGGCGTTGGCAAATCCCATAAAACTGTCGAGGACATGTTCGCGGTGACGCGCAGCAATTTTCGCGTCCGTGAATAACCACTGACCCTCGCGTGCCCGTTCACGATCGAAGCCAAGCGTGTGGCGAGCCGGAACGACGGCGGCGACGAGACTGGCGCGGAATGAGAGCTGCAGATGCATCAAAAGATCGAAGCGACGGCCCCGCAAGGCTTTGCGCAAGGCAGCGAGGCCTGAAAAACCGGCCCGTTTGTCGACGGTGATAAACTCGACCTCCGGCAACAGGCTCATCAAGCGTGCTTCGGCGCGACCGATGATCCACGTGAAGCGGGTATCGGGCCAGGCTCTCTGCAGCGTGCGCAACAGTGGCACGACGTGGCAGGTGTCGCCGATGGCCGACAGCCGCAACAGGCACACGGAGGCGGGCGGCGTGTCGAAGTTCAACATGAGATGTTCCGTCAGGGGGCTTCGATGAGCGAGGGTCAGTCACCGGAACCGCCTTGGGCGCGGATCGAATCCGGCGACGCCGTGATGCTATATGACCCCTCGTGCTGCAGCAATTTTGCGCAAGGCGCGACGCTGCAGTGGTTTGAGCCTGAATACTGGCGCAGCCGTTCTGCGATTGCAGGCTCTGCGGCCGGTCGCGGTAGCACGCTTTTCATCGAAACCGAGGGTATCTCGTGGGCGCTGCGTCACTATCACCGCGGTGGTTTGCTCGCTCGCTGGCTCGGCGATCGTTACCTCGATCAGGGTGAATCGACCTCGCGTCCGATGGTCGAATTTCATCTGACGCGGCATTTGCGGCAAGCGGGTTTGTCGGTGCCAGCGGTGGTGGCTGCACGTTATCAGCGCGTGGGTCGGTTTTATCGCGGCGATCTGATTACTGAACGCATTGCCAATGTGAGAACGCTGGCGATGCGGATGATCGCTTGCGATCTTCGCGACGAGGATTGGTACTCGGTCGGGCAACTGGTGGCGCGCTTTCACTTCGTTGGCCTCGATCACGCCGACCTCAATGCGCACAACATTCTGCACGGTGCCGACGGGCGTTGGTGGATGATCGATTTTGATCGGGGGCGCCTACGCGAACGCGGGCTCTGGTGCGATGCCAATCTCGTGCGCCTGCGTCGTTCGATACTCAAAGTCAGCGATACGCTGCCTCGTGGCGGTTTCGCTGAGCAAGATTGGTCGCGCTTACTTTTAGGGTATCGAGACACCTTGAACGCCGGTGTAGGCACGTGAGTCTCGTCTTGTATCGCATCGTGATTTGGCTGCTTGCGCCACTCTTTTTGCTGCAGCTTGCTTGGCGCGCGCGGATCGAACGCAGCGGAACGATTGATCTGGCGGCGCGCTTTGGCTTCGGCGCAGCGTTTGCGGAAGACACCATCTGGATACACGCGGTGTCAGTTGGCGAAGTTCAGGCTGCGGCTCCACTGGTATTCGCGTTGCGCGAGCGACATCCGGACGTCACGATCGTCGTCACTTGCGTCACCCCGACGGGAATGGCGCATGCACGACGCTTGTTTGCCGATCCGAAGGTGAATTTGCGTTTCTTGCCTCTCGATCTCCCTAGCGCAGTGAGGCGTTTTCTCGATCGGATTCGACCGCGCGTTGGTATCGTGCTCGAGACTGAAATTTGGCCGCAGCTATTCGTTGAGTGTGGTGATCGCGAGATTCCTATCATGCTCGCGAGCGCGCGTTTGTCGGAGCGATCGGTGGCGCGGTATCGTCGGTTCGCGGCTTTGTGGCAACGTAGCATGGCGAGCCACGTGCAGATTGCGGCGCAGTCAGACATCGACGCCGAGCGATTTCGATCACTCGGTGTGCCGCCAGAACGAGTATCGACGACCGGTAATCTCAAATTCGATTTTTCACCACCGACCACGGCGATCACGCAGCGAGATCATTTGCACAGTCTCTATCCGATCGCGGGACGATTCGTCTGGATTGCCGCGAGCACGCACGAGGGTGAAGAGGGCGCCGTGCTCGAGACGCAACAGCGTTTGAAGTCTGCTGGCCTCGATGCTCTTTTGATCGTGGCGCCTCGACATCCGCGGCGTTTTGAGTCGGTCGCGAGACTGATCGACGAGTCGGGCTTACCGTGGTCTCGTGTGTCGCAGTTGCACGCGGGCTCCTTCCAAGCGCCGCTGCGCCACGATACGTCCGTCATCCTGCTCGATACGATGGGCGATCTGCTGGCGCACTACGGTCTCGCCCAGGCGGCTTTCGTGGGCGGTAGCTGGGTTGCAGTCGGTGGGCACAACTTGCTCGAACCGCTCGCGATGGGTTGCGCAACGCTCACGGGGCCGCAGTTATTCAACAGCCCAGAGGTCGCTCGCAATTTGACGGCATCCGGTGCGGTGAAGATCATGGCGGATGCGCGCGAGCTGGAACAACAACTGCGATTGCTCGCACAAGATTCGAACGAACGCGAGCACCGAAGCGCCCGCGCCCGTACGCAGTTGGATTCGTCACGCGGCTCTGTGCAGCGAGTACTCGCGCTCGTGGAAGCGCGACTCGAACGAACAGTCGCTTAGCGTGGCTGCGAGGTCTCCGTCAGCCACGTATTCACTTCTTCGAGCGTGCTGCGATCGAGCGTGCCGGAAGCGAGGCGCAGACGCATCACGTTGAGAATGTAGTCGTAGCGACTGCGTGCGTAATTGGTTTCGGCGACCGCGAGCGCACGACGCGATTCGAGCACATCGACGGCCGTGCGTGTGCCAACTTCGTAACCGGCTTCCGTTGCCTTCAAGGCGGTGCGGCTCGATTCGAGTGCTTGACGCAGTGCATTCACGCGCGAGATTTCACTGATCACGCCAAGATAGGCATCGCGCGCCTGACGTTCCGTCTGTCGTGAAACACGACTCAGACGTTCACGTGCGGCCTGCCACTGGTACTCGGTTTGGCGGACTCGTGATTGCGCAGCGCCACCG
>JBDKJA010000144.1:0-3657 GCA_039796795.1 Pseudomonadota bacterium
CCCGGCGCTTCTTTTTTGAGTAACACACACTGAACCATACGAACGGTTTGGGTCATCGATCTATTCCTGAGTCGAGGGCTTCGAGCAGCAGTTTGATGGGCGCCGGCAACCCGATACGAAGGCTTGCCGACTCGTGCGACAACTTATACCAAAGCTCTCTCTCGGGCTCCATCACACGCGTAGCGGCATCGGCCTTCATCACGAACTCGATCGGTTGGATCTGAAGATCGAAATGCGTGAAGGAGTGCTCGATCACACCGAGCTCGACTGAGGCTTGGGCGGCCGTGAAATGATTTCGTACGAAAGCCGTTGCGGCACTCGCCGTTTCGAACTCGGGCAGACACCACAGCCCGCCCCAGATTCCGCGCGTCGGGCGACGCTCGAGATACACAGCGCCCTGCGCGTCGCGAATGATGGGCATCCAGACGCGCTTCGATCGACGCTCAGCGCGACTCGCGCGACGTTTTTTTGCGGGCAGCTCGTTCTGTCGATGCATCAAGCGTGCGCCACAGAATTCGGTCATCGGGCAGAGCACACAGGCGGGCTTGCTGCGAGTACAAAGCGTGGCGCCAAGATCCATGATCGCTTGAGTGTAGGTGGCAAGGTCACGCTGCGGCGTGCAAGCATCCGCAAGCGCCCAAAGGTCATCGATCGTTTTTTTGGCTAAGGGGTCACCATCAATCAAAAACACGCGCGACAAAACACGCTTCACGTTGCCATCGAGGATCGGATATCGCGCATCCGTCGATAGCGCCAAAATAGCGCCTGCCGTCGAACGCCCGATGCCCGGTAAGGCCG
The DNA here is from genome assembly GCA_039796795.1 of Pseudomonadota bacterium. Taxonomy (GTDB): domain Bacteria; phylum Pseudomonadota; class Gammaproteobacteria; order Steroidobacterales; family Steroidobacteraceae; genus UBA964. The sequence goes on from JBDKJA010000144.1 coordinate 799, forward strand.
ATACGGCCTCGAAGGTCAGCGGAAACTCCCCGCCATGCTCATCACGCACCACGATAGCCGCACGATGCAGATTGCGTGCGCGTGCGTAATAGCCAAGCCCCGTCCACAGATGCAGCACTTCGTCGATCGGCGCATCAGCGAGCGAGCGCACCGTCGGAAAGCGCTGCATGAAGCGCTGGTAGTAAGGAATGACGGTCGAGACCTGCGTCTGCTGCAGCATGATCTCGCTGATCCAGACTCGATAGGCCGTGCGATCGTGCTGCCAAGGCAGATCGTGACGACCTGCCTTGGCGTGCCAAGCGATCAGTTCGGGCGCGAATTGGGTAGTGATGGATTCGAAGTCCACCTCGCCATTGTAATGTCCAACCTGAGGTCAACGGCATCGGTCTTTGGCACGCCGACAGGCGAATCGCACTAAAACCCCTCAAACGGGGGGCTAACCATGGGATCTCAATCGAATGCGTTTTTCGCCGTACCGCAGGGTCGTCACGGCATGCTGCCTGCGATCGATCGGGATGAACGAGCGCGGCAAGAGTTCATCAGAAGCTTCAAGGCGTTCATCCAGAGCGACATCGTTCCCGGCATTCATGCCACCTATCACCATGAGGTGAAGCCGCGCCATGAGCAGCGCGCCGGACATCCGCCGCGAGATCGTCACGAGATTCGCGAATTGATGACGCAGCATCCGCTCTTTCGAAACTACGCTTCGCTGCAGCGCGTGAGCCAGGAACTCTTGTGGGATGTCGTGCTCGATTCGATCGAGCGAACGTTGCCGGATCTCGTCGGTCGAGCTCGCTCGCAAGGCAAGCGCGCACAAGGCTCACTGACACTGAATCCGAAACTCTCTTTGCCCAAATATGCGGTTGGCGTCGACATTCACTGCATGCCGGGTGGCTACGGCGGTGAAGGTGGCCCCGATGACGTCACGGCCGGGGCACTCTATGACCGCGGTGTTTATCTTTATGCGCTCGGGATGATGGGACCGATGAACGACGACATCGGTGGTTCGGCCGCGAAGTTCGTGCGTGAGAGATTTCCCGACTTCAAACCGCGACGGATACTCGATCTCGGTTGCACCGTGGGGCACAGCACACTGCCTTTCGTCGATGCGTTCCCACAAGCGGAAGTGCAAGCCATCGACATCGGCCCCTCATTGCTGCGCTATGCACACGCTCGCGCCGAATCGCTCGGTAAACGCGTGCACTTCTCGCAGCAAGACGCGGCAGCGACCAACTTTCCGGATGGTCACTTCGATCTGATCACCTCGTCGATTCTCTTTCACGAAACATCGGCAAAAGCGCTACCGGCGATCTTGCGCGAGACTTGGCGACTCCTCGCTCCCGGTGGGATCGCCATACACGGTGATCTACCTCCCTTCTGGGCGATGGATGAGTTCAATCAATTCATGCTCGATTGCGAGACTTGGTACAACAACGAACCCTACTGGGGTGCCATGCGCGAGGTCGATCAGGTTGCGCTCAGCATCAAGGCGGGATTCGCGCCCGAGAAGGTCGAATTTTGTATGGCTCCTTCGGCCTATCGAGCGGCGGCAGGACACGATCGCAGCTTCGAGGCCGGCGAATTCGCACCGGGCAATGCATGGCAAGTATTGGTGACACGCAAATGAGCATCTCCGTCAAACGCAGCATCAAGGGGCGCAGACCGCAATTCTTCGAGGATGCCGAAACGGATCGACTGCAAGGCATGGTGATGGCCATGGCCACTGAAATGGCGATGCTGTACGAGCGAGTCGATACGCTCGAACGAGTGGCCGCTCGCAAAGGCATCGTTCTTGCGGATGAATTGCAAGGCTTCGAGCCCGACGAGACGGTGCAAACCGAGAGAGAGGCGTGGCGACAGCAGTTTCTAGCTCGACTCTTCTATCTTTATCGTGAAGAGCTTGATGATCGTCTCGCCCACGAGAACGACGAGCAGTACCGTCAATTTCTCAAGGACGTCGCTCGCTAACCGCAGGCCCGTCCGGAGCGTGGTGAACGAGGGGGCAGAGACCGGAGCGACCTGCCTTCTTTGCTAGGCTTGCCAACTTGCTTTGATCGGGGGTTTCCATGGAAGAGATCAGTCTTGCGCACGGGCTGCTGAAGTACCTTCACATCCTGTTGTTCGTTTATTGGCTCGGCGGTGATGCCGGCGTGTTCTATTCGAGCAAGTTCGTGACGAACACGAATCTGTCACGCGATGCACGCCTTGCCGCATTCAAGATCTTCATCAATCTCGACATGCTGCCCCGGTACTGCCTTGCGCTGATGCTCACCGTGGGCGGTGTGTTGGCCGAGTTCATCGGTTACGAACATCCGCTGTGGCAAACCATCGCGATCGTTGCGCTCGGACCCATCTGGGTTTGGGTCGTTCACACCATCCACGCGCGTGAAGGTACGCCCTTCGCTCGCACGCTCGCCGATTGGGATCGTCGATTCCGCGTATTCATGATCATCGCGATCATCGCCTCGGTCGGCTATCACTGGGTGACCGGTCCGCTGCAACCTTATCCGTGGCTCGCCGCGAAGTTATTGATCTTCGCCTTCCTCATCTTCTGCGGCTTCATGATCCGCCTGAAGATTCCGCCCTTCATCGAAGGTTTCAAAGTATTGGCGTCAACCGGGCCAACACCCGAGAGCGACCAAAAGATGACCGATGGCATGGCGGCCTGCCGCCCCTACGTGCTCGCGATCTGGGCGGGCGTAGCGATCTCCGCTCTCATCGGCATACTGAAGCCCGGGCAGTAAGCCCGGGCTGCGCTCGTCGTTCGACTTAGGGAACGAGCACGGTCGAACCGACCGTCTTGCGCGCTTCGAGATCTCGATGGGCCTGCGCTGCTTCCGACAGGGGGTAGCGCTGGCC
>JBDKJA010000145.1:0-3614 GCA_039796795.1 Pseudomonadota bacterium
ACCTACGATTTCATCCTGAAGGCTTACGAGCCGGTGAAGAACGGTGGCGGACGCCTGGCTGACATCATCGTCGGATTCATCGACCCGAACGCACCGGATGTCATCGCGCAGCCGCAGAACCCGACGAAGGTCGATCCAGCAGCAGCGGCGGCAGAAGAAGCTGAGGACGTCGAAGGCGGTGATGACGAAGAGGAAGCCGCTGATACGGGCCCGGATCCTATCGAAGCTGCCAATCGTTTCGCTTCGATCCAAAAGCTCCATGCGCAATGCTTGAGCTTGCTCAGCAAGTCCGGCATGGACGACCCGAAGGCTCAAAAAATTCGCGCGAAACTCTCGGGCGAATTCATGGAGCTCAAGCTCGCACCCAAGATGTTCGAGGCTTTGATCGGCAACTTGCGCGAACACATCAACGAAATTCGCCAGCTTGAAAAAGAAATCATGGTCATCGCCGTGCGCGATGCCGGCATGCCGCGTAAGGAGTTCATCACCTCCTTCCCGCGCAACGAAACAGATGACCGCTGGGTCAGCAAGCATGTCAAAGCGGGCAAGAAGTGGTCTGCCGGCTTAGCGAAACTGGCCGATGAAATTAGCCGTCGCCAAGCGCAGCTCGTCGAGATCGAGAAGCGTCACTTTCTCTCGATCAGCCAAATCAAAGATATCAATCGCGAAGTCTCGATCGGCGAGGCCAAAGCTCGTCGTGCGAAAAAAGAAATGGTCGAGGCCAACCTTCGTCTCGTCATCTCGATCGCCAAGAAATACACCAATCGCGGCTTGCAGTTCCTCGATCTCATTCAGGAAGGCAACATCGGCTTGATGAAGGCCGTCGATAAATTCGAATACCGCCGCGGCTACAAATTCTCGACCTATGCAACCTGGTGGATTCGCCAGGCCATCACCCGCTCGATCGCAGACCAAGCACGCACCATCCGTATCCCGGTGCACATGATTGAAACGATCAACAAGCTCAATCGCATCTCGCGCCAGATGCTGCAGGAGATGGGTCGCGAGCCCACGCCGGATGAGCTTGCCGTTCGCATGGAAATGCCGGAAGACAAGGTTCGCAAGGTTCTCAAAATTGCCAAAGAGCCCATCTCGATGGAGACGCCGATCGGTGATGACGAAGATTCACACCTTGGCGATTTCATCGAAGACACGTCGGTCGCGTCGCCGATCGACCAAGCGACTGCAGAATCACTCCGCGAGACCACGCATGCAGTGCTCGCTCAGCTGACGCCGCGGGAAGCGAAGGTATTGCGCATGCGTTTCGGCATCGATCTGAACACCGATCACACGCTCGAAGAAGTGGGCAAACAGTTCGACGTCACGCGTGAGCGCATCCGTCAGATCGAAGCCAAGGCCTTGCGTAAATTGCGCCACCCGAGCCGTTCGGAACAACTGCGTAGCTTCCTCATCGAGGATTGATCGCCATGAAACGTCGCGCGTTCATTCAGAGCGCCATTGGATCTGCCGGGGCTATCGCCCTGGCAGATTCGTCCGTCGCCTCGGCCTTCGCCGCGGACGCCCCTTACTACGACTTCGTCATCATCGGCGCAGGCACAGCAGGCTTACCCGCTGCGGTATTTGCCTCCCGACGTGGCGCGAAGGTTCTACTAGTCGATGCGGCACCCGATATCGGCGGAACGTTGCACTTGGCAAATGGACAAGTTGCAGCGGCGGGCACGCGAATTCAGGCTGCCAAGGGGATCGTCGATACCCCCGATGCGCACTATGAAGATGTGATGCGTCTCTCGCGCGGTCTTGCCGATAAGTATGTGATCCGGCGCACCGCAGATGAAGCACCCGCCACCATCAACTGGCTGCTCGACGCCGGTCTCGTTCCGCTCGCTGATCATCCGGTCACCGGCGATAGCCCAGGTCGTAAGGCGTACAACACGCCGCGCTATCTTTGGGCGAAGGATGAGGGACGCGCGATCCTGGCTGTCATTCGTCGCGAGCTTGAGCCGGAGATCGCGAGCGGTCGCGTCACCTTGCAATTGAACACCCGTGCCACGGGCTTGGTCGTGAGCGAGAAGGGAGAGGTGCAAGGCGTTCGTGGCATCATCACCGAGCCCCAGAGCAACGCAACCCGTGAGTTCATTGCTCGCGGTCGGCACGTGCTGCTCACGAGCGGCGGCTACGCGATGAACCCGGATCTTTTTGAACAACTCTGTGGCGTACCTGCTTATGCAGCAGGCTCCTATCCCTATTCGCAAGGACAAGGTCTCGCGATCGCCACCTCCATCGGCGGCTGGTTGCGTGGTCAGGATTTGCACCGCCCGGGTAGCGGTTCCATCCTCACGTCCGAACAGTTCCCGGCGAAGGTGTATGCGCGCTTCGATATGGCGCCGAGACGCTTGCCGTGGGAAATCTGGGTGAACAATCAAGGGCAGCGATTCCTCGCAGAGGACTCGCCCGACTCCTATCAGCGCGAGCGTCTCCTGCTTCGACAAGACAAGCTGCGTTATCAGATCTTCTTCGATCAAAGCATTCTTGAGAAAGCACCCTCCGCATTGCCGAAATTCTCGCGTGAAGAGTTTGTCGCGCACTTCGATAAACATCCGATGTTCCACCGGGCCGATACGCTTGAGGCGCTCGCTGATAAAGCACGCATCGAACTCGACGGCCTGCGCGCTTCGATCCGTGATTACAACGCGTCGGTCAAAACCGGTAGCGATGCTTTTGGGCGCAAGTACTTCCCGATGCAGATCGGTGAAAAAGGTCCGTTCTATGCGGTCACTCACCTCGGCCACTCGGCCACTTCGTCTGCGGGCGTGGTCGTCGACGAGCAATTGCGAGTCGTGCGCGGAAACGGCGAACCCATTCCGAACTTCTATGCCGCAGGCGAAGTCCTCGGCAGTGGCGCCACACTTGGAAACGCCTTTGCTCCGGGCATGATGCTGACACCGGCGCTCGCGCTGGGTCGATGGCTCGGAATGACTCTGCCCATCAGTTAACGTTCCAACCCAGTCTGGTGCGCGTATGAAACTCGCTCAACTGCGCTACCTAACTGCGATCGTCGACGCCGGCTTCAATATTTCGGCAGCCGCTGAGAAGTTGCATCTCTCGCAACCAGGCGTGAGCCGACAACTGCGCTTACTGGAAGAAGAGCTCGGCTTTGAGCTGTTCGTTCGCGAGGGTCGCAATTTATTACGACTCACTGCCGCAGGACAACGCGTAGTAGAGCGCGCGCAGAAAGCTCTTCGCGAAACCCAAGCCATCAAGGCCATGTCGCTCGATGTACGCGATGCGGCGCGAGGCTCACTCTCGATTGCGACGACGCATACGCAAGCACGCTATGTCTTGCCCGCCGTCATTTCGCAATTTCGGCTCAAATATCCGCAGGTTCGGCTGCACTTACATCAGGGGACAGCAGAGCAGATTGCCGACATGCTCAACGCAGGTCAGGTCGACATCGCCATCGGCACAGGTTCGCGGGACAACCTCCCGCACTGCGTGTTGCTACCTTGCTATGAATGGCATCGACGAGTCATTGCCCCAATCAATCATCCGTTGGCCAAGGCCAAGTCGTTGACTCTGGCGAAGCTCGGTCAATACCCGCTCGTCACCTACGTATTCAACCTCTCGGGCCCAGCGTCGCTGCCGCAGGCATTCGA
>JBDKJA010000146.1:0-6531 GCA_039796795.1 Pseudomonadota bacterium
GCCGCCGGCGGACGCCCTGCGTAGAGCAGCGTACGTCCCGCGAGCGGTCGCTCGAGACGATGGCGAATCTGGTACCAAGCACCTTGGTTCTGCGGCTCTTCCTGACACCAGACCACTTCCGTTGCATTCGGATAACGCGCGATCACCGCCGCATACTCATCGGCCGGGAACGGATAGATCTGCTCGAGACGCGCGAGAGCAACATCCTGCTGACCCGACGCACGTCGTGCCTTGAGCAAGTCGAAATAGACCTTGCCACTTGAGAACACGACTCGACGAACCTGGGCCGGATCGATCGCATCGATTTCATCGATGACGTTGCGGAAGGAATCAGCGGCGAGGTCGTCGAGCGTCGACACCGACAACTCGTGACGCAGCAGACTCTTCGGCGTCATCACGATCAGCGGCTTGCGGAACTCGCGCAACATTTGACGACGCAGCATGTGGAACATCTGCGCGGGCGTCGACGGCACGCAAACCGACATGTTGAGCTCAGCGCAAAGCTGCAAGAAGCGCTCAAGGCGTGCCGATGAATGCTCAGGTCCTTGGCCCTCGTAGCCATGCGGCAGGAACAGCGTGAGGCCGCAGTAACGACCCCACTTCGATTCGCCCGAGCTGATGAATTGATCGATGATGACCTGCGCACCGTTAACGAAGTCACCGAACTGGCCTTCCCAGATCACGAGCACACTCGGATCGGTCTGCGAATAACCGTACTCAAAACCGAGCACGGCTTCTTCGGAGAGCACCGAATCGATGACTTGGAAGCGCGGTTGACGCTCGGCAACATGCTGCAACGGGATATGCACGTCACCCGTATTTTGATGGTGCAGCACGGCGTGACGATGGAAGAAGGTGCCACGCCCCGAGTCTTGACCCGAGATGCGAACGGCGAAGCCCTCTTCGAGCAAGCTCGCATAGGCCAAAGTTTCGGCACAGCCCCAATCGAGCGGCAGTTCGCCCGCGATCATCTTGGCGCGATTGACCATCACCTGCTGCACACGCGAGTGCAACGAGAATCCGTTAGGTACCTGAGTGACTCGCTCACCGAGCGCCTTCAAACGCTTAACCTCGACACCCGAGTGAACACGCGCGGCCCAATCGACCTGCATGTAGGGGGCCCAGTTGACCGTGTACTTGTTACCGATCATGCCGAGCGAGGCACGCGCCTGCGGTCGACCCTCATCGAGTCCCGTGCGGTACTGCTCCACCAGCGCATCGGCATCCGCGATCGAGAGCACGCCCTCGGCCGCCAAGCGTTCGGCATACAGTTTGCGGGTGGTCGGATGCTTACGGATCACGTTGTACATCACCGGCTGCGTTGCAGCGGGCTCATCGGCCTCGTTGTGACCCAAGCGGCGATAGCAGACGAGATCGATCACGACATCCTTGTGGAAGCGCTGGCGATAGCGCATCGCCATCCGCGCCACGAATACCACCGCTTCCGGATCGTCGCCATTGACGTGGAAAATCGGCGCTTCGAGCATCTTGGCAACGTCGGAGCAGTACATCGTCGAGCGCATGTCTTCCGGCTTCGACGTGGTGAAGCCCACCTGATTGTTGACGACCACGTGTATGGTGCCGCCGGTGTAGTAACCCCGCGCCTGCGACAGCTGCAGCGTTTCCATCACGACGCCCTGGCCACCGAAGGCCGAGTCGCCGTGGATCAACAACGGGACAACGCTCTCGCCGAGCGCGTCGTTACGGCGCTCCTGACGAGCACGCACGGAACCCTCGACGACCGGGTTCACGACTTCGAGGTGCGACGGGTTGAAGGCAAGACCCACGTGGACATTGCCACCGGCGGTACGCAAGTCCGCAGAGAATCCCTTGTGATACTTCACGTCACCCGAGCCCTTGATTTGGCTCAGGTCATACTTACCCTCGAACTCCGAGAACAAATCTTTGGGCGATTTGCCAAGAACGTTGACGAGTACGTTCAGACGACCACGATGCGCCATGCCGATGACGAACTCTTCGGCACCGAGCGAACCGCCGGTCTGCACGAGATCATCGAGCAAAGGGATGAGGGATTCGCCGCCTTCCAACGAAAAGCGCTTCTGACCGACATACTTGGTGTGCAAGTAGCGCTCGAGGCCCTCGGCCGCGGTGAGTTGCCAAAGAATGTTTCGACGCTCCTCGGCAGAAAACCGCTGGTTGGCGCGTCCAACTTGAAACTCGTCCTGCAACCACAGGCGCTCATCGGTATTCGAGACGTGCGCGAACTCGGCACCGACCGTGCCGCCGTAAACCTGATTCAGCGTCTGCAGAATCTCGCGCAGCGTCGCGCGCTTCGGGATGCCTTCGGTACGACTGCCGGTGTAGAAAACCGACCCAAGATCGGCATCGGAGAGACCAAAGTAAGCAAGATCGAGCACCTTCGGGCGCTCACGACGCGTCAAACCGAGCGGGTCAAGATTGGCGATCAAATGTCCGCGGTTAGCGTAGATCTGCACGAGCCGCGCGACCGCGCCCTGCTTGCCACCCTCATCACTGCTGTCGCCACCACTGGTCGCGACGCTGACACCGAACTCGCGGGCGAATTTCGCGCGCTGTGCGATGCCGCTTTGAATCGATCTATGAAAGGCCTCACCCCCGCTCGTTCCGCGCGGCAGCTTCGAGAAGTACTCGCGCCAGCGGGCATCCACGCTGGCCGGGTCCGTCAAATACTGTTCGTAGAGAGCTTCGACATAATCGGCGTTGCCGCCGTGCAAAGGAGAGGATTCGAGCAAATCGCTGCGCGTTGCGCCCATGGAAGAAAAGGCCCCCGAAAAACCATCGAAAAAGCGCGCGTAGTTTAACGGATTTGCGGGACTGGCGCCGAAGCGAGGTATGGCGCCCCCGGCCGGAGTTGAACCGACGACCTACCGCTTAGGAGGCGGTCGCTCTATCCACTGAGCTACGGGGGCAGCAACCGCAACTAGATTGAAATGGTGGAGCGGAGGAGGATCGAACTCCCGACCTTCGCATTGCGAACGCGACGCTCTCCCAGCTGAGCTACCGCCCCACACGAGGGCGCGGATTCTAGCACCGACGCCCGCCAATACCGAAACCTTCTGCTCGGGGTTATTAACGACCGCTAGGCGGTCAATATCGCAGGGTCACCACGGACGGTGGCCCGAACCGCGTGACGGTGACGATGTACATCCCGCCGTACTCGTCATCGCCGATCGACACCGATGTCGAGCCGCGCGTCAGTTTATCGATGATGACGGGCACCGTGTTCGAGTGACCTACGACGACCACTCGCCCGCCGACATGACGCTCGCCAATATTGGCGAGCAAACCATCGACGTCCCGACCCTCGCGAACGGTCACGGAAACACCGAGCCGAGCGGCCAACGGCGCGGCAGTCAATTGCGCGCGACGGGTGTCGCTCGCGTAAATCGCGTCGATCTTTTGATCACCCAGCATCGCGGCCAATCGCAATGCTCGTTGCTGCCCCGCCTCGCTCAGCACCGGATCGTCATCCACCGACAGCGCCTTCTCGGCATGGCGCAACACAATCACGCTCGTCGTTTCGCCCAGCACGTTGATACTGAAACGCACCACGAAAAACAGCGCGACGCTCGTGATTGCCACAGCAGCCGCTGCCAACCACAGCGGCGCCAGGAAAACGCGTCGACCGCTCGTCACACTAGGAGACTTCATGCACGCCACTATAGCGGATCGACATCCCCACCGATGCCCGCACGCAGCTCCCTCGGTGAATAACCGAAGCGCTCACGAAATGCTTTCGTGAAATTGGCTGCGGATGAATACCCCAGCATGTCACTGATGACGGTCACCGAGGTGTCGGTATCAACGACAATCGAATACGCACGACGCAGGCGCTCCTCGCGCAGCCATGAAAAGACGGGCTGACCGCAAAGCGACTGAAAGGCGTCGTTCAACCGACGGCGATTAGTTCCCATCAGACGTGCTAGCTCGTCGAGCGACGGCGGGTCGGATAGTCGATCGAACAAGATTCTCTGCACACCATTGACCAGCACGACATCCAGCGACGCACTCGGTAGCTCGGCACTTGAAGACTCGTTCTTGACTACGGAATAAGCATCCGATGCGCGCCTCGCCGCGAGCTGCAAGTGCACACCCACACGTGCCAATACTTCTTCGGCTTCGAAGGGTTTCGTGATGTAGTCAACGCCACCGGCGGCAAACCCCTTCAATCGATCGGCCAAGTCCGTCGAGGCCGACAGAAAGATCACCGGAATCGTCGACGTCGTCGGCTGCGCCTTTAAACGTCGACAGACGGTGAAGCCATCCATGTCCGGTAGCTTTACATCGAGCAAGACCAAACTCGGCTCTAATGCGACCGCCTGTTGATATCCGCGCTCGCCATCCAAGGCCACACTGAATCGCAGATCTTTTAGCGGCATCAATTCCATTAATAACCGCAGGTCTGTTACCGAGTCATCAATCAGTAATACATCCACACGCGGCGATATTGGCTTTGGATTTGTCATGCGCTCGAGCGCCCCAAAATCGCCTCGAGCGCTTTGAAATCCAACATGGTGATCGCCCTCTCGACCTCGTCGGCAAACGCGGAGCATTGCGGATAGTCACGTCGCAAATGCGTCGACCATTCACGAATCGCCGTCACCTCACCGAGATCGACCATCCGCGATAACGCCTGCAGTTCCGGCACGGGCGGCCTAGCAGTCGTAGCGCCACCAGATTCGCTTAACGGCTTGTCCCTAATCCACTTTATATCGAGCAACTCACCAATCCGCTGCAACAACAAGTCATGATCAACCGGCTTCAATAGGCTCAAAGAAAAACCCCGGTTGAGCGGCCAACCGTCCGGTGGACTCGGCGGCGCAGCGGATAGCAAAACGGTCGCCGCATTTGCGTGGGTCTCTTCGGCTGTCTCGAGCACATCCCATCCGTCACCATCCGCCATGAACTGGTCGGTGATGATCAAGTCGATCTCGGGAGAACGGCGCATCAACTCGGATGCTTCTCGCCCACTGTCCGCCTCGATCACGCGAAAACCCAGCCGTATCAACAACGCGGCTAATAATCGCCGATTGGCCTGCTCGTCATCGACCAACAGAATGGTTCGCCGCTCACCCGCATAACCCGCAGCCTCAATCGGCTGACGCTCCGACTCAGAAATCGGAATGGTTTCATCGGCAGTACTGATCGGGATATCAATGTTGAAGGTAAAACAGGCGCCTTTTCCGAGTTCGCTGCTGACCGCGATGTCCCCACCCATGAGGTTGACGAGCTGCCGGGCGGTTGGCAAACCCATGCCGACACCCCTACCACTGGTATGGGCATTTCGACCCACGCGCGTGAAAGGCAAAAAGATACGTTCATGATCCTCGGGAGCAATGCCCTCACCCGTATCGCTGACCGAAAAGCTCAGGCGCACACGCATCCCATCGAGATCGACTACGCCATACTCCAGCGTGATGATGCCCTCACGCGTGTGACGCGATGCATTGACCAACAAATTATCGAGCACCTGTCGCACCCGACTGGCGTCCATCAACACAACGAGCTGAGTGACATCCAGGCTGCCAACCCGTCGGCGAAGCACGAAGCGGTTTCGATTGCGAGAACTCAAAACTTGTCCGGTCGAATCGATGGCCCGGAGAAAGTCACCCAGCAACACCGGCTCGGGTCGCAATTCGAGCGCGCCCGAGAGGCCACGCGCGTACCCCAAAATCTCGTCGATCATCCCGAGTAAATGGCGACCGCTTTCGATGATACTGCTCAAGCCATCGCGGGCAACCGCCTCTGACATCTTGGCGCCACCACGGAGCAGCAGCTGTGCGTTGCCGAGCACGGTATCGAGCGGCGTTCGTAACTCGTGACTCATTTGAGCGAGAAATTGAACCTGGTCTGCACTTCGTGCCTCGGCGCGTGAGAGTTGGGTCTGCAGTTCGCGCGTGCTTTCCGTCAGCGCGAACAGAACCAGCGGTAAGCCCAGAATCAACGTTAGAGGGGCAAGCTCCAACGCGAGCGCTCCGAGCTCATCCAGTGTCTGTGCAAAGAAAACCCGAGCAATACCAAAAAGAAAGACCACGACCAGCAGTCCCAAGAGCCGACGACGCGCGGGGTCAGCATCACGCATCCCGAGCCAACATAACAGCGCGCCACAAAGCTGCGTCGGCACAAACAGGAAGCTCCACCAGAGCAAACCGGTTTGGTAGTCCATGAAAATAGACCAAAGCTGAGCGAAGGTCTGCGCGCCAATCAGCAGACCACAGCCGACGAGCAGTCGATTAAAACGCCGCAGCGACGGCAGAAAGTTGTATAGGAAACTGGTCCAGCCCAACAAAATCAACAGGCCCGCGATCGGCATGATGGTATCGGGAACCGCGTGATTCGCCGGCCAAAATCGATTCTGCAGTACAGCCGTTCGGTGCAGCTCCACCAACATCTCGCCCGACAATGCGATCACGAAGCTCAGATAGACCCACTGGTGCGTTCGCCATAACAGCAGCAATCCGAAGGCCATCGCAACGATCAGACCACCGGCACCCAAAATCACCCAGAGTTCGCGGCGATCGAACTCGAGCA
>JBDKJA010000147.1:0-3552 GCA_039796795.1 Pseudomonadota bacterium
GTGAACGCAGCAATTTCTTGCTCTCGACTGCGCAGCTCGGGCACATGCATTCCGACCGCGATGACGCCAAAACGCTGTTGATCCGCACTCATCGGAACAGGCCATGCGATGATGCCCCAACCATCGGAGCGCAAATTGAAGCCCACCGCGTAGCCACGCTGTGCCACTTGCTGCACGGCGCTCGTGATATCGCGCATAGTGCGAAATCGTCTTCCGAGCTGCACTCCGCGCCGACGTGCCGCGCGAGTCAGTTGGCTGAGTTGTTCACGCGAGTACGTCGTTGCCATCGCAAGTCCGGGTGTGGAGAACGGTTCGCGCAGTTCACCGATCGCGTTGTTACTGGTGCCCGGCACGCGTCCAAGCAGAATCGCCGACAGTCGCATGTACACACCGGCGGGCAACCAAACACTCACCGTGCCTCCCGTGTGCGCACGAAGTGCGGACATCGTCGTTCGAAGCGGCGGTAGATAGCCACCGATGTCGGCAAGACGACGCCCTAGTCCACTCAAAGAAGGACTGATGGCATAGCTCGCCGAATCGGTGTCGATATCCAGAAAGCCGAGTTGAGTCAGCTTTTGCAGCAACCGATGCATGCTGGACGCCGGTACGCGCAAACGCGCTGCAATCTCTCCGTTCGTCAGCGGATGCGGCGAAACGCTGAATTGCTCTAGCACTTGCAGAACCCTACCCACGGTTCTCGATGACCCGTCCATCAACCTACCCCCGAGTCGTGTCCAAAGAGTAGATCTACCACCTTTTGAATTCCAATATTGGAATAACCGGGCGCTTTGCCAATCCTCGGCCGAGAGGAGGCCGTCAAGCGGGTGGTACTTTCACTGCACTGTCATCTCTTCACGGGGGTCGAGAGGCAGTGTGACCCCAAAAATCGGAGGAACGGGCGACATGCTTATAAGAAAACTCTCCTGCTCGGCACTGGCGGCAACCGCCCTGTGTCTTAGCGGAATGGGCACTTCGGTAGCCCAAGACTCGGCCTCAGTGGCCGGACTGGAAGAGATCATCGTCACGGCGCGCAAAAAAGCCGAAACGCTGATCGAGACTCCGGTTGCAGTATCGGTGCTGACCAGCGAAGACATCGAAGCCAAAGGCGTTCGTGATCTCTATGACGTCGCCTTGTTTACACCGGGTCTCACCTATTTCGATGCGATCCAGAACCAGCTCGGCACACCGGTCATCCGCGGCATCTCGCAGACGAACCTGAACAGCCCCGATCGCAACGTCGCTATCTTCTACGGCGGTGTTTACCTCTCGAACACCAGCGCATCGAATCTCGAAATCCTCGACCTCGATCGCATCGAAGTCGTCAAAGGTCCGCAGTCGGCCCTTTACGGCCGCAATGCCTTCAACGGCGCGATCAACTTCGTTCCTGCCGCACCGACCCGCGAGTTCACGGGCAAGATCAGCGGAACATTAGGTACGGATGCTCGCCGCGAAATGCGGCTCGTCCTGTCGGGTCCTCTGAGTGAGAACCTGCGCGGCCGCATCGCTGCCAGCACTAACGCGTTTGACGGCAGCTGGGACAATAAAGCCGAACCGAGCGCGGGCCTTGGTGGCTATGACACGAAGAATCTCTCCGGCTCGCTGGAGTACACGCCGAACGATCAGTTCACCGCTCGCGCGTTCGCGTACTACACAGACGACGTTCGCGACTCGACGGCGATGTACATCATTCCTGCATTGAACTGCGGCCCGACGGGTCGTCCGCTGTCAGCTTATTGCGGTGATCTGCCGGTTAAGAACGATCTCGCGGCCAACCCGGACGCGCTGGCGTTCGCTCGCGAGGTTACCTTGGCCGCACTCGATCTCGAGTACGACTTCGGCGGAGTGAAGCTGACGAGCCAAACCTCGATTTACGATGCCGAAAACGATAACGCCTCGGACAATTCCCTGGGCGCTAACAACGGCCAAGGCAATATCTTCAACATCGTCCGCTCGACCGCGCCGACCGTCGTACTGCGGCAACAAGCGCTGCCGGTCTTCACGGGCTCCGGCAAGGGTACGACCGAGACGCTGACCGAGGAGCTTCGCCTCGAAGGCCAAGTTGGCGATAACCTCAATTGGGGTGTCGGCGGTTTCTACAGCAAAAACGAGTTCGTTTCGCGCAGCCGAATCGCATACGACGGTCGCGGTCTCGCGCCGGGCGAGCGTCCGCAATCGGATAACTTCTTCTTCATCGCGTTGAATCCGGTGGCGGGTCTTTCGCAAAATCCGACCGTCGATATGGTCGATTTGTCGCGCTTCATCGGCGAAGACAAGCAAACCGCGTTCTTCGGCCTCGCCGAATACAAGGTCAACAATTCGTGGACCGTCGGCGCTGAACTGCGTCGCGACAAAGAAGAGCGCCAGCGTTACAACGACGTCATTGGCCGCAGCACCTTCCAGAAGGGTGAATTCAGCTATACGACCTGGCGCGCTCACGCTGACTTCACGCTGAACGAAGATCAACATTTCTACGCTTCGGCTGCCAAGGGCGTGATCTCGGGCTACTTCAACGGTCAAACCGACGCGATCGCCGGTAACGCTCCGGTCCCTGCGGAGTTACAGACCTACGATCCAGCCGAAAACAAGACCTATGAGCTCGGCTGGAAAGCGCAGTGGCTCGATCGTCGTCTGAGCTCAGAAGTCGTGTTGTTCTTCATCGACTACACGGGCATTCAGATCCCGGCGACACCGCCAGCGCCGCTCGTCAGCAACCTCGTGCAGAACGTGGGTGACGCGACGGCCAAAGGCATCGAGTTGTCACTCAACTACCGCGCTTCCGAGAAGTGGCAGTTGGGTATGACGTATTCGTACACCCCGACAGAGTTCGAAAACGGCACCGTCGATGCGGGTGTGCTGCGCTATTGCGGTGGTTCGTCGACGACGATCCCGACGGCGGCCATCGGCTTCTGTCCGACGCTGGAATTCCGCGGCAAGATCCTCCCGGATGTGTCAGGTAAGCCGCTGCCCCGCTCGCCCAACAGGCTCGCGAGCATCTACGCGGCCTACGACACGCCGATCACCGGTGATTGGTCGTTCTACGCTCGCGCGGATGGCAGCTATACGGCGGAAACAAACATCCTGACGATCGGTTTGACGACCATCCCGTCGCGCACTCTCTTCAATGCGCGTGTGGGCTTACGGCACGGTCCGCTGGATGTCGCGCTCTGGGGCCGCAATATTTTCGACGAGAAGTACGTGACCACGGCGATCAACCAGCCGCCCTTGGTCGCAGGCGTTGCTGCCTTCACCCCGAACGTCTCGCAGGGTGATCGCGCGATGTTCGGTCTGACCGCTACGTACTCATTCGGTAACAAGTAATCACGTTGCCACCCCCCTCCGATGCCTCGGCATCGGAGGGGGAGCGGGCTCCGATACTCCTCGGATGACCCCGCCCGAACGGTCTGGTAATTTCTCATGCCGTTCGGAGAATCAGTAAATGTCCAAACGTAATTGGCTCGCGCGCAGCCTCGATGTGGTCGAGCGCGCCGGAAATCGACTGCCGGATCCCGCAGTACTGTTCCTGATTTTGATGGTCGCTGCATGGATCGTCAG
>JBDKJA010000148.1:0-3547 GCA_039796795.1 Pseudomonadota bacterium
CATGTTCGGCGGCTTCGCGGTCACGCGACGCATGCTGGCGATGTTCCGCAAATAAGAGGCCACGGACATGTCGGAAAATCTCGCAACCGTCGCCTACATTGGCGCGACCATCCTCTTCATCATGAGCCTCGGTGGTTTGTCGAATGCCGAGACGTCTCGGCGCGGCAATTTTTACGGCATGCTCGGCATGACCATCGCCGTCGTCGCCACTGTGCTCGGGCCGCGCGTTACCGCCGCGGGTCTACCCTGGATCATCGGCTCACTGGCCATTGGTGGCGCAATCGGCGT
The DNA here is from genome assembly GCA_039796795.1 of Pseudomonadota bacterium. Taxonomy (GTDB): domain Bacteria; phylum Pseudomonadota; class Gammaproteobacteria; order Steroidobacterales; family Steroidobacteraceae; genus UBA964. Next base: position 289 of record JBDKJA010000148.1, read on the forward strand.
TTATGCTGCACGCAAAGTGCAGATGACGCAGATGCCCGAGCTCGTCGCGTTGATGCACAGTCTCGTCGGACTTGCTGCCTGTCTCGTGGGCTTCGCGAGTTACGTGGACACCTCGATCGTCTACACGGGCGCCGAGAAAGCCATTCATGAAGTCGAAATCTATATCGGCATTTTGATCGGTGCGGTCACCTTCTCAGGGTCGATCATCGCCTTCGGCAAGCTCTCGGGAAAAATCGGTGGCAAGCCGCTGCTGCTGCCCGCAAGACACTGGCTCAATCTGATCGCGCTGCTGGCCGTGATCTGGTTCGGCGCAGAATTTTTGGCTGCGCACGATGTCGATGCGGGCATGTTGCCGCTTGCGATCATGACGATCATTGCGCTGCTCTTTGGCATCCACATGGTGATGGCGATCGGCGGTGCCGATATGCCGGTCGTCGTTTCGATGCTCAACAGTTATTCCGGTTGGGCGGCCGCTGCGACGGGATTCATGCTCGCGAACGATTTGTTGATCGTGACCGGTGCGCTCGTTGGCTCTTCGGGCGCGATTCTCTCGTACATCATGTGCCGCGCGATGAATCGCAACTTCATCAGCGTGATCGCGGGTGGCTTCGGCACGGGCGGTGGTTCGACCCCAGCGGCGGCTGCGGGCGATCAACCCGCCGGCGAAGTGGTCGCTGTGAGCGCCGTGGAAACCGCCGAGCTTCTGCGATCCGCCAAGAACGTGATCATCGTGCCAGGCTATGGCATGGCCGTCGCGCAAGCGCAGCACACCGTCTATGAAATCACCAAATTGCTGCGCGAGAAGGGCGTGAATGTCCGCTTCGGCATTCACCCGGTTGCCGGTCGTATGCCGGGCCACATGAACGTGCTGCTCGCCGAAGCTAAAGTGCCATATGACATCGTCCTCGAGATGGATGAGATCAACGACGACTTCCCGGAGACCGACGTGTCGATGGTGATCGGTGCAAATGACATCGTGAATCCGGCGGCCGAGGATGATCCGAACAGCCCGATCGCCGGCATGCCGGTGCTGCAGGTTTGGAAGTCCAAGACGTCGATCGTCATGAAGCGCTCGATGGCCTCGGGCTATGCGGGCGTCGACAATCCGCTGTTCTTCCGCGACAACAACCGCATGTTGTTCGGCGATGCGAAGAAGATGCTCGATGAGGTATTGGTCGCTCTCAAAGCTTGAGGTCAGCATGAACAGGTTCGCGAACGGATTCGCCTTCCTGCTGTTGTCGATATCGATGCTTGCGCCATCGATCGGTTGGGCGGTTCCGCAGGAATTGCCGATCTCGAATGCGACGCTCGATATTCAGGTAGATGCTAACAACGTGGTCATCGACGATCCGGTCGTCGAAGAAGTCACAGTGGTTGGCGAAGCGGCGGGGCCTGGCCTCTGGAAGGTCCGCAACGGCGACAACACCCTGTATATCTTGGGCACCTTAAGCCCGCTGCCGAAGAAACTGCAGTGGCGCTCGCGGGAAGTCGAGCGCGTGCTCTCTCGTGCCGATCGCTTGATTCCCGCTAGCAGCAAGGTCGACGCCGACATCGGCCCCATATCGGCCGTGCAACTCTATTTCCAATATCGAAAGCTGCGCGGCAACGAAGATAAACAGTCATTGCAAGCCGTTCTTCCGCCGGATCTTTACGCGCGCTTCGAGAGATTGCGTCAAAAATATGCGCCGCGTGATACCGACATGCTAAAGCGCCGGCCGGTACTCGCCGCCGGGGAGTTGTGGCGCGAAGCGGTCTCACGCAGCGGCCTGACCTCGCGCAACGACGTCAACAAAGCAGTCGAGAAACTCGCGCGCAAGAACAAGGTCAAGATCGTACAGCCTGAGCTGCGCATTGACGACCCGAAAGCGACCTTGGCGGAAGTGGCACAAATTCCGCGCGCTGCCGAACTCGCCTGCATGAAATCCACGCTCGATCGCCTCGAGTTCGATCTCGCGCTGGCGCGCGAGCGCGCGGAGGATTGGTCGCTCGGCGACGTCGCTGGCTTGCGATCATCGAATGCGCTAGCGCAGCAGGAAACCTGCTGGTCGGCGCTGATGCAAAGCCCGCGCGTCGCCGACATCCGACGTCAGTTTGACGAGCAATGGCTGCAGCTCGTCTATGAGTCTCTCGAGAACCACTCGATTTCTTTGGCAGTGGTGCCGATCACGGAGCTTTTCAAAAAGAATGGCGTGCTCGATCTGTTGCGCGCACGCGGCTACCTCGTCGAGGAGCCTTGAGTTAGGCCGACACGGATTCGCCCTGACGCCCCGTTTGCGTCAATCGGACATTCGGTGGAGCGGTTGACCGGCCCAAAATGTGGTCAAGCAAGCCGTTGAGCTCCCCCAACATCTGCATCGCGCGCGGAGTGGGTTCGACAGCCTTCTCGCGACGATCGCCACGGGCCCCAGGCGCGATTTCGATCAACTCGAGCCGCTCGAGCCGGTGAATCAATTTGCGGCAGCTGCGCGCACCCCCGAAGCCCATTTGTTGATAAAGATGGACTAACTCGGAAATCGAGATCGCCTTGTGTTGGGCAATCAGTAAAACGGCGGGTGCCAGGCCAACTAGTTTCATATCGCAACAATAACTGTATCAAATTCAGTTGCAAGGCAAATCCAATATCCGTCCTTGGCTCGACTGTCTTACGGACGAACCCGAGAGCGGGGAAGGCGTGGGTCAGATCGGCAGCTTCTGCAGCTGCGCTTGCAGCTCGCGCAGCAGTTGGCGCGACTCGTCGGTGAGGCACACAGACTTTTCGCGCCGATCGTTACGGGAACCTGCCGCGATCTTCAGCAAGTTCAGCTTCTCGAGCCGATGGATCAGCTTACGACAGGCGCGATCACCGCCGAGGCCGTGCAGACGATAAGTCATCACGAGGCTGGAAATCGAACTGGTGTCATGTTGCGCGGCAATCAGCAAAGCCGGCGTCAAGCTGAGATGTTTCATCGCACTGGTTGACGTTGTTGTCTTCGGAGATTCGAGCTTGCGCGGCGATCGGATCAAAGATCGAACCACCGAGCGGTCAGTTGGTATGGATGCGGAATGTAGTGCCCCCATCGCCGCTTTCCCATAAAAAACTAAGATCATTTTTACCGGCTTTCTAAGCCTACTGTTGCGGCCTAGTATTTGAACGTGATCTCGCGCACATTCCGGTCGGCGACGCCCGCTTCCCGTATAGTCCCGCCCCCATGAATACCGGCAACCTCCGCGGTCTTGCGGCCATGTTCATCGCCGTAGCCGCTTTTTCGTTCATGGACGC
>JBDKJA010000149.1:0-4095 GCA_039796795.1 Pseudomonadota bacterium
CGTTGCAATGCCAACGCGACGGACAAACCGCCGATTCCGCCGCCTACGATGCCGATGCTTGCTGCTTTCACGGTGGGTATTCAGCCTGAGCACTCGCTCACACCAAAGAACCACGGCACCCTCGTCCAGACTGCGGACAAGCGCGGCCACGAGGCGGTAAAATACGCTGTGCCTGCCAAAAACATCCTCGGGAATACCCCAAAAATCGGTTTCGTCAGTCTCGGCTGCCCCAAAGCACTCGTCGACTCGGAACGTATCCTCACTCAACTGCGTGCTGAAGGTTATGTCGTCGCGCCAGATTACGAATCGGCGGATCTCGTAGTCGTCAACACTTGCGGCTTCATCGATTCAGCCATCGACGAATCACTCGATGCCATCGGAGAAGCGCTCGAACAGAACGGCAAAGTGGTCGTCACGGGATGTCTTGGCGCCAACCCGCAACGCATTCTCGAGAAACATCCGAGTGTTCTAAAGGTCACCGGACCGCATGCTTACGATGATGTGCTATCGGCGGTGCACGAGCATCTGCCGCCACTACATGATCCGTTCGTCGATCTCGTGCCGGCTCAAGGCATTCGCCTAACACCCAAGCACTACGCTTACCTCAAGATCTCCGAAGGCTGCAATAACAAGTGCAGTTTCTGCATCATTCCGGATCTGCGCGGCAAGCTAGCATCGGGCGTCAAAGAATTGCTCGTCATCTCCCAAGATACCAGCGCTTATGGTTCCGATATCCGCTACGCCGGAGCGCAGTGGCGCGACCAATCGTGGGAGACGCGTTTTCTCGATCTAGCCAAAGGTCTCGGCTCTCTCGGCGTCTGGGTGCGCATGCACTATGTGTATCCCTATCCGCACGTCGATGAGGTCATCAGCTTGATGGCCGAAGGTCGTGTACTGCCCTATCTCGATATTCCGTTCCAACATGGCAGCCCAAGCGTGCTCAAGCGTATGCGTCGTCCTGCGCATGCGGTCAATACGCTTGATCGCATCCACTCTTGGCGTCGTGAATGCCCGGATCTCACCCTTCGCAGCACTTTCATCGTCGGCTTCCCCGGCGAGACCGAGGCGGAATTCGAAGAACTTCTGCAATGGCTTGAGGAAGCTCAGCTCGATCGCGTGGGTGCATTCAAATATTCACCGGTCGAAGGGGCTCGCGCCAACGATGCGGGGCCGCATGTGCCGCCCGAGGTTCAAGAGGAAAGGCTCGAGCGCTTCATGCAAGTCGCGCAAGACATCAGTGCGCAGCGACTCGCGGCACGGATCGGTCGTGAAGAGACGGTTCTGGTCGATGCCATCGAAGGTAACACCGCGATCGCTCGATCGCGCGGCGATGCACCGGAGATCGACGGCGTAGTCCGAGTGACGCGCGGCGGCCATCTCGTGGTCGGCGATTTCGCGAAAGTTCGGATCACCGGAGCCGATGCCTACGATTTGAAGGCCTCACCACTGAAGAGTTGAGCTCCATGAAATTCATCCTAGGCTTGATGCTATCGGCACTGTCGGTCACCACTGCGCTTGCCGAGACGGTTCTCATCACGGGAACCAATCGCGGTATCGGTCTCGAGTTCGTGAAGCAATATGCCGAGCGCGGCGCCACCGTCATCGCAACGGCTCGACGTCCGAGCGAAGCGAAAGAGCTGCAAGCGCTCGCTACGCAGCACCCGAAGGTAACGATCGAAGCGCTTGATGTCACCGACGTTGCCGCGATTGAGGCGCTCGCGCTGAAGTATCGTGGCAAGCCCATCGATATCCTGATTAACAACGCAGGTACTTTGGGCGATGTGCCCAAACAATCGATAGGCTCGCTCGATCAGGCTGAGTTTTTGTATGTGATCAATGCCAATACTTATGGCGCTCTGAAAATGGCCGAGGCGTTCAAGTCGAACCTCGCTACGAGCACGCAAAAGAAAGTATTCGGCATGTCGAGTGGTCTAGGCTCTTCTGCCATGGTCACACGTCGAGGGGGCTTCTATGCTTACCGCGCAAGTAAGGCTGCTCTCAACATTGTCTTTCGATCTCTAGCGGCGGACTGGCGTGATCAGGGCATCATCGTCGGGATCATTGCACCCGGCATGGTCGAGACTGACTTACTGCGCGCATCCGGCTTTCAAGGGCGCGGTATCACACCAACCGAAAGCGTCGCCGGCATGATCAAAGTAATCGACGGCATGACGCTCGAGAATAACGGCGCCGCTATCAATTACGATGGCAAAGTCATCCCTTGGTGAAGCGATAGCCCTCATCACTGATCGGTAAGCGCCGAATGCGATGACCACTCGCACTGAATACCGCATTGCAAACCGCAGGCGCTACCGGCGGCAAAGCAGGCTCCCCGAGCCCGCTGGGTGCGAAGTCGCTTTCGATGAAGTGCACATCGATACGAGGGTCTAGGCCCATACGCAGCAATCGATAACGATCGAAATTGGTTTGTGTGACCCGACCGCTTCGATAATCGAGTTTCTGATCGAGCATCGCGCTCAAGCCATCGATCACCGAACCTTGGCACTGTGATTCGGCACCACTTAAGTTCACGATCGGACCGACATCACACACGACGGTAACCGAGTGCACCGTGATGGCTTTATCGTCGCTGACACTCACTTCAGCAACCTCCGCCACATGTGCCGTATGGCTGAAATAGAAAGCTAAGCCACGGGCGCGACCCTTTGGTAGCGGATTATTCCAACCACTTTTTTCTGCAGCGAGTTTGAGCACCCCCGCCGCGCGCCCGGTGTGCAAGGTATTGCGATTACCGGGCGTCAACCAGCGCGGCTCACCCAAAATATCGAGTAGAAATGCCAAATGGTCGCGCCCCGCCGCGACGGACATCTCATGCAAGAAGCTCTGCAACGGAAAGGCAAATACGCTCGCCCCGGGCGCTCGCCAGAAGCCTGTTGGCGAACCCCAGGGCAACTGGCTGCGCGTGTAGCGAAAGTTGGGAATCAGCTGCGAAAAATCTTCGTTTGCTCGTAAATCGCCACCCAGCACTGGCTTTTGGCCGTCGCGAGTAAACGTGACGAGGTGCTGCTGCCAGGCGCTAGCACGCCCCTCCTTGTCGACCGCGCCGCGTAAAGCGATCGTGCCACCAGCGCGTACGAAGTCGTGCGTCATGTCATCTTCGCGAGTCCACTGCAGCTTCACGGGACGACCCAGACGCTGAGCAATGGCGGCGGCTTCGCAGGCATAGTCGTTCATGAGGCGGCGACCGAATCCACCGCCAACCCGAACGGGATGTATCGTGACCTTCACCTCATCGAGCTTCAGCACATTGGCGACGTTCTTCTGCGCTCGTTGCGGTGTTTGGCTCGGTGGCCATAACTCACAGCCACCCTCAGCCGTCATTCGCGCGACACACACCTGCGGCTCTAATTGTGCGTGCGAAACGAAGGCATATTGGTAGACCGAGTTGAGTTGATGAGCGGCCTCCGTGAAAGTGTTGGCGATCTCACCACGCTCAGCGATGATCTCAGCGCCTTCACTTTCAGCGAGCTTTAAAGACTGCGCACTCGTCGCTGCCCAGTCGTCTTTGGCGGCACCGCTTTCATTCCATTCGACCTTCAGCTTTCGGCGTGCCTTGAGTGCAGCCCAAGTCGAGTTTGCAACGATCGCAACACCAGGCTGCAACTCGACGACATCCCCATTGCCCTCGAGGATGAAGACATCGATGACGCCGGGCTCACGCTTCAGCTCTTCGAGATTGGCAGTCGTTACAGAGCCACCGACGGCCGGGCATTTCACATAGAGCGCATACGCCATGCCAGGCAGGTAGATGTCACTCGCAAATAGTTTTTGCCCTGTGACGACTTGGCGATTGTCTACGCCACCAATTCGACGCTTCAACAAACGGCGCTCGCCGGCGGACTTGAGGGTCACGTTTTCGGCAGCGGGCACCGGTAAGGCCGCAGCGTCCGCAGCCAGCGCCAAATACGTCAGGCTGCGCTGGGTCGGGGGGTGATGCACCGCGCTATCACCGCGCGTAATGCACTCCGACACCGGCACTTGCCAACGCGCGGCTGCTGCCGCGATCAACATGGTGCGCGCGGTGGCGCCGGCGCGACGCAGCGGTTCCCAGGCGCGAGGAACGGAGGTGGAACC
>JBDKJA010000150.1:0-3437 GCA_039796795.1 Pseudomonadota bacterium
CGGCTTCACCCACGCCGCGAATCGCGCCAAGGCCATAACGAACCTGTCGCTCACCGGCCACTTCGAAGGCATAAGCCGACGAGTTCACATCGGGTGGCAGGACGGTGATACCCATGCGATCACACTCGTCTTTGAGCGTGACTACCTTGTCGGTGTGCGCCATATCGGCCGAGAGCACCGCGGCCATGAACGCCTCGGGGTGATGTGCTTTGAGCCAGCCGGTCTGATAGGAGAGCAAGGCGTAAGCCGCCGAGTGCGACTTGTTGAAACCGTATCCGGCGAATTTCTCCATCAAATCGAAGATGTGTGCCGCCTGGGCCTCAGGGACGCCGCGTTCAACGGAGCCCTCGACGAACTTGCCGCGCTGCTTCGCCATCTCCTCGGGCTTCTTCTTGCCCATGGCGCGACGCAGCATATCGGCGCCACCTAAGGTGTAGCCCGCGAGCACCTGCGCGATCTGCATCACCTGTTCCTGATACAGGATCACGCCATAGGTCGGGCGCAACACCGGCTCGAGACTCGGATGCAGATAATCGATCGGCCCATCGATGCGACCATGCTTGCGTGCGATGAAGTCATCGACCATGCCCGATTGCAACGGACCGGGTCGGAACAGCGCCACCAACGCGACGATATCTTCGAAGCGATCCGGCTGCAGACGCCGCACGAGATCTTTCATGCCGCGCGATTCGAGCTGGAAGACGGCGGTGGTCTCGCAATTTTTGAGCAGCTGGAAGGTCGCCGCATCGTCCATCGGCAGATCGGCGATATCGAGCGGCGCCTCGCCGCGCTTCGCGCGCACTGCGTTGATCGTGCGCACGGCATGATCGATGACCGTCAGTGTGCGCAGACCCAGAAAGTCGAACTTAACGAGACCCGCAGCTTCGACGTCATCCTTATCGAACTGCGTGACGACCGAGCCACCGCCCTCTTCGCAATAGAGTGGCGTGAAGTCCTCGAGCACCGACGGAGCGATCACCACACCACCGGCGTGCTTGCCGGCGTTACGAGTCAGCCCTTCGAGCGACTTGGCGAGATCGATGAGATTGCGGACCTCGTCTTCTTCTTTGTAGAGGCGCTTGAGTTCCGGCTCCTTCTCGAGTGCCGAATCGAGTGTGATATCGAGCTCGAACGGAATGAGCTTCGCGATCTTGTCGACATAGCCGTAGCCGAGCCCGAGGACGCGACCCGTATCGCGCACCACCGCCTTCGCGGCCATCGTGCCGTACGTGATGATTTGCGAAACGCGCGTGCGCCCGTACTTGTCCGCGACGTACTCGATGACGCGATCGCGCCCGTCCATGCAGAAGTCGACGTCGAAGTCGGGCATGGAGACGCGTTCGGGATTGAGGAAGCGCTCGAAGAGCAGATCGTATTGCAGCGGATCGATGTCGGTGATGCCGAGCGAATACGCGACCAGAGAGCCTGCGCCCGAACCACGACCAGGTCCCACGGGAACACCGTTACCGCGCGCCCAGCGGATGAAGTCGGCAACGATGAGAAAGTAGCCCGCAAAACCCATGGCGCAGATCACTTCGAGTTCGGTCTGCAAACGCGCGCGATAGGTATCGTGATCAACATTACCGAGACGCGTCAGGCGCTGCTGCAAGCCGCGTGCAGATTCAGCTCGCAAAAATGCTTCGGTGGTCTGGCCCTCCGGAACCGGGTAGATCGGCAGACGACTCTCACCGAGCTGCAGCACCAGACTGCAACGCTTAGCGATCTCGACCGAATTCTCGATCGCCTCGGGTAGATCGGCGAATCGCTCGGCCATCTCCTGCGGCGATCGCAGATATTGCTCGCGCGTGTAGTGACGCGGCCTTGCTGCATCGGCGAGCAAGGCGCCCTCGTGGATACACACCCTCGCCTCGTGCGACTCGAAGTCATCGGGCGATAAAAAGCGCACGTCATTGGTTGCTACGATGGGCAGCGCCGTCTCGATCGCGAGCGTCACGGTTGAGGCGACGAGCGCTTCATCCTCGTCACGACCCGTGCGCGTGACCTCAAGGTAGTAGCGATCCGGAAAGAGTCCCTTCCAGAATTCGATCAAGCCGCGCGCTTCGGCCGTCTTGCCTTGCTGCAATGCGCGACCCACATCCCCCTCGCGCCCACCCGAGAGCGCAATCAGGCCTTCGGTCGATTCGGGCGTGAGCCACTCGCGATCGATGCGCGGTGCACCGCGCTGCTGACCTTCGAGGTAGGCGCGCGAGACGAGCCGCGTGAGTCTGCGATACCCCGCATCGTTCATGCAGAGCAGCGTGAGTCGTGACGCGGGTGTTCGTTCGCCGGGCTCGCGGATCTGCAGATCCACGCCGATGATGGGCTTGACGCCCTTCGAGAGCGCTTCGCGATAGAACTTCACCATCGCGAACAAGTTGTGCTCGTCGGTCACGGCGACCGCCGGCATGCCGAGTTCCGCGACGCGCGCGACGAGCTCGGGTATGCGTACCACGCTGTCGACCAGCGAGTATTCGGTATGCAGACGCAGGTGGACGAAGGCGCTCATCGCGCTGCCGATTTTACCGGCCCGAAACTCCGTCTGTGGACTGAACTCGGTCCGTGTGCCTTGAGAGCCGCAAGGTGGGCCGGGGTCGGATAACCCTTGTGGATCGCGAATCCATATTCAGGATATCGCGTATCTAATTGTTCCATAACGCGATCTCGAGCCGTTTTGGCCAGGATCGAAGCAGCACTGATCGCCGGCTGTGTGGCATCGCCCTTCACGATGGCGACCGCCTCGGCGATCCCGTCGATGCCCTCGAGAGACGGCAGACGATTACCGTCGACCTCGACCCGCACCGGGCCATAGCGACCACCTTCGGCGCTGGTCGATCCCAGCAGGCCGAGCAGCGCTCGCCGCATGGCGAGCATCGTCGCCTGCAAAATGTTGATGGCATCGATCTCGAGAGGGCTTGCGACCGCAACGCACCACCCCAGCGCGCGCGCCTGCAGAAGCTCGGCCAAGCGCTCGCGCTCCGCGGCATCGAGCGCCTTGGAATCGGCGAGCCCCGTCACGGGTCTTGCGGGATCCAGAATGACCGCCGCCGCAACCACCGGCCCTGCAAGCGGACCGCGGCCGGCTTCATCGACACCGACGACGAGGTAACTCACGAGCGTCGCTCACTCACGGCAACAGCTCGATGACGGCCTCGGCGGCGAGCGCCGCTCCACCCTGTCGCAAGGCCCGATGCACCTGCTCGAACTCACTCTCGATATTCGCCCAACGCACCGGTTCGGTGAGCCACTCGAGTAGCGCTTGCCCAAGCACCTCGGGATTCGCCCGTCCTTGAAAAAACTCCGGTACCACCTCACGACCCACGAGCAGATTCGGCTGCGAAAAAAACCGCACCTTCACGAGACCGAGCTGTTGCAGCAAGAACGCCGTGATTGCGCCCAAGCGATACGCCACCACCATCGGCCGTCGTGTGAGCAAAGTC
>JBDKJA010000151.1:0-3572 GCA_039796795.1 Pseudomonadota bacterium
GCCGCAGCGAACAAACGCGCTTCGCCAACGAGCTCTTCTTCGTCGCCGATGACTGCACACGCTTCCAGCAAAAGATCGAGCTCGACGCCCGACCAGTCGAGAAACTGTCGACGCAGCCGGCTAAGACTGAGACCGGCGACCGTCGCTAGGCGCGAACGGGTCGGTAGATCCGCTGGCTGCTGCGCTAATACAGCGAGCGCGCGTGCAATGCTCGTGAACGTCGTCGCGTTACAAAAGTGGGGGTCGGTCAAGACAGCGTCCGAGATCGCAATTATCCGAGAATGGCCGCGCGCCATGCAGGCCAGGTAGCCGCCAACCAACCGATCGCGGATGAACCGAGAACTAGCAAAATCACCGTGATGATGACGAGAACTCGACGCCGCCTGAGTGCGTCAGTCGAACCTGACCACGCAGTCGATACTCGACCTGATTGAGTGAGCCACCCGTGCTGCGCGCCTTTTCGATGAGTTTGAGCAACGTACCGGCGAGATTGGCGGTCACGAGCATGTCGAACTCCGCTTCGCCTTTGGCGGGCACGACAAAACTGCTGCCGGAGAGGCCATGCCCAAGTGGCTCACCACCCAACTCGATCGTGTAAGTGACGCCCTTCACGGCAAGCTCGAGATCGTTGGGGTTCTGCACCTTCATGCGCGCCTTGATGCGCTGCTCGAACAGATCGCCCTTAACGAGATCGACCGACACGATCGAGAGGTCGGGCGCCTGCAGCTTAGGTCCAATCGCAGCGCAGCCCACAAACACGACTGCAACAGTCATCGCGAGGATCAGGCGAAACCAAGAGAGGTGGCGGCGCATTGGTTGCATCTTAACCAACATTAAGGCGCAACCAACATCCGAGATCCCTCCATAAGGCCGAGTACTATTTGACGCTTGGTATTAAGTACTCTACAGTATTAGCCAATGAACGATACCCACGCCAAGAAGTTTCAGAAGGACTTGAATGCCGGACTCGTGGCGCTCGTCCTGCTGGCCGTGCTCGCAGCCACCGACGAAGACGCCTACGGCTACGACATCGCCAAGCGCCTGCAGCCTCCCGACGGCGGTGAGCCGCTGTTCAAGGAGGGCACGATTTATCCCGTGCTGCGCTCTCTCTCGGCCTCGGGTTGGCTCTCGAGTCGTATCGTTCCGTCTTATTCAGGTCCGCCGCGGCGCTACTACCGCATCACCCCGGAGGGCCGAGCCGTCTTGGCGGACTGGCTGGCCGCCTGGGCCCACACCCGCGACTTCGTCGACCACTTCACCCGCGCGGCAACCCAACCGCAGTCACCCTCAGGATCGACCCCATGAACTCTGCTGCCCCCGCCTCGATCAACGAGTATCTCCAGGCGCTGCGTCTGGCGCTGCAAGCGACCGACCCGGCGCTCGTCCAAGACGCGCTCTACGATGCCGAACAACACCTGCGAGCGGAGATCGCGGCCAATCCGAACTTGGCCGAGTCCGAGGTGCTGGCCAACATCGTGAAAAGTTACGGCGCCCCTGACGAGGTGGCGGCCGCCTACCTCGAGACCGAGTCGCGCGTACAGGCGGCGATGGCGATGCCCATGTCGAGTCGCCGCTCGATGGAGGCAGCCAATCGCGGCACAACTTCAGTCGGAATCTGGCAGCGTTTCTTTGGTGTGTATGGCGATGTGCGCGCCTACACGTCGCTCTTTTATTGCCTGCTCGCGCTATTCACAGGCGTGTTTTATTTCTCATTCGTCGCCGTTGGACTGTCACTCTCGATCGGACTCGCCATCTTGATCATCGGCCTGCCGTTTTTCCTTCTGTTCATCGGCGCCGCACGATTGCTGGCATTGGTCGAGGGACGTTTGGTCGAGGCCATGACCGGCGAGCGCATGCCACGACGTCCGGCGACGAGACCACGCGACTTGTCGCTCCTGCAGCGGATCGGTCAGATGCTCAAAGAAATCCGAACCTGGACGACCCTCGCTTACGAGGCGCTGATGCTGCCGCTTGGCATCGCCTATTTCGTCATCGCCGTCGTGGGTCTCTCGCTGGGTGCCGGCTTGATCGTCGCTGCGATCTTCGAGGCGCTGGCAGCAGCCGGGTTCGTGCTGCCTGGGCAGCCGGGCATCCACCTCGCCAGCGAATCCGCTTGGATGTATGAATGGATCCGCCATCCGATCGGACTTTTACTGATCGCCCTCGGCGGCATAATCGTGACGACCGTCACCTTGCACGTGGTGCGCGCACTCGGTCGACTGCATGGCGCTTTCGCAAAGCGTATGCTGGTCACACTATGAACCCGCGTCTTTTACTTCTGTCGCTGCTGCTCTCGCTGGCGCTCATCGCACCGGTTCACGCGCAGTGGCGAAATTCAGCCGAGCCGGCGCCGCTCGATCTTTCAACCTATCCGCGCGCTGCGCTGCGCATCGACAGTGGCGAGAAGAAACACCAGTTCGACGTGTGGATCGCCGATACGCCCGAGCGTCAACGACAAGGGCTGATGTGGGTGCGAGACCTGCCGTCTGATCAAGGCATGCTCTTCATCAACGATAGCGTCCGTCTGTCATCTTTCTGGATGAAGAACACCTACATCCCGCTCGACATGATTTTCGTAGACGCGCGCGGCAAGATCGTGGCGATCTTCGCGAACGTGCCGCCCCTGACACTTGATCCGGTCGGCCCCGATGTGCCCGTCAAAGCCATTCTGGAACTGCGCGGTGGCGAAGCCGCCAAACGCGGCATCAAAACGGGCGATCGCTTGCGTCACGCCGCTTTTGGCAATGCAGGCTGATTGAGTCAGTCGATTCGACTGGTCGCAACGCGCTGTAACGCGCCGCGCTCATCTACCTCGAGCGCCACTTCGATTGGCCGACAACAGATCTGACAATCTTCGATGTAGACCCGAGATGCATCGGTGAGATCGAGCATCGAACCGTAAGCCTCACCACAATAGGGGCACTGCAATTCGACGAAAACGCCGAGCTCGGCATGCCCGAACGCTTCACCCGCTCCCGGCTCGAAAACAGGCTCAAGCCCATACAAGGCATCGATCGTTGCCGGTTCGAGCGACATCGCCTCTCGGGCCAGAGAGTGGACTTGCGATCGCTTCATACAGAGAGCTCCATGTGCTCGGATGATAAACTCGAACGACCTAAAAATAATGTCGGTTCGTGAGGAATAGATGACACGATCCCGTCCCGAGTTCGCCATGGCGGTCGCGCTGCTGACGACATCTTTGATGATGTCACCCCGTGCGATCGCCGCGACGCCGATGCCACTGTCCAACAGTCACTCGGAATTTTGCAGCGAAGTGCAGCGACGCCTCGTCGATACGACACTGCCGATCAGTAATGTTCTAGAGAAGGACTACGAAGCCTTCAAACTCTCGAAGCCGGCGGTGTCGCCGCTGCGCACCCATCAATACGTACTACGGAACGAGCGCCTCGATATTCTGCAGATATCCTGCAAAACCAAGACGGCAGATCATTTGCGCAGTGCTCACGGTATCGGTGCAGCACGCGATCCCGCGCTCGCGCCGCGCGCGTGTTCGGATATCCATCGCGCGATGGTCCTCGATATCTGGCAAGCCTTGGGCCCGGGTGAGAGAG
>JBDKJA010000152.1:0-3348 GCA_039796795.1 Pseudomonadota bacterium
ATAGCACGACCGGTCACTTTAGGCGGCGTGTCTTTGCGCGGTGTCGTGTGGCCAACCAAACGATAGTCTTGGGGTTCTTTGAAGCGAGCACGTTCGGGTACCGGTAACGCCGCGGCGGCGAGCGCGAGCGTTGCGTAGCTCAGCTGTCGGCCTGTTGCCCTATGGTGAATCGCTGAGCGCTCGGCACTGCACTCGCTGACGTCGACCTGCCATCGATCGCTTGCGGCTTGCAACAGCATCTCGCGGGCGCTCGCGCCCAGGCGTCGCATCACATCGCGATAGATGACCACCGATTCGCTCGCAGCGGTTCGATGCCGACGCGTGACGGGATTGATCAGACCATCATCGGCCGTCGGGAGCACGATATCGACGTCGCTCCAGTCGGCCTCGAGCTCCTCGGCCAAGATTTTGGCGAGCGCATCGTGTATGCCCTGGCCCATTTCAGACTGCGGGCTCGTAATTCGAATGCGTCCGTCAGGCGTGATCTCGAGATAGGCATTGAAACGGGCTGCGGCGTCGGCAGCGCTCGCCGCTGAGGGCGAGATCCGCAGCAGTAAACCGCCACTCAAGGCGAGTGCTGCTTGCAGCACTAATCGACGTTCGGGATTGGGCAGACTCACTCGAGGCGTCTCTTGCGGCGCGGTGGCATCAGCGGGCGCTGTTGGCCGACGAGCGTATCCAAGCCTCTACCGACGCGCGATCGGTGATATCCGCGTAACGGCGACCCACATCCCGCAAGGTATCGTTGTGCGGGCCTTCCTCGGCGTCGCCACAGCAATCGGCCAGCACTTGTACGCGGAAACCGTAAGAGAACGCATCAACGATAGTCGCGCGTACACAGCCACTCGTTGTGCAGCCGGTCACGAACACCGTATCGACATTCTCTTTCACGAGAAACGTGATGAGCGGCGTTTGAAAGAACATCGACGGCGCGTTCTTACAGTACGTGAAGTCCGAAGGGTCATGAATCTTCGGATCCATGGCCGTACATTCGTGACCGTAAAAGAATTCTTTGCGAACGGCAGCGACCTTCCACAACGGCATGTCCTTGTTGCTGCAATAGGCCGTGTAGCAAGCAGCAACCGGTAACCCATTAGCTCTCGCCACTTTCAGGAATTCTGCGGTGTTATCGCGTGCTCGATGGAGTCGCTCAAGGCCACCGAGTTCAAAGCGTGGGTCGGTGAAAGCCAGCTGCCAATCGACCACGAGCACAGCCGCTTTATGTCCGAAACCGATATTGCCGCTCGCGTACCCGACTCCGACGTACTTATCCGTCATGTCCAACCCCACTCGCTAAAAGAAAAAGTCCCCGCACCTGGTCGGGTACGGGGACTTTCGTTCAAGGCCTGACCAGGCTCAAGACCTTAGGCGGCCTTCGAGCCCTTCTTGCCTGCCGCCTCGGCGCGCTTCATCGCCTCGGCCGCAACCGCAGCCCACTTGGTGAAGCGCGGTGCCGCCGGCGGATCAAAGCCCGTCTCAGCCTTGCAGCGTGACTTGAGCTCTTCGATCGACTCGAAGCCGCGATCAAAGATCTTCTTCTTGCCGCGCTTAGACGCCATCTGCTTACGCAAGCTCGCCGTGGCAGCCTCGTCGATCTTGCCGTCCGCATCGACGATCACGCCGTAACGCTTGGCGCCCTCGACGGTCACGAGACCGGCGACGACATCGAACGCGACGAGTTTGGCATCACGCTCGAGCGGATCGCCCCAGCCGCCGCCGCCCCAGGTGTCGGCGATCAGCAGGTCGCCCGCTTCCACCTTGACGTGGTCGATCTTCGACGGGAGCAATTCTTCGGTGCCATTCGCTCGCTGCAACAGCTTGCGGCTGCGAGCGCCAGGCTCGCCGCCATTGGCGCCCCAAGGATAGGTGAGCCAACGGTCGTCATGGATCGAGATCTCACCCGGCTCGAGGAAGCGATAGCCGATGCGCAGACCGTTGCCACCACGGTGCTTACCGGCACCGCCGGTGTCCGCGATGGTTTCGTAGATGTCGATACGCAGCGGGAAGTAGCTCTCGAGGAACTCGTTCGGCACGTTGGTGAACGACGGCCACAGGGAGTGACCGTCCGGACCATCACCGAAGGGCTTGCCCGGAATACCACCGAAGGTGATCTGGTACAGCTGATACCACTCGCCGTTCTTGTCGTAGCCCGAGTACATGAAGTGCGGGCTATCCGAGAAGCCGGCACCGCACATGAAGTCAGGGTTGCCCTGACCAAGCAGACCCGCAAGGATGTCGAAGATACGGCCGAGGGCGTGCGTGCGGCACGACAGCGCCGCAGGCTTCAACGGCTTCAGCAGCGAACCCGGCGGGATGCGCACTTCCATGAGGTCGTAGAACCCGTCGTTGAACAGGATCTGCGGGTCGAACACCATGATCATGTAGATGCCCGCGAACATCTTGAACATTTCTTCGTTCAACAAGAAGTTGATCGAAGAAATCGACTGCGGGTCGGTGCCGGTGAAATCGAAAATGCACTTGTCACCTTCGCGCCACATGCTGCACTTGATGCGATACGGGCCCATGTTGAGGCCGTCGTCGCAGATGTAGTCTTCGAAGTGCTGCTTGGTTTCCGGCACGTTCTGACGGATCAGCGCCCGCATCGCGCGCTTGTTGCGATCGAGCATGGCATCCATGGCTGAATAGAACACGTCATCGCCGAAGCGCTCGGAAATCTCGACGCAACGGGCGGCGGCCGTACGCAGTGCCGCCGTGATCGCGTTGAAGTCGGACAGGTTCCATTCCGGCAGACGGCAGTTGTGCAACACGACGCGCAAGACGTCTTCGTTGAGCTTGCCGCCCTTGAAGATCTTGGTCGGCGGCACGACGATGCCGTCTTCGTAAATCGTGGTGCCGTCGGTCGGCAGCGAACCCGGAACCTTTCCGCCCACGTCCGTCATGTGACCGAACATGGCGGCCCAAGCGATGATGCGACCACCGCGATAAACAGGCATCAACATCAGCCAATCGTTGGCGTGGCTGATGGCGCCGTTGACCGAGTACGGATCGGAGGTCAGGAAGATGTCGCCTTCCTCAACCGTGCCGTCGTAACCCTTCATAAAGCCCCAGATGAACGAGCCGAACTGGCCGACAACCATTTTTCCGTCGGTGTTGGCAATCATCGGGAACTCGTCATGCTGCTCGCGGATACCCGGCGACATCGCCGTGCGGAACAGCACCGTGTCCATCTCGTAACGCGCATTGCGCAGTGCGCTCTCGATGATATCGATGGTGACGGTATCGACCTTTACCTTCTTGAAAGGCTTCTTGTTGCGCTGAACGATTGTTGCAGGCATGGATTACTTCCTCTTCGAGGCGGCCTTCTTAGGCGCCTTGTAGTTGTCGGGG
>JBDKJA010000153.1:0-3332 GCA_039796795.1 Pseudomonadota bacterium
TAGAGCGCGATCTGGTTGGGAGCGCCGATCGAGATCAGTGCGACGAGACCGACGACGATGATGATGGCGAGTTCATGCCACAGTATCGCTGCAACCGCATCAAAAGCATGGAGCCACCCGGTGGCGCCGCCTGGCCGGAGCATTTTGCGCGGGCCGGTAATCCAGCCGGTGAGGAAACTGGTTTCGATCCAACTCCAGAGACCGAGCGCGCCGATGAATCCGAGCCAAGCCCCGGTCGAGGTCGCAACCGCCGTCACTTGCGTGATCGTGACGAGTGAGAGCAGTGCGACGACGCTCGCGCCGAGCATCAGTAGGCGATAGGTTCCGGTTGGTTTACCGACCAGCCAGGCAATGAGGCCCGTCAGTCCCCACCAAAGAAAAACAGCCGCCAGCGCCGGCATGATCTGCAGAGACCAGCTCATGGCGCGAGCTGCCGCTGCATGAGGTCAGGACCCTGCCAGTCGGGCTCGATCGCTCGCGCGCCACAGACGCGCGAAGGTCTCGGCATTGGTTGGACCGAAGACATCGAGCGCAACTCGTTCACCGGTGCCCGTATCCTTGAGCACGAAGCGTCCGTCTGTGTAGCGAATCAGTCGAAAGGGCACATCGTCGGGTGTGTCGGTCAGAGAGCGAGCTCTGGCGAATCCGCGCAGTACGCCACTCACGAAACCGGCCTTCTCGATACTCAAAACCTCGAGTGGTGCGCCGGTGCTGGTGTAGGCGGCAATGGTGCCATCGTCGTTTTTGATCAAGCGCACGTCATATGCGGCGACGATACGCGCCTCGGGCATCAACTCTTCGCTGAATTGACTGCCCTTGCCGAAATAGGCGATCAACAACGAACCGATCATCAAAATCGCTGCGCCGATCAGCAGCGGTTTGGGTGGATCGTTTTGGTGGTGATCGTGACTCACGTGGCGAGTTCCGCTGCGCCGGTCACGGACGCGCCCGCTCGACGCGCCTCGGGTACGGCGGCATCGAACGCACGGCTCAGTCGCTCACCGGCCGTCTCGGCATCGCTCAAGCAGCGTAACGAAGGCTGCGGTTGCAGTAGATGCCAAGGACGGACATGCGGCCACAGCCACACGTATGACACGCGATGCGGTTTGCTCATCGTCAAGGCGAGATCACCGGTGCCGTCGCGACGCAGCTTGATCGCTGCCGATTCGATCACGGTGAAGGGCAGGTTGATCGTGCTCTCAAGGGCGATGCCTTGTCGAATGACCACGCGTTTAGTCGTGATCGTGTAGGCCGTACTGCGCGCCGAGAGTATGGCGATGCCCGTCATGATGGCCAGCGCAATGCCGGCAAACAAGGCAGGACCCACCATTCCAGTGAGGGCATCGATCAACTCGGCACCCTCGAGCAACAAGTAGCCGCCGCGCGCGAGCACCATCACGCTGAAGTACAGCGTGAGTGAGCGAACGTGGTACGCGTTCAAGGCGAGAGAGCGCCAATCTGGCGCTCCCTGCCAAACCAAATGTTCGCCCGCAGGCAATACACCGGGCAGTCCGTGTACCGGTTCGCTATCGTGCTCGGAGAAGACGGCTCTTGTGCTCATGGGCAGTCCTTACAGCACCGGGCCTAAACGATCGGGGGTTGCATAGAGCGTGCCGCCGCCGTAGTAGCCCGTGATCTTGTCTTCCTCGAGACGCGTCACTTGTTCGCCGCTCGCCGTGCGCGGCACATGGGCAAACTGAGCGCCCGTGATGGCGTTCACGCGAACTTGGCCGCCGCTGTATTTGACGAAACCGTACGGGACGAGAACGTGACCGCCTGCCGTCAATTGCAGCTCGAGATAACGAATCTGCGGTTCAGCTTTGTCGACCCACACATCGGTGATTTGTCCGGCTGCCACGCCGTCACAACCGACCACCGTCATCCCCTTCGGATCGGGATCGCGACGATTGATACGCCAGCCGCTCAGGGTGCGCATCGGCACGATCATCGGGGTGCCGTCGATCATGCGCTCAGGCACGTTGGCCCGATTGGCATACGAGGCCGGGCCGACACCGTCGCGCATCGGATCGCCGGTTGGTTGCAGAGCTGCCCCTTCGCCGTGGCCGAGTGGCGAAGCGGCGATCGGACGACGATCGGCAGTGGCTGCCGAGGGCGCCTGAATGCTGCTGCCGTCAGCGAGCAAGAAGGTTTTCGGTGATGGCACGGCGGGGAATCCTTCGACGCGAACTCGTCCACCCGTGCGATCGGAGCGCTCCGAATCGAGTGGATAACCTTCACGCTTATCCTCGCGGTGCAGGTACCAAATCAAACCTGCAAAGAAAATCCAGAACCCATAGAGGGCGATCTGGGCCAAGTCGATATAACTCGTCAATCCGCCAGTTTCCATTTGCTTGCTCCCTGACTCGATCAGTCCTTCGAAACGTCGTCGATGCTCGTCAGCCCGGCAGTTCCGCCAGCCCCAAACCTTGCGTGGTCGGTGGTGAACGGAATTGACTCGAGCGTACGAGCGGTCCAATCGCGATCAACGCTGCAAACAGCAACGCGATCTCGATGTGATAAACGAAGAGATAGCCGGTCGCTGGTGATACCAGTGCCGGACCCAGTGCACCGCTAGTGGCGAGTGCGCCGATGAGATTCGCTGCCGCGCCGCCACCTGCGATGGCGATACCCGCGGCGGTTGCTTGCACGGCGCCCCAAGCGCCCAGCGCGAGACCATGATCGCTGCGCTGCAGCGCCATCGCGGCGAGCAACCCACCGACGGAGAAAAGTCCACCGCCGAAGCCGATGAGCACCGCACCAAGACGAAACAACCCAGGCGAGCCGATCGGTTCTGCAAAGACGACGGATACGAAAGCGAAGACGCCAACGAGCGCACCCATGGCGGCAACGCGCATCGGATCTGCGCCGCGTTGCAACTGACGAGCGGCGAGCGCGAAGGCGAGCAGTGCGCCGCCCGCCGACAAGGCTGTCAGCAGACTCGTGGCACCGACGTTCATCTTCAAAATTTGACCGCCGTAGGGCTCGAGCAACACGTCTTGCATGCTGAAGGCCGCAGTACCGAGGCCAACGGCGACCAACAGACGACGCGTATGCGCTGGGGCTGTGAAGTGACGCCATGCTTGGCCGAAAGCTGGGACGGGGGAGGTATCGCGTCCGCGCGCGGGGTCACGTTTTTCTTGACGCCACAGGGCAACCACGTTCAACACGAAGGTGACGAAGGCAGCACCTTGAATGATCTGTATCAAAAGTAGGTGCGTATACCGTCCGCTCAGAAGCCAACCGAAGGCGAGCGAGGCAGCGACCATGCCGACCAGCAACATGACGTACATCAACGCGACCACACGCGGGCGCGATTTCTCGGGGGCGATATC
>JBDKJA010000154.1:0-3323 GCA_039796795.1 Pseudomonadota bacterium
GATATGCCAGAGCACGCCCGACGGATCCGACAGATAGAGGATCTTCAAGCCCCAGGGCTGCATGGTCGGCGCGCGTAGCAAGATGCCCGGGTAGCGCTGCGATAGATCGAGCGCCAGTAGCTTTGACCACCATGTTGCAGTGTCAGTCACAAGCAACTGCATCATGAAGCTCGCAGCAAATTCCTGAACAAAGTAGTTCTGCAGCAAGAAACGAAAAGACCCACATTCGAATTCAGCCACCTCCCTATTGGCGAAGTTCTCATGAAAACCAATCTCACGATAAAAGGAGCGTGACAGATCAAAATCTCGAGCGGGGACGAAGGTCTTTAGATCGATAACATCGGGTGCCGGTGCATCTGGATGTCGAAAAATAGCGTCGATAGGTAGTTCGAATACGTGAGCGAGCTTGAAAGCGAGTTCCATGCTCGGCAAATACTTTTCCAATTCGATCGCATTGATCGTCTGTCGGGTAGCGCCCACACGTTCGGCTAGTTGCTGCTGCGAAAGATTGGCTCGCGTTCGTAACTCACGAATTCGATTGCCGACGCGATGAGTCTTTTCGGAGGTCATGAGCGTTTATAGAAAACGAGCACGGCGATGTTTCGTGCGATCTCTTGCAGCAGCAATATCGTAGCGAGTGCCAGCACGATGCCGGTTGCACTCGTCAAATCCAGAGTGGCGACCGCGTTTCTCTGGAATGCTTCGTTGGCAAGAACATGAATGATCACGAACTGAACAGCAAATACACCAACCCAGTAGGCTGTTTGATTGGCGCGTCTTTCGATAGCGAGATCTCGTTCGTCCCGGAACTCGATCGGCTCACCCTTTGATTTGAAGTAGCCCTGTACAGACAGCTGGGCAATCGCTGCCAGAAGCCCGACTAAAAGGTAGGTGCCGAAAATCCTCGCCGCTGACTGCTCGACGACCGTGAATCCGATCGATTGACCAATAACGTCGATGCCATCGGTTAAGCGCATCCACAGGAATAGAAGGGCGAGGGTCCAGATGAGCAGTTCGGGCCAGGCTTGTTTTTCAGCAGGGCTTAAATCGCTTGTGCGCATTAGCGGTTCCTAAGGCCGTTTGTTATTGCGAAGTGTCCAATATTAATTCCATAAATGACCTATTAAAAGAAAATAGCAAAAGAGCTTTTACATTTAGCAGTTCAATTGGCCGCACTGCAGATTGGTTAACGCGAATCATTGTTATTTGCATTTGTGATTGTTAAGTTGTGTCCACCGCGGATTTTGTAGTCGAGCCGGAGCGAAAGAGATGCAAGTTGAGGGGTTGCGAGCGAACTTGATGCTGGCCGGTCTGCTTTTGTCAGGCTCCGTCGCCGTGGCAGCGACCGAGTCAGTCGATGTCGGTGAGACGTCAGAAGCGCGAACCGCTCTACCCACGATCTTGGTCATCGGCTCAAAGGCCGAGGATCGTAAGCGCCAACCGGCTGCGAACACGTTGGTCACCGCGGAAGAGCTGCGTCTCCAGCAACCGCGCTCCACCGAAGAGGCGCTGCGCGGCGTGCCGGGTGTCTCGATCAAGCCAGAAGAAGAAACCGCCATTGTCGGCAACATCGGCATCCGTGGCTTAAGTTCCTCTGATTACAAGACGCTCATTCTCGAAGACGGCGTGCCGGTTGCGCCGGGGCTATTCGTGGGTAACGGCCGCTACTACAACCCGCGCATTCAACGCATGGACGGTATCGAAGTGCTCCGTGGCGCCGGTTCCCTACGCTACGGTCCGAGCACGATCGGTGGCGTTATCAACTACGTGACTAAGACGCCCGAACCTGGCGTTCAAGTCGGTATGCACGCCGGCTCGTTCAATACTCGCGAGTGGAGTGTCGAGGCCGGCGGAAACGCGGCTTCGGGCGACGCGACCTTTGGGGCTGTCATCACTCGCATGACGAGTGACGGATTCATGGGCAAAGAATTCAGTATGCACGATGTCATGCTGAAAGCGGGATTGGAGTATGGCGGTAATCAACGACTCGGGGTCAAATACACCGACTATCAAAATGATGCCAACATTTCCTATCGGGGCGTTTTCGTTGCCGAATACGAAGCGGGCAGCGATCGTAATCCGGCGCCTGACGACTGGTTTCTCACTGGACGTCGTGCCATCGATCTAAGTCACGAGTGGACGATCAACGATCGCGCGCGCATCAACACTATCTTGTTTCGAAGTGAGCTCTATCGTGACTACTGGCGTTATGCCACGAATAACACGGCGAGCGCCGCCGCTCGCCGCTGGGTGTACACCGACAATCTGAATGGTAACAACCGCTCGTTCGATCGCGACGGCATCGACAGCCGCTTGTTTATCAGTCATGACACCTTCGGCATCGAGAACGAGGCGGAGATCGGTCTGCGATTCATGTCCGAGGAAATGCACGACGTCACTGTCGCTGCGACTCGTGGTACGCCACGCAGCGGCACCGTCAATCGCGATGTGATTGACGCGGCCGATAGCTGGTCGCTACATCTGCAAA
The DNA here is from genome assembly GCA_039796795.1 of Pseudomonadota bacterium. GTDB lineage: Bacteria > Pseudomonadota > Gammaproteobacteria > Steroidobacterales > Steroidobacteraceae > UBA964. The sequence continues at coordinate 2,489 of JBDKJA010000154.1, forward strand.
ACCGGTTCGTGTTGACCGACCGTTTGGCTGTGACGACTGGACTGCGCGCCGAAATCTATGAGCAGACGCGCCATGATCTGCGTCGTACGGATGCACAGGGCAATCGTGCGAAAACGGATAACACCGAGCTCTTGCCGGGGATCGGCTTCGTCTGGAGCTTCTCAGATCGTATGCAAGGCTTTGCTAATGCCTACAAGGCATTTTCCCCGGCGCTTAATGGCGATGCGCTCAACGGACTCGACGATCAGGAGTTGAATGCGGAACGTTCGATCAACATGGAGGCCGGTATTCGAGGGTCCGCAGGGACTCTGGACTTCGAAGCGACGGTATTCCGTATGGATTTCGATAACCAGATCATTCCTGCCAACAGTAACAGTCAGTTTCAGGTCACCAATGGTGGCAAGACGCTGCATCAAGGTCTGGAGCTCGGCGTTGGCTCCCGTCTCGGGAGCGGATTTTCCATCGATGCGAACTTGACCTACATCGCCGATGCCCAATTTGTCGGTGACCGGTATTCGCGTACGGGGGCTCTAACAACGCCCGATGACAATCGCGTGCCCTACACGCCAGAGTGGATCGCTAACTTATCGGTTTCGTATGAGCGCGGGCCGCTACGCAGCTCTATCCGAGTGCATCACACCGGAGCGCAGTTCTCGGATGTCCTCAACACCAAACCGATCAACGAAAGTCTGAGCGGGTTCTTCACGGGTGAAATTGACGGTTACACCATTGCCGATCTGAGCATGCTTTATCGGCTCAATGATCGATTAGAGTTTGGTGCCACCGTCAAAAATATCGCGGATGAGCGATACATTGCGAGCCTGCGACAAGGAAT
>JBDKJA010000155.1:0-3587 GCA_039796795.1 Pseudomonadota bacterium
ACGGCGATCTCACGCGCAGCCAAACCAGGCACGAGGGCGATGGCGATCTGCCAGTTGAAGCCGATGGGCTCAAGCACGATGGCCAGTGCCTTGCCGATCTGGCCGGCAAAACTGTATTCGATCGCCGGCGCAGTGGCCCCTGGTGGCGCAGCTGGATACGTCGAGAGGAACCACAACAAAACGACCATCGCGAGAATGATGCCGCCAACCCGCTCGAGAAAAATTCGCATTCGATCGTACAGACCGACGAACAAATTCAAGAGATTCGGCCATTGGTAATCGGGAAGTTCGAGCATGAGCAGATGCTGATCGCCTGCACCTTGCCAACGCTTGATCACATAAGCGACCAACAGCGCAGAGAGGATACCGGCGAAATACAGTGCGAACAGCACAAGACCCTGTAGGTTGAAAATACCCACCGCACGATCGGGAATGAAGGCGGCAATCAATAACGCATACACGGGTAGTCGCGCCGAACACGTCATCAACGGTGCGACCATGATCGTCGCGATGCGATCGCGGATGCTCGGAATAGTTCGAGTCGCCATGATTCCGGGAATGGCGCAGGCGAACGACGACAACAATGGAATGAACGCGCGACCCGAAAGCCCTACGCTACCCATCAATCGATCGAGCAGATAGGCAGCTCGCGGTAAATAACCACTGTCCTCGAGCACGAGGATGAAGGCGAAGAGAATCAAGATTTGCGGCAGGAAGACCACGACGCTGCCAAGCCCCGCGATGACGCCGTCAATCAGCAAACTGCGCAAAGCCCCTTCAGGCAGGTGAGTCGCTAAGACGTCGCCGATGCTTGCAACGCCAGCATCGATCATGTCCATCGGCCAACTGGCCCAACTGAACACCGCTTGGAACACCAAAAACAAAATTGCCGCTAACGACACCATCCCAAAGAAAGGATGCAGCAGCACCCGATCAGCCGCGACCACGGTTGGACTGCGCCTAGGCTCTTGATGGTGAGCGGCGCTCAACAACCGGGCGACCTCACGATGCGCCGCGACCACATCGTCCGACGTCGGCTCGTGCCACGCGAGCGGAACGACCTCTGGCCAAGCGCGCTGCTCGAGCGCTCTAATCAAAGAATCGGCGCCGCCGGGCCGGGTCGCCACCGTCTCGACGACAGGAACGCCGAGCTCAGCCGACAGCGCTGTAAGATCGATTTGGAATCCGCGACGCTTGGCGATATCGCTGCGATTGATCGCCAGAATCATCGGCAACCCGAGACGACGGGCCTCGAGTGTCAGGCGTAAAGACAACGAGAGATGGGTTGCATCGGCGACGAGCACCAACAACTCGGGACGCGGCTCGCCGGAGAGTCGCCCGAGTGCCACATCGCGCGTGATCGCCTCGTCGAGCGTCGTCGGTTTGAAGCTATACAGTCCGGGCAGATCGACCAACTCATAGCGCTGGCCCTTGGCATCAGCGAACGTACCCTCTTTGCGCTCGACCGTGACTCCGGGATAGTTCGCGACCTTTTGGCGACTGCCGGTTAAACGGTTGAACAATGCGGTCTTACCGCAGTTCGGTAAACCGATGAGTGCGACTCTCATCGCACCATCACCAGATCCGCTTCTTGTCGGCGAAGCGCGAAGGTCGAGCCCCCGATACGGACGGCGAGCGGGTCGTGGCCGGGCCACATGACGGCAACCACCTCGACGGCTGCCCCTTCGATACAGCCGATTTCCAACAAGCGACGCGACAACACCGCCGAGTCGGTGATGGCTTCAACGACCGAGCGCTCGCCTAGCGGCAAAGCCGACAGCGGGCGCAGCGACGGTGACAGATTCTCATTCACAACGAGCGAGTATAAGGGTCATGCGGTACCCTTGCGCCCCATGGACGGAAGCGGCGGTGGCGACAATCCCCAGGTGAATGTGTTCGGCGAACCCCTCACGCCGTGCAGCCTCACACCCAAGACCGGGTGGTTCCGCAGTGGCTGCTGTGAGACCGAGAGTCGCGACACCGGTTCGCACACCGTCTGTGCGGTGATGACGGCAGACTTTCTCGAGTTCTCGCGTTCACGCGGCAACGATCTTTCCACGCCCCAGCCCGCCTACGGCTTCCCCGGCCTGAAACCCGGTGATCGCTGGTGTCTTTGCGCGGCGCGTTGGCAGGAGGCGCTTCGCGCGGGTAAGGCGCCGAAGGTGTTGTTGAAGGCCACTCATCGGCGCGCCTTGGAGCTCATCGCCCTCGCCGATCTCAAAGCACACGCCATCGATCTTGTCTAAGTCCTCACGTCGAGATGCAGCCCTGCGCGGCGCGCGGGAACTGCTGCCGCTCAGCCCCGGCATCTTCGCCTGGGGTTTGGTGACCGGCGTTGCCATGGTCAAGTCGGGTCTCAGCACCCTCGATGCGACGATTCTGAGCCTGCTCGCCTACGCCGGTAGCGCCCAACTGGCCGCCATGCCGCTGATCGCCACCCTCGCCCCACTTTGGCTCGTCACGTTAACAGCGATCATCGTCAACCTTCGGTTCGTGGTTTACACGGCGCTGCTGCGTCCGCACTTCACGCACCTGCCAACGGGTCGTCGACTGTGGCTCGGTTACATCGTCGGCGACATCATGTTCGTGCGCTTCACGACCCTGCTGCAGCAGGAACCGAACTACCCGCACAAGGTGGCCTATTACACGGGCGGCGCTCTCGCCAACTGGGTGATCTGGCAGGTGTCGTCCTTGATCGGCATCTTCGCCGCGTCTGCCATCCCGGCCAGTTGGGGGCTAGAACTCGCCGGTACCCTCGCCCTCGTCGCACTACTCGTTCCGCTCTGCCGACAGTGGCCGGCACTTGCCGGGGCGATCGCGGCGGCGATCGTCGCCGTACTCGCCAACGCGCTCCCACTGCGCCTTGGTCTGCTCTGTGGCGTGATCGTGGGAATCGCGGTCGCCCTCTTCGTCGATCGCGAGTTGAGGCGCCGCGGCGCCTCGCCGGAGGGCGGGTCATGACGGCTTGGCTCGACACCATCGACCCCTATGTTTGGCTCGCGATTCTTGGCGTGACGGCGGCGACCTTCATCACCCGCTCGAGCTTGTTCGTGCTCGGGGCGCGCGTCCAGTTTCCACCCATGGTCGAGGCGGCCTTGCGTTTCGCACCCGCCTGCGCCCTCGCCGCGATCGTCGCCGCGGATCTGGTCTTCGTCGACGGACAATTGCAAATCACCGCCAGCAATCACAAATTGATTGCTGGGTGCATCGGTATCGTCATTTTTTCCTACACTCGTAGCATTATTGGAACAATCGCCGGCGGTATGGTGGCGTTCTGGTTGCTGCATTTCTGGTTGCCTCTGGTTGCCTCTGCTGTAGAGCGACGGCGTCCCAGGACCTGCTGCCACCAAATCGAAACAATTATCCAAAGATAGAACTCGCGTATATTCATTGACAGAATGTCAATGAAGCGGCAGATTGGCCGCATGAGTTACCTCGCCGAACGTCGTCTGGAAGAAAAGGAACGCCGCCGACTCGAGATCCTCGAAGCCGCTGCGGAAGTCGCCGGCGTCGTCGGCTTCGAGGCCATGACGATGGAGCAAGTGGCGCGCAAAGCTCGCCTGTCGCGCGCCTTGGTGTACGTCTAT
>JBDKJA010000156.1:0-3287 GCA_039796795.1 Pseudomonadota bacterium
ACGTCCGCGCGAACGTCGAAATAGTCGACGAGGTCGCGACCCCCACCCCACTGTTCGGGCCAACGTGAGCCCATCGCCAGTCCTGCGATGCGATCACACTCCGCGGCCCCAACCGGAAACACCACGCCATGCTCCATGAGCCGCAGACGCGACTGCTGCCGGCGCTGATTCTCGAGCGCGGCCTTGATGAGACCGGGCCAGAGCGAGACGCGCATGACCGCGAGGTCGCTCGAGATGGGGTTGGACAAGGCGTGACTCGACACATCCGGAAATAGCGCCGCCTGAAAGCCGGGCTCGACAAAGGCAAAGTGAATGCCCTCGTGATAACCACGGGCAGCGAGGGTATCGAGTAGCCGTTGTTCGGTGGCCGCTTCGGCCGCGAGAGGCTTGATGAACTGATCGACCCGCGCGGGTGTCGTTGGAATCTGCTCGAAGCCCACGAGCCTTGCGATCTCTTCGATGAGATCGCGCTCGATCGCCAAATCAAAGCGATGTGATGGCACCGCAAAACTCAGGGTTTCGCCACTCGCCTCTTGATGCTCGATTCCAAGACGCTGCAGTAGTGCCGTCGTTTCATCGGCTGTAACGGCGAGCCCGAGCAGACGTTCGATCTGGGGTACTCGCAACGCCACCGGCGAGTTGCGCCTCAAATGCGCCACATCTTCCACCGTCACGACGGGACCGGCGTGACCACCGGCGACCGATTGCAGCAAGCGTGTCGCACGTTCGATGGCTAGCGCGCCCACCTCGGGATCGACACCGCGCTCGAAACGCTGACTCGCATCGGTTGTGAGTCCGAAACGGCGCCCACGACCCGCGATCGCCGACGGTGCGAACCACGCCACCTCAAAGAGCACGCGACGGGTCTCGGTGGAGACGGCCGTTCTCGCGCCGCCCATCACACCCGCAAGTGCAACCGGGCCGGCATCATCGGCAATGACCAACATGTCGGGCTGTAGCTCGACGGTGCGTCCGTCAAGCAACTCACAGGTTTCGCCCGCCATCGCCAGACGCGCCGTGAGACCACCCTGAACTTTGTCGAGATCGTAGGCATGCATCGGCTGACCGAGCTCTTGCACGATGTAGTTCGTGATGTCGACGACGGGGCTGATGCTGCGTACGCCGGCGCGGCGCAAGCGCTCGCGCAACCACACGGGCGACGCACGACGGTTATCGACTTCAACCATGATGCGCGCGTGAAAGCGCGGACACGCAGCCGGTGCCCCGAGCGCAATGCGCGGTCGCTCGGCGATCGAGGGTGAAACCGATGACGTATCCGGCAATGTCAGGGGCTTGCGGGTGAGCGCAGCGACTTCGCGCGCGATGCCGCGCAGCGACATGGCATCACCTCGATTCGGCGTGACGGCAAGCTCCAGCACCGTGTCGTCAAGTCCGAGATAGTCCCGCAACGTCGTTCCGAGCGGCGCATCAGCCGGTAGTTCGATGATGCCCTCCGACGCTTCGCTCAAGCCCAATTCTTTGGCCGAGCACAACATGCCGGCCGACTCGACGCCACGCAACTTCGCGGCCTTGATTTTGAGATCGCCGGGGAGCTGCGCGCCCACCATCGCAAGGGCCGTCTTCAAACCAGCCCGCGCATTCGCTGCACCACAAACGATCTGCAGCGGCGCCGATGCGGCGCCGACGCTCACTTCACAGACACGCAGCTTGTCAGCCTGCGGGTGGGGAGTCGCACTGAGGATTTCGGCAACGAGCACGCCCTCGAAAGCCGGCGCTGCCGCGTGTATACCTTCGAGCTCGAATCCCGCCATGGTGAGCGCGTGCCCGAGCGCCTTTGGCTCGAGACCGTGATTCACCCACTCCTGCAACCACTGCAGTGAAATCTTCATGCGGCACCGAACTGGCGCAAGAAGCGCAAATCACTTTCGAAAAACAAACGCAGGTCATTCACGCCGTCGCGCAACATCGCCAGACGTTCGATACCCATGCCGAAGGCATAACCCGTCCAACGCTCAGCATCGACACCCGCAGCCTTGAACACATTCGGATGCACCATGCCGCAACCACCCACCTCCAGCCAGCCGGTGTGCTTGCAGACGCGACAACCTTCGCCGTTACAGAAGACACACGACATGTCGACTTCGGCAGAGGGTTCGGTAAATGGGAAATAGGAGGGACGCAAGCGAGTACGCAGATCGCGCTCGAAGTACGCCTGCAGAAATCCTTGTAGCGTCGCCTTTAAATTCGCGAAGCTGACATTTTCATTGACGACGAGACCCTCGACCTGATGAAACATCGGCGAGTGCGTCATGTCGTAGTCGCATCGATAGACTCGCCCCGGCATGATCATCGCCAAAGGCAAACGACCTTTGCGTAACTCGCGAATCTGTACCGGTGAGGTGTGAGTTCGCAGCAGACGACCGTCCGGAAAATAGAACGTGTCGTGCATCGCACGAGCCGGATGATCGGCTGGGATGTTCAAAGCTTCGAAGTTGTGAAAGTCGTCCTCGATTTCGGGACCGGTGGCGATCTCAAAGCCGGACTGACGGAAAATCGTTTCGATGCGCAGGCGCGCGCGAGTGACCGGATGGAGACCGCCCCGCTCTTCGCCACGGCCCGTAGCCGTCACATCGATCCGTCCCGCAGCGAGCTGCGCCTCTACGGCGGCCGCGCTCAACTGAGCTTCGGCGGCCTCAATGGCGGCCTGAACGACCTGCTTGGCCTCATTGATCTTGGCGCCCGCCGCCGGCCGATCCGCCGCTGGCAAGGCACCCAAAGATTTCAGCTGCTCCGTCAGGAGGCCTTTTTTGCCCAACCAACGCACGCGCACCTCGTCGAGCGCGGCGAGCGTCGAGCTCGCCGCGACTTCGTCGAGGGCTTGTTGCGTGAGGGTCGCGAGATCGCTCACGACCGATCCTTACGGAGTGCCGAGCGCTGCCTTGACCTTGGTCACCAAGGCGCCGAAAGCCTCCGCATCGTGCACCGCGATATCCGCGAGCATCTTGCGATCGATTTCGATGTTGGCGAGCTTGAGGCCGTTGATCATGCGGCTGTAGGACAACCCGAACTGACGGGCCGCCGCATTGATACGCTGGATCCAAAGAGCACGGAAATCGCGCTTCTTCAGACGACGACCTTCATAGGCGTATTGACCCGCCTTGATGACCGCCTGCTTGGCAGCGCGGAAAACCTTGCGACGGGCGTTGTAGTAGCCCTTCGCTTTACCCAAAACTTTCTTGTGGCGGCGACCCGCGGTCACGCCACGTTTGACTCTTGCCATGTTCGATTACCTCGGTAGCGAATTCTTAGAGATGCGGGAGCAACTG
>JBDKJA010000157.1:0-3221 GCA_039796795.1 Pseudomonadota bacterium
ATTTCGCGTGGTGGCTCGTTGCGGGTGAGCTGTTCAAGAAGGCATCGCGACCGCTGCAAATCGATCAACCGACTGCGGCTATTTAGCGCCTCGATAGGCTGCCAGATTTCGTTCTGCGAGCCAGAGTCATTTAAAACTCCCGATGGTCCATACATTGGACAGGGCTTCAGACGAAAGATCCATTGTAGTCGGCTATCCTTCGTCCATGAACCGCCAACCCGTTCTTCAAGACGCTCGAGTCATTCTTGCTCCCCTGAAGCCAGACGAGTTCGAGGAGCTGCTAGCCGTCGCTTCGGATCCACTGATATGGGAGCAACACCCCAATCCAGATCGGTGGAAGCGCGACGTCTTTCGTACGTATTTTGATGGCGCTCTAGCATCAGGCGGCGCTTTCATCGTCCGCGACAAATCAACTGGCAAGGCGCTTGGCAGTACGCGCTTCTATGATCACGACCCAGAAGCTAACGAAGTCAAAATCGGCTATACATTCTTTTCTCGCGACCAGTGGGGCAATGGCACTAACCAGCGCGTTAAGCGATTGATGCTCGATCACGCCTTTCACGACGTTCGGCATGTGATTTTTCACGTCGGCGCCCATAACCTGCGATCGCGTATCGCTATGCAACGCTTAGGCGCAGAACTGATCGGCGAGCAGGATGTCGCCTACTTCGGCGAACCGCCTAAGAAAAACGTGATCTTTCGGATCACGGCGCCATAGGCCCGCGTGAATACATCCCCAAAAACCAAGAGATTATGAGAAGAGCGGACATCACGAAAAGCAGAATCACGGTCCCAAGCGAGCCGTAGAATCGGCCAGTCGATCGACCGGTCGTGCTCGACATTCCCTGCGCATGGGCAAGACGGGCGACAATGAATGCCGCACCAAGCACATGAACATAAGTTGCACTCAAACCGCTCTGCTCGATGAGATACAGCAGGATCAGCGCCAATGGCGCCGACTCGACGAGATTACCGTGCGCTCTAACTCTTTGCTCGAGCTCCGCGTCACCGCTCGAACCAACCCCAATCTTCGTCGCCAGACGACGCTGACTGATACGAACATACAGTACGACTAGTAGTAGTCCGCAAATTCCTGCGTAAAGTCCCGTGATCATGACTTCCCCCGTAGTCTAGCTTTTTGGCCCTATGAGCGCGCTTCAGGATTATTTAACGCTTCATTCTCTTGTTTAGCTCGATAATCAGTTTAACGTAGTGCTCGATCCGAACTGGCGGATCAGTCCTTGCTGACGTCGACGACTGACCGGCACCTCGAGACCATTATTCATAGTCAGAACATATTGAGTTCCTTTGCGTCGCAACGTACGAATGTGCCGATTCGATACCCACCAGGTACGGTGCACGATTTGCCCCTCTGCCTCACGTTGTTCAGCCACATCTTTGAGAGCTCCCAGCACGAGAGCGTCTCCTAGCGTCGTGTAGATGCGAACATATTGAAGTTCTGATTGAGCCGCGATGAGATCCGTACCGAGTACCGGCGGGAGACGCTGCAAACACGATCGAATCGCCGTGGGCTCAGCACTCACGGAATCGCTCGAAATTTGCGCTTCAGCCTCGCAGCTCATTTCTGAAACATTCGGGGATGGTGTCGATTGCCGACGCACCCACCAGGCTGGCAGTGCCAGCATCACCGCGACCAACACCGTCGGTCCGACGACGTGAGTCCATTCCTCTACTATTCCAAGAAAGACCTTTAGCGCTGTTGCGTCTGAGCTAATGAGCAGTTCGTCATCGGTATCAACCCCGAGCACCAACAAACTCTGGTCGATCGCGAAGGACACTGGCGCGAGAACAAGCGATGCAATAACGCCAGCGAATCCGAGCAAGGCGAGATCTGGCCAGTTGGCCGTCACCGGCCATCTCGATAGACCGATCACGCCGGCGCGGATCGTGACGAGGCCGATTGAAAGATGCAGAGCCCACACAAGGACAATCACGAGCAAAGGCGCTTCCAACCCCTGTTTGCTTCCGACCGAAATAAACGTGCCAAGGAGAATAAACCCCACGGCCAACAGATACGGCGGCTCGATAAAACCCAAACGAATCAGAGCAGTATCACGCATGCGGTTGATTTTATCAGTCGATCTGAGACTTCCGCCTCCGTCGTAGCGACTACCGCTCGTTCATTTTCACAGCCGCTCGTTCATCCCAAGATGAAACACGGAAACAAGAGCCTCAACTTATCGGTCTATCGCGTCACGGCGCCCAAAACGCTGTGATGACGCGTAGTTACAAGTAATTCACATGGAGTGCTCTCATGTTCGATGTTTCAGTGTCTGGAAAATTCGCTTCGACTCTGCGAACGGTTGCTACGTCAGCCCTAATGCTTGTGGCATACACCAACGGGGCAACGGCGGCAGCCGATACACCGAACTGGTACGCCACAGGAGCCTTCGGTCTTGTGACCCAGTCAGATCAGCAGCTGACCTTCACCCGACCTGGAGTCTCCGGCGCGGTTACACCGACTATTCCTCTCGACACCGGCTTTCTCGCCGGGGGCTCAATCGGTCGATATGTCAGCGACGCCTGGCGCATCGAAGCAGAGTTCATGTACCAGTCAGTTGATCATCCGGTCTTTACGCTCGTGGCCGGCGGCCCCGGATTACCCTCCGGGGACGGCAACTATGCTTCGACGAGCATTGCCCTCAATGCTTTGCGCGAGTTCGACCTCCTCGGTTCCCCACGCGTTAAGACCTACGCCGGACTCGGCGCTGTCTACGCGACCGAAATCGATCTCGACTTCGAAAGCGGCGGCGTAGAAAACTCCTTCAGTGGCTCGGGTACCGGAGTTCAGGCACTGATTGGCGCCCGATACACATGGGGAGAGCGCGCTTTCGTTGATACGGGGGTTCGCTACCTGCTCGTATCCAACGCCGAGCTCGATGGAGAAGAAGGTGCCGTCGGGCGAATCAAAGCGGACTACGAGCCGCTCGCGGTGACCGTCGCGTTCGGATGGCGGTTCTGACCAAACGGTCGTAAATCCCCGGAATTGAGGTCACCCTCAATTCCGCGGGATCGCCTTGAGGCTGCCGCGCTCAGCCTTAATATTGCATTCATGCTATGTTGCATGTATGCTATATCGCATGAGTCGCCAAAAAGAAGAGCCGGTCTTCAACCGCGTTGAAGATCTACGAACCGCCAAAGGAATGTCCCGTCAGCAGCTCGCAGACGCGGTTGGCGTGCATTACCAAACTATCGGCTAT
>JBDKJA010000158.1:0-3219 GCA_039796795.1 Pseudomonadota bacterium
CATCGGCATCATTGCCCACGTCGACGCCGGCAAGACCACGACCACCGAGCGCATTCTTTACTACACCGGTCGCAAGCACACGATCGTCGACGTGCACGATACGAAGGACCTGAAGTCCTCGACCACGACCGACTACCTCGAGCAAGAGCAGAAGCGTGGCATCACGATTCAGTCCGCTGCGGTGTCGACCTTCTGGCGTAAGAAGAAGATCAACGTTATCGACACCCCGGGGCACGTCGACTTCACCATCGAAGTGAACCGCTCGCTGCGCGTGCTCGACGGCGCGGTCGTCGTGTTCGACGGCGTGGCTGGCGTGGAGCCGCAGTCAGAGACGAACTGGCGTCTCGCCGACAACTACGGCGTGCCGCGTATTTGCTACGTCAATAAAATGGATCGCAGCGGCGCAGGTTTCCTGCGTTGCGTCGACATGATCAAAAAGCGCTTGGGCGCTCGCCCGCTGCCGGTGCAACTGCCGATCGGCTCGGAAGACAACTTCAAGGGTATGGTCGATCTCGTGACCATGAAGGCCTTGGTGTGGAACTCGGACGATCGCGATGCGGTGCCCGATCAACTCGACATCACGGACGATCTGGCCGACAAGCTTGGCATCACCGTGCCTAGCGATCGCGCCATCCTCGCGCGCATTGCCGAGTTCCGCAAAGAGCTCGTCGACACCTGCCTCGAAATGGACGACGCGGCGATGGAAGCCTATCTCATGGAGGAGAAAGAGCCGTCCGTCGAAACGATCCGCGCCTGCCTGCGCAAAGGCACGCTCACGAGCGCCTTCAACCCGGTGCTCTGCGGCTCCTCGTACAAGAACAAGGGTGTAACCCAAGTTCTCGACGCGGTCGTCGACTACCTGCCGGCACCGACGGACGTCGCCGCGATCAACACGGTCGACGCCGACGGTAATCCGGTCGGCGAGCGTATTTGCTCGGATGACGAGCCGTTCTCGGCTTTGGCCTTCAAGGTGATCAACGACGCTTACGGCGCTCTCACCTTCGTGCGCGTTTACTCGGGCGTGCTCACGAAGGGCATGTCGGTGACGAACACGACTCGCGGCAAGCGCGAGAAGATCGGCCGCATGGTCGAAATGTTCGCCAAAGAAGCGAACGCGATCGAAGAAGCTCGCGCCGGTGACATCATCGCGCTGGTCTCGCTCGCCGAAACCGACACCGGCGATACGCTCTGCGATACCGATCATCCGGTCGTGCTTGAGCGCATGCGCTTCCCCGAGCCGGTCATCAGCGTTTCGGTACAGCCGAAGAGCAAAGCCGAACTCGAGAAGTTCAGCGCGGCGCTCAGCAAGATGGTTCGCGCCGATCCTTCGCTGCGACTCGAGACGGATCGCGAAACCGGCCAGACGATTCTGCGCGGCATGGGCGAGTTGCACCTCGACGTGACACTCGATCGCATGCGCACGGAGTTCAACGTCGAAGGCATCATGGGTGAGCCGCAGGTGGCTTATCGCGAAGCCTTCACGAAGACGATCGAAGAACACTACGTGCACAAGAAGCAGACGGGTGGTTCGGGTCAGTTCGCCGACGTGTGGATCAAGTTCGAGCCGCTCGAGCGCGGTAAGGGCTTCGAGTTCGTCGATGCAACGGTCGGCGGCTCGGTGCCGCGCGAATACGTTCCCTCGGTCGAAAAAGGCCTCAAGATGCAGATGGAAGAAGGCGTGCTTGCGAAGTTCCCGACGGTGGACTTCCGCGCCACGCTATTCGATGGCAGCTACCACGACGTCGACTCGAACGCCCTCACGTTCGAAATCGCCGCCAAGGCCTGCTTCCGTGAAGGCATCCGCAAGGCTGGCCCCGTGCTGCTTGAGCCGGTGATGAAGGTTGAAGTCGTAACCCCGGGTGATTACTTGGGCGACGTCATCGGCGACATCAACCGTCGTCGTGGCTCGATCCAAGATCAGCTCGAGCGCGGCGCGAACATCGCCGTCGTGGCCACCGTGCCGCTGTCGGAAATGTTCGGTTACATCGGTCAGCTGCGCGCCATGTCGAGTGGTCGCGCTTCGTACACGATGGAGTTCTCGCACTACGATCTCGTGCCACGCAACGTGGCCGACAAGGTCGTGGAAGAGGCCAACAAGCCGAAGGCCTGATCGATCCGGTCAAAATCGGCTGAAGGCCGATTCGAATAAAAAGGGAGGCTTCGGCCTCCCTTTTTTATTTCTTCAAATACTGCACAAGACCACGCAGCACGAGATCATCGATACGCAGAAACGGCGCGCGTAGCTCGTTTTCGATTGCTGCCGCACCGCCGCCGGTCAGAAGCAACTTGGGCGACACACCGATCGAAGCACGAGCTTCGCGCCAAGCGCGATCGATCGCCGCCGCCACGCTTTGCACCGCCCCTTGTTCGATCGCCGCGCGCGTATCGCGCGCGAAGAATCCGCGTGCTTGGGATCGCCGATTATCCTTGGCACGCATGGCGATACCGCCCGTCTTGCCGAGCAAAGACTCCACCATCATCGACGGCCCGGGCAGTATGAGTCCGCCGCGGTGACGGTCGTCGCACGCGAGCAGGTCGATCGTCGTTGCTGTACCAACATCGACAACAAGCAACGCGCGCGCTCGCGGAAAACACGCACGCGCACCGATCAGTCCGACCCATCGATCGGCCCCCAAGCGCCACGCCTCGCGATAACCGTTGACGAGCCCATCGTGGCTCGGCTCACTGGTGACGAATTTAGGCTCAAACCCCGTGGACTTGCGAACGAATGCCGCGAAACGCGCCCGAACGGATTCTTTGGCAACGCTCACCGCGAGAACAGGCATGCCAGCCCGCAGCGAGGAAATAGAGCATCCGTCGCACGCAACGGCACGCATCGGCCCTAGCGAGCCATCGGCGCGCAATATGGCCCACTTGAGACGAGTGTTGCCAAGATCGACCAGTACGGTCATCGCCGCACCGACACGTCACCGGCCATGACAAGCTCATGCGAGCCATCCGCGCACTCGAGCCTTAGCGCGCCCTGTGCATCGATGCCACGAGCGATGCCGCGACGCTCGCCATTCACGTCGTGCACGGTGATGGGCTGATCACGCAAGGCATCTGCTGATGGCCAGCTTTCTTTGAATGGCACGAAGCCTTCAAGACGAAAACGTTCGAGACCGATCACGCAGTCACTGACGATATCGGCGACGAGTCGATTGCGCGCATGCGCATCAACACCGCAGTCAGCCAAACTTGCTGCGGCGTTGCCGAGCG
>JBDKJA010000159.1:0-3190 GCA_039796795.1 Pseudomonadota bacterium
GACACCAAAGGTGTCGTAGGGGCTCTCGCTGCGCGTCGGAAAGGGCGCAAGACCGTCTTTTTGTTTGACGGAAACCAGTCGATCGCGCCGACCGGTGAGGACCTTATGTGGATACGCTTGGTGCCCCACGTCCCACACGAGCCGATCGTTCGGCGTGTCGTAGACGTAGTGCAGCGCCACAGTGAGCTCCACCGTGCCAAGCCCCGCCGCGAAGTGTCCACCGCGGGTCGCCACCGTGTTGATCAAATATGCGCGCAGCTCTCGACACACTTCGCCGAGCTGCTTTGCTGGCAGCGCGCGCAAATCGGCCGGCGTCCCGATCTGGGACAACAGCGGATAGGTGCGCGGATCGCAGTGGGTGGCCTCAACCATGATGGCGAGATATTACAGAATCAAGACGCCCGACCGACGACGAAGTCGGCGAGCTTTGCGAGCTCTTGACCTGCCGCGCCCAAAGGGGCGACGGCGGCCAGTGCGCGTCGGTGCTGTTCGGCGGCTGCCGAGCGAGCGCCCTCGAGCCCGAGCAGGCTCGTGTAGGTCGGTTTGTCGAGCGCCGCATCGGCACCGGCGATTTTGCCGATCGCGTCTGTCGTGCCCGTCACATCGAGAATGTCATCCTGAATCTGGAAGGCAAGGCCGATGGCCGCGCTGTAGTCCTGCAGCGACTGGTAGAGCGGACCTGAGGTCACGCCCGCCGCCACCGCACCTAGCAGCACGCTCGCCTCGATCAGCGCGCCGGTCTTGCGTCGATGCATATCCTGTAGCGCAGCGAGATCGATACGCTTACCGACCGACTCGAGGTCGACGGCTTGACCGCCCGCCATGCCGACCGTGCCGATGCGATGCGCGAGTAAGCGACACATCGTGCGTCGTCGAACGGCTTCTTGATCGGTGAGATGCTCAGGGCCTGCGAGGATCTCGAAGGCGAGTGCTTGCAGCGCATCGCCCGCCAGAATGGCGGTCGCTTCATCGAAGGCGCGATGACAAGAGGGTCGACCCCGTCGCAGATCATCGTCATCCATCGCCGGCAGGTCGTCGTGCACGAGGCTGTAGACGTGAATGAGTTCGACAGCAGCAGCGGGATCATCCAGTGATTCGAGGCTGGCGCCGAGCGCAACGCCTGCGGTGTAGACGAGCGTTGGACGGAGGCGCTTGCCACCGCCCAAGGCGCTGTAACGCATCGCCTCGGTGAGGCGCTGCGAGCCTGTCACCGGAATCGGGAGGGCGCGATCGAGGACCGCTTCGATGCGGGCGCGATAATCCATCGTCGTTTAAGCGTCGTTATCCTCTTCGTCGCTCTCGGCGTCGAAGGGTTGCAATGTGGCTTCTCCGTTCCGCTTCATGAGGATATCGACGCGCGCCTGTGCTGCCTCGAGCGCCGTTTGGCACTCGCGAGTGAGACCGACGCCGCGCTCGAAGGCTTTGAGGGCGTCTTCGAGTGGCAGGTCACCCGCTTCGAGCTTTTCGACCAGCTCTTCGAGCTCAATGAGCGATTTTTCGAAATCGGGCGCGCGTTTACGGGTCATGCGGAACTCCTTGGGCGTCGTTATACCGCAGCCGCGGCGCCTCCGGGTACTTCGATTGCTACAATGTCCGGATGGCGAAAGATTACGACGCCTCAGCGATTGAGGTTCTCTCCGGGTTGGAGCCTGTGCGGCGACGTCCCGGCATGTACACCGACACTTCCCGGCCCAACCACCTGGCACACGAAGTCATCGACAACAGCGTCGATGAGGCCTTGGCCGGTCATGCGAAGCAGATCGACGTGACGGTCTTCAAGGATGGCTCCCTCGAGGTGCGCGACGACGGTCGCGGCATGCCCGTCGACATCCACCCGAAAGAAAAGGTCAGTGGCGTCGAGTTGATCCTCACGCGATTGCACGCGGGCGGCAAATTCGACAGCGGCAGCTACGGATTCTCGGGTGGTCTGCACGGTGTCGGCGTGTCGGTGGTCAACGCGCTCTCCAAGCAACTTGAGTGCTGGGTGCGTCGCGGCGGTAAGGAATACAACATCGGTTTCCGTAATGGTGCCGTGAGCTCGAAGCTCGATGTTGTCGGTACGGTGGGTCAGCGCAATACCGGCACCACCGTGCGCTTTTGGCCGGATGGCAAATTCTTCGACTCCGACAAGTTCTCCATTCCGCAATTGCGCCATGCCCTCAAGGCCAAAGCGGTCTTGTGCCCGGGTCTGCGCATCACCTTCACCAATGAATTCACCGGCGAGAAGGACGAGTGGTTCTTCGCGGGCGATCTTGGCGCGTACCTTGTCGATGAGCTCGGTAAGTCTGAGCGTTTGCCGAACGAGCCGATCACCGGCAAGCGTGAACAGGACCAGGACACGGTCGAATATGCGATCTGCTGGGCGCCCGCAGCTGAAAATCCCATCGCCGAGAGCTACGTCAATCTGATCCCGACAGCGGATGGCGGTACGCACGTGAACGGTTTGCGTTCGGGCGTCGCTGCTGCGGTGCGTGAGTTCTGTGAGTTTCGCAATCTGCTGCCGCGCGGCGTGAAGCTTACGCCGGAAGATGTGTGGGACGGTGTTCGCTACGTCCTCTCGATCAAGATCCGCGAGCCGCAGTTTGCCGGACAAACCAAGGAGCGTCTGGCCTCTCGCGATGCCGCGCAGTTGGTGGAGAGCTTTGCCAAAGACGCGATCTCGCTCTGGCTCGCACAGCATCCGGATGCCGGTGAGCGCATCGCGCAATACGCCATCGAGAATGCCCAAGCCCGCATGAAGGCGGCGCAAAAGGTGCAGCGCAAGCGTGTATCGGGCGGTCCTGCCTTGCCCGGCAAGCTAGCTGATTGTGCCGGTGATGACCCGACGCGATCGGAGCTCTTCCTAGTCGAGGGCGATTCGGCGGGCGGCTCTGCCAAGCAGGCGCGAGAGAAAGACTTTCAGGCCATCATGCCGCTGCGCGGCAAGATCCTTAACACTTGGGAACTCGAGCCTGGTGAGATCGGTTCGTCGCAAGAAGTGCACGATATCAGCGTCGCAATTGGTATCGACCCCGGCACGAGTGATCTCTCGGGGCTGCGCTACAACAAGATTTGCATCCTTGCGGATGCCGACTCCGACGGTCAGCACATTGCGACTTTGCTCTGCGCCTTGTTTTTAAGGCATTTCAGACCGCTGGTGGCTAATGGTCACGTGTATGTCGCCATGCCACCGCTCTATCGCATCGATGCG
>JBDKJA010000160.1:0-3182 GCA_039796795.1 Pseudomonadota bacterium
GACCGTGCGATTAGCCGGCGAGCGCGAGACCTTGGGGCTTTATCTCTCGGGTCATCCGATCAATCGATACGAGAAGGATCTCGGTCGATTCGTGACGGGTCGTATCGCCGATCTCATCAGCGATCGACCGAGCCAAGGTGCGCCCGAGCGCGGCTGGTTCGGCGGTCGACAAGCGACGATCGCCGGATACATCCACGAAGTGCGCAAGAAGGGTAATCGCACTTCCATCGTGCTCGACGATCGTACTGGTCGCATGGAAGTGACTTTCTTCGACGAAGTCATGCAGCGCTATCGTGAGCTCATCGTCAAAGATGCGCTCGTGCTGGTCGAAGGTCAGTTGCGCTTCGACGAGCAGGGTGACACCTGGCGCTTGTCAGCCAAAAAAATCACCGAGCTTGATCGGATGCGCGAACAGCAGGCGCATCGCATCGTGCTGGTGTGGCCTCGCGCGCAGGGCGCCGATCAGAGTTTGCTGCTGCAGCGTCTGGCCGACACACTCGCACCGCACCGGCCGGGTCCCTGCGCCATCGGCGTGCGTTATCAGGGCGAGCGTGCGAGTGCCGCGCTCGAACTCGGCCCAGAATGGAAGGTGCGGGCGAGCCCAGAATTGCTCGAAGCGCTTGAACAGCTCGTGGGCCCGGAGGGTCTGCGGGTGGTCTACGGTCCGCCGCCCGGCGCGGCAAACACCGCCTACGGCTGATAAGATCACCTCATGGCTATCAACTTCCTCGATTTCGAGCAGCCGATTGCGGAACTCGAAGCCAAGATCGAAGAGCTGCGCTACGTCACCAAAGACGCGGCCGTGAACGTGCAAGACGAGATCGCTCGTTTGCAGAGTAAGAGCGAGCAACTCACCCGCAGCATCTTTGGCAAGCTCTCGCCGTGGCAGATCACCCAGCTCGCGCGTCATCCGCAGCGACCCTACACCCTCGATTATCTGTCGATGGCGTTCACCGAATTCCAAGAGCTGCATGGCGATCGGATGTTCGGCGACGATCGTGCGCTGATTGGTGGTCTTGCTCGATTGAACGGCGAGTCGGTGGTCGTCATTGGTCACCAAAAAGGGCGCGACACCAAAGAACGCGTACGTCGTAACTACGGCATGCCGCGTCCTGAGGGTTATCGTAAAGCGCTGCGACTGATGCATTTGGCCGAGCGTTTCTCGCTGCCGTTGATCACCTTCATCGATACGCCGGGCGCTTATCCGGGTCTCGATTCGGAAGAGCGCGGTCAAAGTGAGGCGATAGCGCGCAATCTCTTCGAGATGGCGAAGTTGCGCGTTCCCATTGTGAGCGTGGTGATCGGCGAGGGTGGTTCGGGCGGTGCGCTTGCGATCGGCGTCTGCGATCGATTGTTGATGCTGCAATACAGCACCTACTCGGTCATCTCGCCCGAAGGCTGCGCTTCCATTTTGTGGAAGAGCGCCGATAAGAAAGAGATGGCGGCCGATGCCATGGGGTTGACCGCTGATCGATTGAAATCTTTGGGTCTCGTCGATGAGGTCATCGCTGAGCCCTTGGGCGGCGCGCATCGCAATGCCACCGTCACCGCGCGCTCGTTGCAGGATACGTTGGCTCGGCATTTGGCTCTCTTGCGTGCCAAGCCCATCGAGACCGTACTCGCCGAGCGGGCGACTCGCATCGCCGGCTTCGGTGTCTATTCGGAGGCGAGCTGAAGCGCGCCCGGAATGAGCTCGCGCTGCGCGTGGCGCGGCGACTCGACGAGCTCTTCGAACAATCCTCTTCTGAAAAGTCGCTGCGCCTTTGCGTGGCGCTCAGCGGCGGACTCGACTCGGTCGCACTACTGCAATTGCTCGTCGAGTGGCGATCGCGTCAACGTGCATCGCGTCGAGTCGAACTTCGCGCGATCCATATCGATCATCAGTTACGCGCGGCCTCGAAGGACTGGGCTAAGCACTGTCGCGCCATCGCGCGCGACGCCGGTGTCGTGTGCACGGTCGTCAAAGTACAAGTGCCTAAGCGACGCGGCGAGTCGCTCGAAGCGGCCGCCCGCGATGCCCGATATGGCGCACTCGGCGCGCGATTACGCGCAAACGAGTGGCTCGTCACTGCACACCATCTAGATGATCAGCTCGAGACCCTCTTGTTGCAGTTGATGCGGGGTGCGGGCGTTGCGGGCATGGCCGGTATGGCGTCTTGGACGCGCGAGCCCTTGCCGCTGTGGCGGCCGTTGCTCGAGGTGTCGCGTGCGGAGTTGTCGAGCTGGTTGCAGGCGCGCGGCGGGCGCTGGGTCGAAGACGATAGCAACCTCGATGAGCGCTTCGATCGAAACTACCTTCGACATCGCATCGTGCCGCTGCTGCAGGCGCGTTGGCCGTCGGCCTCTAAGACGGCGGCGCGCACTGCCGCGCATCTCGGCGAGGCGCGGGAGTTGCTGCAGGCCTTGGCCGAGATCGATGCGAGTCGAGTGATCGCGGAGGGCGTGGTACAGCTCACGGCGTTACAGGCACTCGATGTTCCGCGCCAGCGCAACCTCTTGCGTCACTGGATCACCTCGCAAGGCTTGACCATGCCCGATGCGGTGCATCTCGAGCGTATCCGGGTCGAACTGCCCGCAGCGCGATCCGATGCGCAGCCCCTCGTTCGCTGGCAGGGCGGCGAGGTGCGTCGCTTTCGTCAGCGTCTGTATGCCATCGCGCCGCAGGAAGCGACGCGCCATTTGGCCGAGCGTGAACCGATCGAGCGCCGTTGGCGTTGGCGGCGAGAGCCCGTACTCGAGTTGGGTGCCGGATTCGGTCGTTTGCGATGGGTCGAAGACGCGAACGGCGAGATCAGCGCGTCGCGCTTGCCGTCGGCATTGCGCGTCACGACGCGCGTTGGTGGTGAGCGCATTCGGCTTCGCGCCAGAGGCCCCAACCACACGGTGAAGGAGTTGTTGCGAGAGCGGGGTGTCGTGCCTTGGGAGCGCGAAAAGCTACCGCTCGTTTTCGCGGGTGATGCGCTCGCGATGGTCGCGGATTTATTCGTCGCCGAGGCGTTCCGCGCCGACTCGTCGGCCGATCCGCTGGCGCGGCGGCTGCGTCTGGTGTGGGAACGCGCCTAACACGGCGTTGAGAAAAGACGCCTTTTTTGCTAGTCTGACTTCCCGTCGTGCCGGCTTCCGAAGACGGCGTTTAGCTAGCGGCGGTTCACCATGCCTCGTTTCGTATTTGTCACGGGCGG
>JBDKJA010000161.1:0-6959 GCA_039796795.1 Pseudomonadota bacterium
CACCACGGCTGGGACGACAATGTAGGAGGCGGAGGCGGCGAGCACCGTGAGCAAGAACGCGTCGCCGAGCGATAGGTCGAACGCTTTCGCTAACCCCATCGCGACGGCGGCATTGAAGAGCGGCATCAAAATCCCGAATGCGCTCAAGAAGGCGCCATTGTTACGAACCTCGCGCAATCGAGCTGCGACGAGTAGACCCATGTCGAGTAGAAAGAAAGCGAGCACTCCCTTTTGCAGGTCGGTGAACGGTTTCATCGCCTGTTTGCCGTCGTCGCCGGTCAAGAACCCAATCAAGACGCCTCCTAGCAAGAGCAGGTGAGCGCCATCGGTGAACGCTTCATGCATTACGTTACGCAGGCTCATCGGCTTAGCGGTTTCGCCGAGAGCGGTTTGTCGTGACCGAACGTAGCTCGCTAGCAGTACAGCCATGATGATGGCGGGCGACTCCATGAGCACCAGTGCGACGGTCATATATCCGCCGGTTTCGACGCTCTGCTTTTCGGCGTAGCTGACCGCCGTGATGAAGGTGACTGCGCTGACCGAGCCATAAGTCGCTGCTACAGCCGCAGCATCAAATGGGCTCAGTCGGCGTCGTAACACGGCGAACGACCACGCCGGCACCGCCAGTGCCAGCGTCGTCGCTGCTAAGAGCGCCCAGCCCATTTCGGGTGTGAATCCCGTTGAGGCCAGGCTCGTACCTCCCTTGAAGCCGACGACAAACAGCAGATAGAGCGAGCAAAACTTGGCCGCGGCCGCCGGAATCTCGAGGTTTGATCGTAAGGTGCCGGCAAGCATGCCAAAGAAGAACAGCAAGATTGCCGGGTCGATCAGACTCGCTAAGAGAGAGGTGTTCATAGGGTTTACGGATTGGTGGTCTCAGGCATTGCAGATGGACTTCCGTTCCTGATTGATTTGGATTTGCTTGAGTCGGATTTCTATATCCGCCTCGCGTCACGGACAGGGAATGTAGGGGCTGTTCTATATTTATTCCAATTCAATTAATGAAGTTTTTAGTTTTAGAAAATATAATTAAAAAATGAGCTCTCTTAATTACCACCACCTGCGTTACTTTCGGGCGATTGCTCATGAGCGCAGCCTCACGCGGGCGGCATCCCTGCTACACATCTCGGCTTCGGCGTTGTCGATCCAACTACGGCAACTCGAAGAGCGATTGGGTCACCCCCTGTTCGATCGCAAGGGGCGTGCGTTGGAGTTGACTGAAGCGGGGCGCATCGCGCTCGAATATGCCGACTCGATTTTTCGTTCGGGCGAAGAGCTCGTGAGCACACTGAAAGGCGCTCGAAAGCAAGGGCGGGCGGTGTTACGTATCGGTGCAGTCGCCACGCTATCTCGCAACTTCCAGATTGGGTGGTTGCGACCCCTGTTGGGACGTGAAGATATTGAACTCGTCTTGCGATCGGGATCGTTACGCGAACTGCTGCCGCAATTGGCAGCGCATTCACTCGATGTCGTGCTAACGAACAGCGTCGTTCCGCGTGACAAAAACACGCCTTGGCGCGTATTCAAAATCGGCGAACAGGAGGCAAGCCTGGTCGGGCGACCGCTTGGATCGCGACGCAAGTTTCGGTTCCCGGATGACCTGCATCACACACCAATCATGCTCCCAGGCCCAGAGAGTAGCTTGCGCGAATCGTTCGACACCCTGATGGAACAGGCCGGTATTCGTCCGTTGGTGATGGCTGAAGTTGACGATATGGCGATGCTTCGGTTGGTCGCGCGTGAGAGTCCCGGGGTCGCGCTAGTGCCGCCGGTCGTCGTCAAAGATGAGTTGAAGCAACGAGTCTTGGTAGAGTACGCGCGGGTCACCGGTCTTCGCGAAAGTTTTTTTGCCGTGACTGGTGCGCGTCGTTTTGGTAATCCGTTACTGAAGGAATTGCTTTCCGAGTCGGCAAAATGAAACTCCTGATAGCTCTCGTTTCGATTTTGGCGGCCCCCGTCATGGGGGTTGTGGCATTAACGTCGGGTTACCTCCAATCGAGCAAGCAGTTGCTGCAAATCATGCTGTTCGCCTGGCCGGCCTCCATCGCACTGATCTGGATGATCCTAGCGTGGTTAACCCGCACGAACCTTGCCGAACGAACCGCGACTACAGCGTGGAGTACGCCTTCGAAGGTCTTTCACTGGGTGATGGGTTTCAGCATTCTCGGCACGACCGCGTTGATGTATTACATGGTCAACATCGGTGATCTAACCGTTCCAGCCAATCGTGCCGAATATAGCCGACTGCTTAAAATCCATAAGTCGTTAGGACTTGTCGTGCTGTTCCTGATTGCATTTCGTTTCATCTGGAATTGGCGCGTACCAAGGCCAGAGCTACCAATTGAGATGACCCGGTCACAGATGCTTGCGTCAAAGATCAGTCATCACTCGCTATATCTTGCGATGTTGTTGGTGCCGTTAATCGGTTGGATGGCATCGATGACTTACGGCGGAAGAACATTTTTCTTCGGTCTATTTGAGCTGCCGGTATGGCTGCCCAAGAATCTAGAGTGGGCGAACGTATTACAGCCTGCGCATATCTGGCTTGCTTGGGGCATGCTGGCCGTTGTCGGGGTGCACGTGGTCGCGTCGCTGTGGCATCACTTTGTCAAAAAGGATGCGACCCTAGTGCAGATGTTGCCGCGCGCTCGAGCGCGCTAAGGCGTGACTGCAAAACGATACCGATCAGTGCTCGCCGCGTAGGTTGGAGAGTTCGACGACGGTGCCCGTGCCGTCGTCTCTCGACCGCACTTGAAGTTGAGCCCCGAGTTGTCTTGCTCGTCGCCGCATGTTCTCGAGACCGTGCGACAAGCCGTGCTCATCCAGCATGCCGCGACCGTCGTCCTCGATTTGAATCCTGATTCCGCTGCTCGGGGAGTGGCGAGCGAATAACACGATTTTTCGAGCCTCCGCGTGCTTCAGCGCGTTGTTAATCGCTTCTTGGATGATCCGCAGAAGGTTGGTGGTCACTTTGGGTGATAGTGAGGGTGCCCCATCGAGATCGACGCGCCACAGCAGTAGCACCTGATGTTCCGTTCCGCGAGACGTCGCTCGATTCGATGGCGATAGCGTGAGAGCGCTTCTGCCAAATCGCCATTTTGATCTCGTGATCCCTCGAGCACGATATGCAAGTCGGCCATGCACTCGCGCAACAGCTCGACCAGTTGTTGCCGGTCGAGTTCGCCTCTCTCCGCGTGCATTTTGGCGGTGATCAATTGTGATCCGAAGCTATCATGCATATCCGCGAGTAGTTGTTGTCGCTCTTCGAGACGCGATCGTGAGATCTCGGTCTGGGTCAACTCATGCCGTAGGGCATCGCGTTGACGGATGTTCACATCCAAGATTAGAGCGATGAACAGTCCGGTATTGATTAGGCTCATGACCATCGAATATGCCGTTGTGCCTATCGATAGCGGCTGCGTGACTGGAGCGAGAGGGTCTCCGCCTGCAAGCACCGTGTTCAACGCCGCAAGCACGATAAAAATAGCTTGGAGCGCGATGAGCGCCGCGAACAATTTGGCGTTACCGACCTGTAGTCGCTTGCCGAGTTCTAAGACTTGCCAAAAAAGCAAAAATAGCAGTGTGCTGACGTAGATGAGGATGACTAGCGAGGTGGTAGCGCGTGAGACCTCGGCCAAGGGAAGGGCTGCCAGGCTGGCAACCATCGCCATTGCGGTTGCGATATGTCGATTTAGCTGCTGGCCAGGTGTTATCAAGGAAATAGCGGTGATCCGTATGGATAGGCCTGTGACCAGTGTTGCGCCGAGGAGCGTTTGTCCCCAGTCGTTCGAGTAGTTGAGCTCGGCGATCGACCCAATTGACAGTACTGGAAGAACGCTGCCAAAAAAGCCGCTAAGACACCAAAGATAAACGGACGCACCTCTGGCGTTCCACAGGATTCCGAGCGTCGTGATGGCCAGAGCGGTGTTCCACGTCGACTGTAGAGCCATTACTTGGTCGGGCGGGCGGCTCTCGGTGTGGTGGTAATTACGGTGCAATGGCTTCAAGCGCGATGTCGATACGCACATCGTCACTGACGTAGGGTGCGTATTTACCGGCGTCGAAGTCGGACCGTTTGATGTTGGTGTACGCGTTGGCACCGATGGCCGGCTTCTTGGTCATCGGGTGCTCCATCGAGAGGAACGAGCTCACGGTCAACGTTACGGGCTTCGTGATGCCCCTGATGGTCAATAGGCCTTCGATGAGAGTGGGCGTCTCGCCCGCGAATACGACCCGAGTCGACTTGAAAGTGGCGTTCGGGTGTTTGGCCGTGTCGAAGAAGTCTTCGCTACGCAAGTGACCGTCAAAATCGACGAATCCTGTGTTGACCGAATTCATGTCGATGGTCACCTCGACAGAGGCGGTTTTGCTTGCGGTATCGAGAACTACCGTGCCTGAGGTGTTTCGGAAGCTGCTCAGTTGGGTCGAGAGACCGAAATGCGAGTAGGAGAATCTGGGATAGGTGTGGGTGCTGTCGATTTGGTAGGTCACCGGTGCGGCGTACGAGGCCGCGATCGATGCCAAAGCGAGAGCGAAGAGGGTAGATATGCGGTTCGCGATATTCATGAGGTCTCCAGTCATGAGTGGAAGGGGGATTCGAAAACGTAACCGTCCATCGCGAGCACCTGTTCGCTGATCCCGCGATGGAAAGCTTTGCCGAGCGTGCCGGCGCCGCCCGCACCCATGGCCGTGAATAGCGGCAACAGGTGTTCGTCGCGCGGATGAGCGCGTACGCCCGCGGGCTGAGACGAGCGGTAGTCGAGTAGCGCTTCGATGCGCTCTTCCGACAACTGGTCTTGGATCCAGTCAGAAAATGTGCGCACGTAGCTCGTATCGACATGAGCATCGTGCATGGCGAGTTGCCAATCGCTCAGGTTGTGCGTGATATTGCCTGAGCCGATGATCAGATAGCCTCGCGCGCGCAGCGGCGCCAGTGCGCGACCAATCGCATGAGCGTGTCGCGGGCCGCCGTGATGCTGGATGGAGATCGGAACGATCGGGGTATCCGTTTCCGGATAGAGATGTCGCAGCGGTATCCACGCTCCGTGATCGAGCCCCCGCGTAGGGTCGATGGCGATCGAAAAGCCGGCATCTCGCAGTGCTGTCGCCACCTCAAGGGCGTGTGGCTCGGATCCTTTGGCCGCATAGCGAATCTGATAGAGCGCCGGGTCGAAGCCACTGAAGTCGTGAATCGTCTCGAGAAGACCGGCGGAGCCGACGGTTGGAATTCGAGTTTCCCAGTGGGGGCTCACGATCACGATCGCCGAGGGCTGACCCATCGAGCCTGCCAGAGCGCTTAAAGCTGCGCCGGCTGCGCCGGGTTGCAAGGCGAATAGGGGTGATCCGTGGGGGACGAAAATGGCTGGCATGCTGCGCATGGCATGCACTGTAGTGAGCTCCAATACAACAACAAATAGACATATCGAGACTTATTCGTTGCAAAATACGCAACAATGAACAAGCTTGAAGCCATGCAAACCTTCATACGGGTCGCTGAGGCGGGCAGTTTTGTCGCCGTTGCGGAGCAGATGCATCTTGCGCGATCGGCTGTGACTCGGCAGATAGCGGCTCTAGAGCAACACCTCGGTGTGAAGCTCATCACGCGTAGCACTCGCAAGCTCTCGTTGACGGCCGAAGGGGCCGCCTATCTCGAACAGTGTCGGATCATCTTAAATCTGGTCGATGCAGCCGAAGCCGGCATCAGCGATCATCGAGCCGAGTTGCGTGGCCGTATTCGTCTCGGGTTACCTCTGAGTTTCGGTTTGCAAACTCTTGCGCCAGTGCTCCTCGACTTCGCGGTGCAACACCCGTTGGTGGAGCTCGTCATGGATCTTTCCGACGAGCGTGCCAACTTGATCGAAGAGGGCTTGGACATGGCGATCCGCATCACGGCGGATTTGCAGCCGGGTGATGTGATTCGTCGACTTGGAAGTTGCCGCTTGCTGGCGTTGGCCTCATCCGATTATCTGGATCGATTTGGTGAGCCGCAGCGACCCGCAGATCTGCGCGATCACGAGTGTCTGATCTACGCGAGTGACAGCACACCGGCTAGCTGGTCTTTTCGTGAGCATGGTCGCGAAAAACGAGTGGCGGTTCGCGGTCGCGTGATCGCCAACAACGGCGTGATGCTCGCGGAGGCTTGCGCGCGCGGTATGGGCATTGCGCGCCAACCGGAGTTCATCGCGGCGTCTTACTTGAAAAGTGGGGCACTGCGAGAGGTGCTGACGTCCTTTGAAGCTGCACCCCTCGGTATTTATGCGGTGCTACCGAGTCATCGCTACGTGCCGCAGCGCGTCCGTGTCTTGATTCAGTATTTAGCGGATCGGCTGACCTAGTTCTCGAGCCGGTGCGACTTATCCCTCGGGTGTGGATAATGGCGCCCTCTTCTTGGAGGGTCGTCGCATGCGGACCAAATTCACTTTAGGTCGAGTGGGTATCGTTGTTGCCTCGCTGCTCTGTGCCGTGGCTCCGCCCTGGAGCGACGCGCGGGCTCCGATCGCTGCATCAGACTCGAGCGTCGAATATTGGCCGGGTGCGGACTATGACCCGAGTATCCCGTCGGTGCGTCGTGTGCTCGGCTTCGAGGTCGGAGCCGAGATGGCTCGGGCCGATCAGGTCAGTCGTTATTTCGAAGCCTTGGCCGCGGCGGCGCCGCAGCGGATGCGTACCTACGAATATGGTGAAAGTTGGGACGGACGCAAGCTGATCTATGGCGTCATCAGTAGCGAGAGGAATATCGCCCGTCTCGAGGAGATCAAAAGCGCGATGGCGAAGCTTGGCGATCCTCGTCGCCTGGGTCCCGGCGAGTCTGCGGCGATCATCCAGTCGATGCCCGCGGTCGTGTGGCTGTCACACTCCGTACACGGTAACGAGCCCGGCACGACCGATGCTGCCTTGCTGACCGCGTATCATTTGTTGGCCTCGCGTGGTGACCCGCGCGTTGCCAAGATGCTCGAGGA
>JBDKJA010000162.1:0-3123 GCA_039796795.1 Pseudomonadota bacterium
CTCGATAAAGCCCGATTATTATTATGGCCCATCAAACAGAAATACGGAAAGAAAATTTCGTGGGCCGATTTGATGATTTTAGCCGGGAACGTAGCCCTCGAAACAATGGGCTTTAAAACCTTCGGTTTTGCCGGTGGTCGCGAAGATGTTTGGGAACCCGAAGAAGATATTTATTGGGGTTCGGAAGGCAAGTGGCTCGACGATAACCGTTACAAAGGCGACCGCGATTTGGAAAATCCATTAGCCGCTGTTCAAATGGGTTTGATTTACGTGAACCCCGAGGGCGTGAACGGCAAACCAGATCCGCTGCGCACGGCACAAGATGTTCGCCTCACCTTCGCGCGCATGGCGATGAATGATGAAGAGACCGTCGCATTGACGGCTGGCGGTCACACCGTAGGCAAAGCGCATGGCAACGGCAATGCCGCCGACCTCGGACCGGATCCGGAGGCCGAGGATGTCGAAGCGCAAGGGCTCGGCTGGCTCAATAAAAAGAGTCGCGGCGTTGGCCGCAATACCGTCACGAGCGGAATCGAAGGCGCGTGGACGACGTACCCCACTCGTTGGGACAACGGCTACTTCCACCTCTTGCTTAACTACGAGTGGGAATTGAAGAAAAGCCCCGCCGGCGCGTGGCAGTGGGAACCGATCAACATCAAAGAAGAGGATAGGCCTGCCGATGTTGAGGACCCCTCGATCCGCTTGAATCCGATCATGACCGATGCGGATATGGCGATGAAGGTCGATCCGGAGTATCGAAAAATCTCCGAGCGCTTCTATCGTGACCCCGCCTACTTCTCAGAGGTCTTCGCTCGTGCCTGGTTCAAGCTGACGCATCGCGACATGGGCCCGAAGTCACGCTACATCGGCCCTGAAGTGCCGACCGAGGATTTGATCTGGCAAGACCCGATCGCCAAGGGGAATGACCAGTTCGATATCGCGGCTGCCAAAGCTAAAATCGCTGCGAGCCCGCTCAGCGTTGCCGAGTTGATCTGTACCGCTTGGGATAGTGCCCGCACCTTCCGCGGCTCGGATCATCGTGGCGGCGCGAACGGCGCTCGTATTCGTCTTGCGCCCCAAAAAGATTGGGCTGGCAACGAACCCGAGCGACTGGCCCAAGTGCTCTCTGTTCTTGAGCCAATCGCGCACGAGGTCGGCGCCAGCGTGGCCGACATCATCGTGCTCGCGGGAAACGTCGGTGTCGAGAAAGCAGCCAAAGCCGCTGGCTTCAATATCAGCGTGCCCTTCTCGAGCGGGCGCGGTGACGCCACGCCAGAACAGACCGATGTGGACTCCTTCGCCGTGCTGGAGCCGCTCGCCGATGGTTACCGTAACTGGCAGAAAGAGCACTACGCGGTGAAGCCCGAGGAGTTACTCCTGGATCGAACACAACTGCTCGGTCTCACTGCGCAGGAGATGACTGTGCTGGTGGGCGGCATGCGGGTACTCGGCACCAATCATGGCGGCAGCCAGCATGGTGTTTTCACTGAGCACGTGGGCGCTCTCACGACCGACTTCTTTGTCACGCTCACCGACATGCGTTACGACTGGAAGCCCACAGGCCACAACAGTTACGACATCGTCGATCGTAAGACGGGCGCCACGCGCTATACGGCCACGCGCGTCGATCTCGTGTTCGGGTCAAACTCGATCTTGCGTGCCTACGCCGAGCTCTATGCGCAAGACGACAATCGCGAGAAGTTCGTCAAAGACTTCATCGCCGCGTGGACTAAGGTGATGGAGGCCGATCGATTCGATCTCAAAGCGTAGCGGCCGGTGGAAGCCTCGGATCTATTCAGGTCTCAGCGAGTCGAGATCGCGAATGGCAACGCACACCATCAGCGCTCGACTTGTGCGCCACTGCGCGTGATGACTAGCGCCACGTAATTTCTTGCCATCTTCGCAGCGCCCTTCCTTGGAGATCATGAGTCGCCTCATAACATTGACACGATAGCTCAAGTATTCCAGATCGATGTTCGAGCGAAATCTGACCACGCCGATGCATCAGGATACCTGCGCGAAACCACTGATTGAGCAACCCCCCAACGGATTCCCGAGTCACGGACAGGAGACGCGCTAACTCAGCCTGCATCAACGTGATGGGCCGACCCACCCCAAAAGCATCACATGCTTCGAGAAGTGTGCACGCAAGGCGCTGCGCAGTTGAATGGGTTGCTCCACAAGTAGCTTTGATGATCGCGAGCTCCGCTGCGGTGAGCGCGGCCTTGCGCTGGAACAAATTAAACTGCTCCGCAGACTCAAACATGGACAGAAAATATCTTTCTGGAACCCTATACGCGTACCCACTACCGACCACGCGAGCCCCATAAATTAAAGCCTCAGTGCTGATTATGCCCCTAAGCCCGACAATCAAATTCGCTCCGGCGAATGTCATAAACACACTGGGTAAATTCGGAACGCGCACGGAAACGCTGAGAACACAGGTTGCCGGAAAGTAAAGATAAGCGTCCCCCTCACGGAATTGCTCGGTTTCGCCTCGTGTCAACTCAATCAAAGATATCGAGTGTGCAAGCCGATTTTTGATGCGATCAGGCAATGCGCGAAAAAAGGGGCTTGTAGAGGCCAACATAGCGAGAATCCGTCCATCAACACCACCAGCCCCCAACTTGATTGCAACGCACCCCCCCCTTCTCGCAACAGATTTGCGCGGGGTTTGTGCGGCAACGCACGTACGGAGGCTTTTCAACCGTTTGGACGATGTTGTGGCGATGAACTGACTTAGTGGGGCGCTGATGGCCCCAAAAATAAAAAGCCCGAAGCAAGTGTTTCTAGTACTAACCCCAACGATCCCTTTTACCGCTGAGATGGGGAACGAAATACGTTCACCGCTTCGGGCTTCTCGAACCACGAATTTCCCAAGGGGCGGAACTCACGTGGTATCGACGGTTGCAGTATCGTCAGTTAACCGGCGCTTCCTCAGCGCGCTGTCGCACCAGACTCGCAGAAACCCTGCCAGAAGAAAGGAGCGTGACGGACCCGTTGGAGCTCGTAATCAACTTCGGGAACTGGCGGAGAGAGAGGGATTCGAACCCTCGAAGGGCTTTTGGCCCTTACGCCCTTAGCAGGGGCGCGCCTTCGACCACTCGGCCATCTCTCCGCTCG
>JBDKJA010000163.1:0-5167 GCA_039796795.1 Pseudomonadota bacterium
TCGGTGACGCGCGTCGATTGCGCACACTTCCAGGCTAGCGCATGTTCGCGTCCGCCACCGCCGACGATCAGCACTTTCATCGTGCGATTCCTCAATGACGGAAATGGCGCATGCCGGTGAATACCATGGTCATCCCATGCTCATCGGCTGCGGCGATGACTTCGGCGTCGCGCATACTGCCACCCGGTTGGATAACTGCCGCGATCCCGTACTCGGCGGCGACATCGAGCCCATCACGGAACGGAAAGAACGCATCGGAGGCCATCACGGCGCCTTTGACCTCGAGCTTCTCGTCTGCCGCTTTCATCGCGGCCACACGACTCGAATAAACGCGGCTCATCTGGCCGGCGCCGACACCCACGGTGGAGCGGTCACGGGCATAGACGATCGCATTCGATTTCACGAACTTGCAGACTTGCCAGGCGAAGAGCAGATCGTCGAGTTCTTGTTCGGTCGGCTGTCGACGCGTGACGACTTTCAAATCGCCGCGGGCGACCATGCCGAGATCGCGCGATTGGGCGAGCAAGCCGCCAGCGACGCTGCGATATTCGAACTCGGCGCCGACGTCGCGCGGCATGCTGCCGAGTTCCAGTACGCGCACGTTCGGTTTGGCGGCGAGAACCGCACGCGCTTCACTCGTCACCTGCGGTGCTGCTATCACTTCGACAAATTGTCTACCCACGATGGCCGATGCCAGGTCGGCATCGAGTGTTTGGTTGAAGGCGATGATGCCGCCGAATGCCGATGTGGGATCGGTGCGAAAGGCGCGCTCATAGGCATCGAGTAGCGTGCCTGCGGTCGCAACGCCACACGGGTTGGCATGTTTAACGATGACGCAAGCCGGTGTGCTGAATTGACGCACGCATTCGATGGCCGTGTCGGCATCGGCGATATTGTTGAACGAGAGCTCCTTGCCTTGTAGAAGCGCACTGCTGGCAACGGAGGCGGCACGCGGTGTGACCTCCCGATAGAAAGCGGCTTTCTGGTGCGGGTTTTCACCATAACGCAGATCCTGCACCTTCTCGTAAACGAGCGGCAGCGACTGCGGAAAGTCGGCGCCCGGTGCGGGGTTGCGGCTCTGCAGATAGCTCGCGACCATCGAGTCGTATCGCGCCGTGTGAGCAAAAGCTTTGGCTGCAAGCCAGGCGCGCAATTCCGGTGTGGTTGCGCCGTCATTGGCAGCAAGCGCTTCGAGCACGACAGCATAGTCTTTCGGATCGACGAGCACTGTGACGGCATCGTGATTCTTAGATGCCGCACGCACCATCGCTGGCCCGCCGATGTCGATATTCTCGATTGCCTCGGAATACGTACATGCCGGACGCGCCACCGTCTCTGCAAACGGGTAGAGGTTGACCGCCAAGAGATCAATGCGCTCGATCCCATGCAGTGCCATCACGCTCTCGTCGACGCCGCGACGACCTAGTAGACCGCCATGAATTTTCGGATGCAGCGTTTTGACGCGACCGTCCATGATCTCGGGGAAGCCGGTGTGCTGCGCGACTTCTTTGACGGCGATACCTTGCTCGGTCAACAGTCTTGCGGTGCCGCCGGTGGAGAGAATTTCAACGCCGCGATCGGCGAGCGCTTTGGCAAGCTCGACGACACCGGATTTGTCGGAAACGGAGATGAGTGCGCGACGGATAGTGACTGGCATGATTTAGTTCGCTGTAAGACCGAATTCACGAAGTTTGCGGCGCAACGTAGCGCGATTGATGCCGAGTAAATCGGCGGCGCGGGTTTGGTTGCCAGCGGTATGTTTCAGTACGACTCGAAACAGCGGTTCTTCAACTTCGCGCAGCACGAGATCGTAAAGGCCCGAGGTGTGATGGCCATCGAGCGATTTCAAATAGTGCTCGAGTGCGCGCTCGGTGTGGTCGCGCAGAGGAAGGTCACCGCCGGTCGAGTTGTCCGCTGTCATCCGCGCTCCAGAGGTCAAAATATTCTTGCGCACACGCGAACTGCAGCGACGTCGATTCGGCTGCCATGAACCGGGCGCGCGCCGCGGCGGGTTCATCGAGCAGCCGGGAATACCAGCCGAGGTGTTTGCGGGCGATTCGCAGGCCGGATTCTTCGCCGTGGAAGGCATAGATATCCTGCCATCGAGCAGCCGGGAATACCAGCCGAGGTGTTTGCGGGCGATTCGCAGACCGGATTCTTCGCCGTGGAAGGCATAGATATCCTGCAAATGCCCGAGAACTATATCACGCAGTTCCTGGTGCGAGAGCGGGGCGGGCTTGGCGCCGTTCGTCAGCAGGCCGTTGATGTCGCGAAAAATCCACGGTGCGCCGTGTGCGGCTCTGCCGATCATGACACCAGAGGCTTGGGTACGAGCGAGAACTGACTGGGCCTTCTCGGCGGAGTCGATGTCGCCATTGGCCAACACCGGAATGCGTACGCCTGAGCGGATCGCGCTGATGGTGTCGTATTCGGCCGACCCCTCGTAGAAGTCCGCGCGGGTGCGGCCGTGGATGGCGAGTGCCGCGATGCCGCTCGCCTCTGCGATACGCGCTACGCTCGGTCCATTGCGGTGTTCACGATCCCAGCCGGTGCGGGTTTTGAGCGTCACGGGAATGCCGGAGGGGCTGACTGCGGCGACCACCGCCTCGAGGATCTCTGCGATCAGCGGCTCATCCTGCATCAGTGCCGAGCCGCACAAACGATTGCAGACTTTCTTAGCAGGGCAACCCATGTTGATGTCGATGATCTGCGCCCCGAGATCCACGTTTCGACGGGCTGCCTCAGCGAGTGCGGCGGGATCTGCACCGGCCAGTTGCACGATACGAGGCTCGGGCTCGCCCTCGTGATTCATTCTTTGACGAGACTTGCGTGAGTTCCAAAGACGCGTGTCGGAGGTGATCATCTCCGAGGCCGCCATCGCGGCACCTAAGCGCCGCGCGAGAATGCGAAAAGGCCGATCGGTGATGCCGGCCATCGGTGCCAGCACGGCGGGCGCCTTGATGCTCCAGCGGCCGATCTGAAAGGCGCCTTGCGCGGCTACGTTATCCACGACGTCGACCGACGAGGCAGGTCCAACCCTCGAGCGTTCGCCAGCGACTCAAAGGCACGAGAGTCGAGTAGGCGCCGATGACCTCATCGGCTTGTTCGTCGAGTAGGCCGGCGAGTACGAGAACGCCCTCGTTGGCGAGTAGCGCTGTGAGTCTAGGCGCCAACTCGCACAGAGGCCCAGACAAAATATTGGCCAGAACGATCTGGGCGCCGCCACGATCTGCGACGAGACTCGAGAGTTCATCGGCGGATGCAACGCACTGCAGCGCGTCGGCAACACCGTTCAGTAGGGCATTATCGCGACTGGCGATGAGCGCTTGCGGATCGATGTCGTGGGCATAGGCTGTGCGCGCACCCAAGCGCAGCGCAGCGATGGCGAGGATGCCGGAGCCGCAACCGTAATCGACCAAGCACTCCTGGTCGGCCAGCAGCGCTTGGCCCGTAAACAGCGAGTCGAGAAACTCGAGGCACAAGCGCGTGGTGGGGTGAGTGCCGGTGCCGAAGGCGAGACCAGGGTCGAGCGTGACCACGACAGCGCCCTCGGCCTCGACTGCTGCATGCGTCGGGCAGATCCAAAGATGGCGACCAAATTGCAGCGGATGAAAGTCCCGCAGCCACTCGCGCTCCCAGGCTTTCTCTTCGATCGCCGTGATCGTCAAGCGAGCTCGATCGATGCTGCAGAGGTTGCAAAGGTGGTCGCACAAGGCATCGATAGCTGCGGTGTCGTCAATCGAGCCCATGAAAATCGCCTGCATACGCGTGGCGGGCCAGAGACGCACTTCACCTGGAGCAGGTTCGAGTATCGCATCGTCGCGTTGATCGGTCAGAACGACCGAGACGGCGCCCGACTCGAAGCAGGCTTCTTCCACGAGCTCGGCGTCGAGCCCGTCGAGATCGAGCGTGATCGCAAGCTGAGACACGGGTGATTTATTTGAGGCCGAGTCGGCGCTCGAGATAGTGGATGTCGAGACCGCCTTGCGCGAACGCTGCATGCGCCAGGATTTCCTGGTGCAGCGCCGCATTCGTCTTGATGCCCTCGACCACCATTTCCGCGAGTGCGTTACGCATGCGCGCGATGGCGACATCGCGATCTTCCCCATAGGAGATCAGTTTGGCGATCAGCGAGTCATAGTGTGGCGGCACGCTATAGCCTGAATACATATGGCTATCCACGCGAATACCCGGGCCGCCCGGCGCATGCCAAAGACGAACGGGGCCCGGTGAAGGCATGAACGTCTTGGCATCCTCGGCGTTGATGCGGCACTCGATCGCGTGCCCGCGCAGCACGATGTCGTCCTGCTTCCACGGCAGTGCTTCGCCAGAGGCAATCCGCAGCTGCGCTTTGACAAGATCGATGCCCGTGATGATTTCCGTCACCGGATGCTCGACCTGGATACGCGTGTTCATTTCGATGAAGTAGAACTCGCCATCCTGATACAGGAACTCGAGCGTGCCGGCGCTGCGATAGCCGACTGCGCGACAGGCTTCGACGACGCGCTCGCCCATCTTGGCGCGCTGCGCTGAAGTGATGCCGGGTGCGGGCGCCTCTTCGATGACTTTCTGATGGCGTCGCTGCATCGAGCAGTCGCGCTCGCCCAAGTGAATGACATTGCCATGATGATCGGCCAATACCTGGAACTCGATGTGCCGCGGCTTCTCGAGAAACTTTTCCATGTAGACCTGATCGTTTCCGAAAGCCGCAAGCGCTTCCGAGCGAGTCACGCCAATCGAATGCACTAGGGCAGCCGGGTTGTGTACGACGCGCATGCCGCGTCCGCCACCACCGCCAGAGGCCTTGATGATGACCGGATAGCCGATTTCCTTGGCGATGCGCAGGTTCTCGTCGTTGTCGAGACCGAGTGGTTCGCCCGAGCCCGGCACGCAGGGCACGCCATGCGCTTTCATGACTTTGATGGCCGAGACTTTATCTCCCATCATGCGGATCGTCTCGGCCTTCGGGCCGATGAACGTGAAGCCGCTCTTCTCGACGCGTTCGGCGAAGTCGGCGTTTTCTGAAAGGAAGCCGTAGCCCGGGTGGATCGCGGCCGCATCGGTGAGTTCGGCGGCGGCGATGATCGCCGGCATGTTGAGGTAGCTCTTCGCAGATTGCGGCGGGCCGATGCAGACCGACTCGTCTGCGAGTAGGACGTGCTTCAGA
>JBDKJA010000164.1:0-3113 GCA_039796795.1 Pseudomonadota bacterium
CCCTCACATCATCAATACCAGCGATGCCACCTTTGCTGATGACGTTTTGAAATCCGACAAGCCCGTGCTACTCGACTTTTGGGCCGAGTGGTGTGGTCCGTGCAAAATGATCGCGCCGATCCTCGACGAGTTGTCGGGTGAATATGCCGATCGTGTTCGCATCGCCAAGTTGAACATTGACCACAACCCGCAGACGCCGCCGAAGTACGGCATCCGTGGCATCCCGACGCTCATTCTCTTCAAGAATGGCACCGTGGAGGCGCAGAAGGTGGGTGCGGTATCACGCTCGCAGCTAGCGGCGTTTTTGGATAGCCACCTGTGAGAGGCGGTTACCTAGGGGGTCAGGGCGGCGGCTCGCGTCGCCAGAAGCCACGGCACGGAAATCGCGATCCCAATCGCGGCCCGCGTCACGGCAACGTCGGCGGTCCGATGCACGACGAGATGCCGATGGATCATGCGCCGTTCATCGATTCCGGTGACGACGCAGAAATCATCAGTCCCGAGGAGCTCGCCGCGTCGCGCAAGTCGATGAACTTGACGACCTTGAAGGCGATGCCCATCAGCAAGCTGGTGGAAATGGCCGCTGCGCTTGGCGTCGAGAACATGGCGCGCTCACGCAAGCAGGACATCATTTTCAGCTTGCTGAAGGCTCATGCTCGCAAGGGCGAGGATATCTACGGCGACGGCGTACTCGAGATCCTGCAGGACGGTTTTGGCTTCCTCCGTTCGGCTGATGGTTCTTATCTCGCCGGTCCCGACGACATCTACATTAGCCCGGCGCAGATTCGTCGCTTCAACCTGCGTACTGGCGACAGCATCTCGGGTCTCATCCGTCCTCCGAAGGATGGCGAGCGCTACTTTGCGCTGCTGAAAGTCGGCGAAATCAACTTTGATTCGCCGGAGAACGCGCGCAACAAGGTGTTGTTCGAAAACCTGACGCCGCTGCATCCGACCAAGCGTCTGAAGCTCGAACGCGGTAATGGTTCGACGGAAGATCTCACCGCACGTGCTATCGATCTTTGCGCGCCGATCGGCAAAGGCCAGCGTGGTTTGATCGTCTCGCCGCCGAAGGCCGGTAAAACCATGCTGTTGCAGAACATCGCAACGGCGATCACAGCGAATCACCCCGAGGTGTACTTGATCGTGTTGCTCATCGACGAGCGACCGGAAGAAGTCACCGAGATGCAGCGCACGGTCAAAGGCGAGGTGGTGTCATCCACGTTCGACGAGCCGGCGGCACGTCACGTGCAGGTCGCTGAGATGGTGATCGAGAAGGCCAAGCGCCTCGTCGAGCACAAAAAAGACGTGGTGATTCTGCTCGACTCGATTACTCGTCTTGCTCGCGCCTACAACACCGTCGTGCCGAGCTCCGGCAAGGTGCTCACCGGTGGTGTGGATGCCAACGCGTTGCAGCGTCCGAAGCGATTCTTCGGTGCGGCCCGTAACATCGAAGAAGGTGGTTCGCTGACCATTCTGGCGACGGCACTCATCGATACCGGCTCGAAGATGGACGATGTGATCTACGAGGAATTCAAGGGTACGGGTAACAGCGAAATCCACCTTGATCGTCGTATCGCCGAGAAGCGAGTCTTCCCAGCGATCAACATCAATCGCTCTGGCACGCGTAAAGAAGATCTCATCACCGATCCGGGTGAGCTTGCCAAGATGTGGATCTTGCGCAAACTCCTCCATCCGATGGATGAGCTCGCTGCTATCGAGTTCCTACTCGATAAGATGAAGGACACGAAGACGAATTCGGAGTTCTTCGAGGCGATGAAACGCTAAGTCGAAGAGCCCGCGGGTAGCGCGATTAGTGCTGCTCGCGGGCGATCGCGCGATAGCCGATGTCGCGCCGGCACTGCATGCCTTCCCACTCGATTCGATCAACCAAGCGGTAAGCGGCCGACTGTGCTGCCGATACCGTGGCGCCTAAACCCACGGCGCACAATACGCGGCCGCCCGCGGTGACCACCGCACCATCACGTAGTGCCGTGCCTGCATGGAATACTTTGCCCGGTAAATTCGCTGCCATATCGAGGCCTCGAATGGCATCACCCTTGCGGACTTCGTCGGGATAGCCACCGGCTGCGAGCACGACACCGAGCGCGGCGCGCGGATCCCAATCCATCGTGACTCGATCGAGCTGCCCATCGAGTGCGGCCTCGCACAGCACCGTCAGATCCGATTGCAGCCGCATCATGATGGGCTGAGTTTCGGGGTCGCCAAAGCGGCAGTTGAACTCGAGCACGTTCGGCGTGCCGTCGGGATGAATCATGATTCCGGCGTATAGGAAGCCGGTGTAAGGCATGCCATCGGCGGCAAGCCCAGCTATGGTGGGCTCGATCACCTCGCGCATGATGCGCTCATGCATCTCCGGAGTGACCACTGGCGCGGGTGAATAAGCACCCATACCGCCCGTGTTCGGGCCGGTATCACCGTCGCCCACTCGCTTGTGATCTTGCGAGGTGGCAAACGGCAAGGCGTGTACACCATCGGCGATCACGATGAAGCTCGCTTCCTCGCCCGGGAGGAATTCTT
The DNA here is from genome assembly GCA_039796795.1 of Pseudomonadota bacterium. Taxonomy (GTDB): domain Bacteria; phylum Pseudomonadota; class Gammaproteobacteria; order Steroidobacterales; family Steroidobacteraceae; genus UBA964. The sequence continues at coordinate 2,539 of JBDKJA010000164.1, forward strand.
CGATGACGACTTCGGTACCTGCGCCACCGAACTGACCCTCGAACATCGAGCGCGCCGCTTCAATCGCTTCATCCGCTGTGGTCGCGATGATCACGCCCTTGCCGGCGGCGAGTCCGCTTGCCTTGACGACGATCGGGCAGCGTTGCCTTCGTACCCAGTCGGCATCGAAGTTCTCGACTGTGAAGGTGGCGTAGGCTGCCGTCGGGATACTGTGGCGACGCAAGAATTCTTTGGTGAAAGCTTTCGAGCCCTCAAGTTGCGCTGGTGCGCGACGTGGACCAAAACAGCGCAAGCCGACCGCCTCGAAGGCGTCAACGACGCCGAGCACAAGCGGCGCTTCGGGGCCGATGATGGTGAGATCAACGGCTTCGCGTCGTGCCAGCTCGACGAGGCCTGCGACGTCATCGGCCGCAACGGCAACATTGCGAAGTTTGGGCTCATGCGCCGTACCGGCATTACCGGGCGCGACCAATACTTCGGTGACGCGCGTCGATTGCGCACACTTCCAGGCTAGCGCATGTTCGCGTCCGCCACCGCCGACGATCAGCACTTTCATCGTGCGATTCCTCAATGAC
>JBDKJA010000165.1:0-5605 GCA_039796795.1 Pseudomonadota bacterium
GGTGGTGCCGGGAGAGGGAATCGAACCCACACTCTGTCACCAGAACCGGATTTTGAGTCCGGCGCGTCTACCAGTTCCGCCATCCCGGCTGAGGATGTGGCGTAAGTATACGTGAAAGCGAGCCCGCGCTTGCCTAACATGCGCGCGGTGCGTGCCTCAGATTTCGATTTCGACCTCCCGGCGGACCTCATCGCCCAGTTTCCCTTGCCCGACCGGACGGCCTCACGGCTATTGGTGGTCGACGGCGAGTCGGCGACCTGGCGCGATGCCGAGTTCCGCGAGCTTGGTCAGTGGTTGCGGCCGGGCGATCTGCTGGTTTTCAACGATACGCGTGTGATTCCGGCGCGTTTGCACGGGCGCAAGCCCACCGGTGGCAGCGTCGAGATGTTGCTCGAACGGGCACTCGAGGGGCGCGAAGCCTTGTTGCACATGCGGGCGAGTAAGCCGCTGCGCGAGGGGTCCATCGTCGAGACGCCAGGTGGGCCGGTGCGAGTGCTCGGTCGTCAAGACGATCTATTTCGCGTGGAACTACCCGAGCCGGCGCTCGCGTTTTTCGGTCGATATGGCGAGATTCCGCTGCCGCCTTACATCGCGCGTGAGACGGTCGCCGACGATACGGAGCGCTACCAGAGTGTGCTTGCGCGGGTTCCTGGTGCCGTCGCGGCGCCGACGGCCAGTTTGCACTTCGATCACGCGCTACTCGAGAGTCTCTCGGCGGCGGGCATCGAACGAGCGACGATTACGCTGCATGTCGGGGCCGGCACCTTTCAGCCGCTGCGCAGCGACAATATCGATGAGCATGTGATGCATGCGGAATATGCTGAAATTCCCGGTGAAACAGCGGCTGCGATCGAACGAGTGCGCGCCGCGGGTGGTCGTGTGATTGCGGTGGGAACCACGGTGGTTCGGGCGCTCGAGTCGGCTGCGGCGGCGTCGCAGAGTGGTGTTGTCGGTGCGTGGTCGGGCGAGACGCGTATCTTCATTCGCCCCGGGCATCGCTTCCGGGCGATCGATGCGCTGATCACCAACTTTCATCTACCCAAGTCGACTTTGTTGATGCTGGTGAGCGCCTTCGTGGGTCGCGAGACGATGCTAACGGCCTATGCTCACGCCGTTGAACAACGCTATCGTTTTTTTAGTTACGGTGACGCCATGTTGCTAACCCCCGGCTCGGATTCGCAGTCGTGAGCGCGAATCGACTGCGTTTCGAATGCTTCGCAACCGACGGCGCCGCAAGACGCGGTCGCGTACACGCGAGACACGGCAGCATCGAAACGCCGGCATTCATGCCGGTCGGTACGTACGGCACCGTCAAGGCGATGACCCCGGAGGAACTCACGGGTCTTGGCGCCGAAATCATTCTGGGCAACACCTTCCATTTAATGCTGAGACCGGGCCCCGATGTCGTGGCTGAGCTCGGTGGACTGCATCGCTTCATGAACTGGTCGAAGCCAATCCTGACCGACTCCGGTGGCTTCCAAGTCTTCAGTCTCGCGAAGCTGCGCAAGATCGACGAGGAGGGCGTGCGATTCCGTTCGCCCATCGATGGCAGCGAAGTCCGTCTCACTCCCGAGAGTTCGATGGATGTGCAGCGTGCGCTCGGCTCAGACATCGTGATGATGTTCGACGATTGCACAGCCTGGCCCGCTACGCATGACCAAGCGCGCTTGTCGATGGAGCGCTCGATGCGCTGGGCGGTGCGTTGTCACCGTCACTACTACGGCGGCGGTGCCGATGGCTCTGCCGCAGTACCGGGCGATCTCTTTGGCATCGTGCAGGGTGGCATGTATGGCGATCTACGCCTCGAGTCGCTGCGCGCGCTGATGGAGCTCGATTTGCCGGGACTGGCAGTGGGCGGTCTCGCCGTGGGTGAGCCCGAACCTGAGCGCTTGCGGGTGCTTGAGGAGCTCGTGCCGCACATGCCGACGGATCGGCCCCGCTATCTGATGGGCGTCGGTCGGCCGGAGGACATCGTGGCCGCCGTGGCCCGTGGCATCGATATGTTCGATTGCGTCATGCCGACCCGGCACGCCCGCAACGGACACCTGTTCACTTCGACCGGCGTGATCAACATCCGCAATGCCGTGCACCAGCGCGATCCGAACCCGATTGATCCCGCCTGCGGCTGTTACACCTGCCGCCACTATTCGCGGGCTTATTTGCGCCATCTGGATCGCTGCAACGAGATCTTGGGCTCGCGGCTCAACACGATCCACAACCTCTACTTCTACCTCGATCTGATGCGGCAAATTCGTGCGGCGATCGAGGCTGGGCAGTTTTCGGCCTTCGTCCGGGATTTCCTCGATCGGCGGCGGCCCGGGGCGCCTGTGGCATAATCCGCGGCCTTTTTCGCCGCCTTTGCACGTCAGGAGACGAACATGAACGGATTGATCCCCGAAGCCTATGCCCAAGCGGGTGGTGCGGCTCCCGGAGGCCAGCTCGCCCCCTTGTTGATGATGGTTCTCTTCATCGTCATTTTTTACTTCTTGCTGATTCGTCCGCAGCAGAAAAAGGCCAAGGAACATCAGGCCATGCTCGGCAAGCTCGCCTCGGGCGATGAGGTGCTGACCGCCGGTGGCATCGTCGGCAAGATCGTCGAGGTCAGTGATGGCTTCATCACGCTTGAAATCGCCAAGGACGTCCACATCAAGGTGCAGAAGTTCCAAGTGAGCTCACTGGTGCCGAAGGGCACGTTGAAGGGCGGTTAAGTCATGCTCGCGTTGCCGAACGTGTTCGGCGAAGACGCCGCCTTGCAGGTGGCGCGCAAGGATCGCGAGGCCATTTCGGAAGAGGGTCGCGCATCGGTCGAAACTTTGCTGCGCGGGAAAGGTGTGACGGTGTCTCGCAGTTACGTCGACGATGGTCGATTGATGCTGCACTTCGATGAAGTCCCGGAACAGCTCAAAGCACGCGACATCGTCAACGACGAGCTGGCGCGGGACTACGTCACGGCGTTGTCGTTTGCTTCGCGTGCGCCGGACTGGTTGCGTAATCTCGGCCTGCGACCCATGCCATTGGGTCTCGATTTGCGCGGCGGTTTGTACTTGCTCTACCAAGTGGACGTCGACGGCGCAGTAGAGCAACTGCTCGAAGTCTACGAACAGGATTTGCGCCGCGCTTTGTCTGACGCGGACGTGTCGTTCGCCGACGTGCAGCAAGTAACCCAGGATAGCGAGAAGCCGAACGGCGTTCGCGTCATCCTCCCTGAAGGGTCGAAGACCGATGCGGCTCGCGAAGTGATGCGGCGCATTCTGCCGGATCTCACGGCAACGCAGGTGAATACACCGACGGGGCCTGCCCTGCAGGTCGTATTGGATGCCGCGAAGATCAAAGAGCGACAGGATTACGCGATCTCGCAGAACCTCACGACCATTCGCAACCGCGTTAACGAGCTTGGTGTGTCCGAGCCCGTGGTGCAGCGGCAAGGCATCGATCGCATCGCCGTGCAGTTGCCCGGCGTGCAGAACTCGGCCGAGGTCAAAGATATTCTCGGTAAGGTGGCCACCCTCGAATTCCGGTTGGTCGATATCCAGAACAGCGTTTCGGATGCGGTGCAGCGCGGTCGTGCGCCGATCGGCTCCAAGCTCTACGAGACGCGCGATGGTCAGCCGACACTCTTGAAGCGCGACATCATCGTCACGGGCGATCAGTTGGTCGATGCCGTCACCGCGGCAACCGATTCGGGTCCGGGTGTCTCGGTGAAGCTCGATAGCAGCGGTGGCGAGGAAATGCTTCGCACCACGCGCAGCAATCTCGGCAAGCCGATGGCGGTCGTGTTCATCGAGCAGCGCCGAGAAGAAGTGGAAGTGGCGGGCGAAAAGATCGTTCGCGACATCAAGGAAGAGAAGGTCATCAACACGGCGACCATTCAGGGTGTCTTCTCGAATAACTTCCAGATCACAGGACTTGGCACCAACGAAGCCAAAGAATTGGCATTGTTGCTGCGCGCCGGCGCACTGGCTGCGCCGATCTTCGTCATCGAGGAACGTGTCATCGGTCCTTCGATGGGTAAGGACAACATCGATAAGGGCACGAAGGCGCTGATGTACGGCATGCTCGGCATCTTCATCTTCATGGCGATCTATTACAGAGTCTTCGGTGTTGTCGCCAACTTAGTTCTCTTTTTGAACGTGGTGATGCTCGCGGCCTTACTCTCGTTGCTCAAAGCCGCGTTGACCCTACCTGGTATCGCCGGCATCGTCTTGACGGTCGGTATGGCGGTTGATGCCAACGTGCTGATCTATGAGCGCATACGCGAGGAGTTGCGCAACGGTACGACGCCTCAGGCGTCCATCGCTCGCGGCTTCGAGAAGGCGTTCTCTGCGATCGCAGACTCCAACGTGACGACACTGATCGCGGGCATCGTGCTTTGGGCGCTCGGTACCGGACCTATTCGCGGCTTTGCCGTGACGTTGTGTCTGGGTATCGCGACGTCGATGTTCACGGCTATTTTGGGTAGCCGCGCCATCTTAACGTTGATGTACGGCGGCAATCGTCGTTTGACGTCCTTGCCGATTTAACGGATTGGAGCGGGAGAATATCGATGGAGTTTTTCAAAAAGAAAACCAACTTCCCGTTCATGGGTACACGGAAGATTTGGTACGGGCTTTCGATACTGCTCGTGTCTATCTCGTTGGCGTCGTTGTGGTTCCGTGGCTTGAACCTCGCAGTTGACTTCACCGGCGGCGTCACTCTGGAAGCCCAGTTCCCGTCTGAGCCGAATCTCGATCGCATTCGATCGGCGGTGGAGAAAGCCGGTTTTGCTGAAGCGCAAGTGCAAAACTTCGGATCCTCCCGCGACATCTCCATCCGGCTTCCACCCCAGCCGTCGTTGAGTCCAGCCGAAATCCGCTCGCGCGTGGACGGTGCGCTGCTGGCGATCGAGCCCAACGTGAAATTGTCGAAGGTCGATATCGTCGGCCCCCAGGTTGGAGCCGAGTTACGTGACAGTTCGGTCTGGGCTTTGATCGCCACCGTCATTCTGATCTTCATTTACGTGGCACTGCGTTTCAATACGCTCAAGCTCTCGGTAGGCGCCATTATCGCGGCGCTGCACGACCCGATTCTTGTGCTGGGCTTTTTCTCGCTGACGCAGATGCATTTTGACCTTGCCGTGGTGGCCGCGATCCTCGCCGTCATCGGTTACTCGCTGAACGATACCGTGGTGGTCTTCGATCGCATTCGCGAGTGCTTTGTCGCCAACAAGCGCGCGACCTCGGTCGAGGTTCTCGACGAGGCGGTGAACTCCACGCTCTCGCGCACCGTCATGACGAGTGTCACGACGCTGATTGTGGTCGTGGTGTTGTACGTGTTGGGCGGTCCAGCACTACAAGGATTCTCTGCTGCCATCATCGTGGGTGTCATCGTCGGCACGTACTCCTCGATTTATATCGCCGGCGCGATCGCCCTCGATTTGGGCTTGACGGCCGAGAGCTTGTTCCCGACCCGCAAGAAGCTCGCCATCGACGATATGCCCTGACGGTTTCCGTTACGAGCAAGTTCCTGTGCCCGAGGTGTAGCCCTCGGGCGCCTTACCCCCCTACAATCGGGCGCAACATCCCGAGGGGGGCAGAACATGAACTGGCGCATCAAGCCGCTTGACGAC
>JBDKJA010000166.1:0-5207 GCA_039796795.1 Pseudomonadota bacterium
ACCGGGCTCGGTCTGCAACACGACGCCCTCAGCGTCGAATGTCACTGACGTGCAGCGCGCCGGAATACGCCGCTCGAGATCGACACACTGGGCGAGAGCGGCGTTCAAGCTGCGACCCATCGAACGATTAGTGATGACGTAACCAAACGCGTCGATGTCATGCTCGCGCGCATCGAGTCGCGCAAACCCAGCGCGACCTGCATCGGAAACATGAATCTGTCGGATCGGCGCCGCCTCGGCTGCCATGACACTCCAGACGCCGAGCGCCTCGAAAACCCGTCGCGTTCCATTACCGAGCGCTGTCGTTCGAGCGCAGGGCAAGCGCGAGACTCGCACCGACGAGCCCACCGCCTACGATCGCCAGATCGACTTCGACGTAGTCGTTCACCGCCGAATCCTCAAGCCGCACTCATCAGGTTGCACTCATCAGGGCTTCGATCTCGGCGACGGTTTTGGGAACGCCGTCGGTGAGCACCTCGGGCTCGTCCTTGGTAACGAGGACATCGTCCTCGATTCGAATGCCGAGATTACGCAGTTCAGGCGGCACGCCGCGCGTTCCAGGCGCGATGTACAGCCCCGGTTCGATCGTCAGCACCATGCCGGGCTCGAGCACCCGCCACGCATCGCCGATCTTGTAGTCACCGACATCGTGCACATCCATGCCGAGCCAATGCCCGGTACGGTGCATGTAAAACCGACGATACTCCTGCGACTTGATGAGCGACGGTACGCGACCTTTGAGCAATCCGAGCTTGACCATGCCCGCCGTGAGCACCTCCACAGCAACTTCATGTGGCCGATTCCAATCGTTGCCCACGCGAACGGCATCAATCGCCGCGAGATTGGCTTCGAGGACCACTTCGTAGGCCGCACGCTGAGCGTCGGTAAAGCGCCCATTCACCGGAAAGGTCCGTGTGATGTCAGAGGCGTAGGTTTGATATTCGCAACCCGCATCGATCAGCAGGAGCTCGCCCTCGTTCAGGACGGACTCGTTCTCCCGGTAGTGCAGGATGCACGCATTCACGCCCCCGCCCACGATGGGCAAATAGGAAATATCGGCGCGCCAACGAGCGAATTCGTGCCGCAGTTCGGCCTCGATCTCATATTCGTATCGACCGGGGCGGCAAAAGCGCATGGCACGAACATGTGCCGCAGCGGCGATACGCGCAGCCTCGCGCATCCGTTCGATCTCGCCACGACTTTTGAAGAGGCGCATCTCGTTGAGCACGTGCTCGAGAGCGACCATTTCGTGAGGTGCGTGGCGTCCCTGCTTGGCGGCGGCGCGCAGCCGATTCACCCAACCCAAGACGCGCTGGTCGAACTCGCGGTCGTGGCCGACTGAGTAATAAAGCTTGCCTCGACCCTCGAGTAGACCCGGAAGAATTTCGTCGATATCGCCGATCGGGAAAGCGTCATCGGCACCATAATCGCGACGCGCACCGACGGGGCCGGCGCGACGACCGTCCCAGGTTTCGCGCGCTGGGTCTCGATCGCGCACGAACAAAAGATACTCACCCTGCGGTCGTCCCGGAATCAGTACCGCCACCGATTCAGGCTCGCCAAAACCGGTGAGGTAGTGGAAGTTGCTGTCTTGTCGATACGCGAACTCGACATCGTTGTTGCGCATCGGTACCGGCGCAGCCACGACGATCGCGATGGCATCACGACCCATGGTCTTCATGAATTGCCGGCGGCGGCGGGCATACTCATCACGCCCGAGCGGCGGCAGTGCGCCCGTCGATCCGATCAGGGTCGAGCTTGGCAGCTTCGATTTAGTGGAGTGAGACCGGACCATCGGGTCCATTGCCTCCGGTGGTCGCGTTGCGGAAGGGCGCGAGCTCATCGAACAACAATTGCACACCGACGCGAACGAACTCGATGAGTTCCGCGAGTGCTTCCTCGTTGTTGTCGTCGGACTCCGCCTCATCGACACTCAACTGCGTGATGGCCGTGAGATCCCGAACAAGCTCACCGACTTCAGGCGAGAGGGAATCGATATCGGGAATCGGCGTGGAACCGAGGCCATACAGAAACCCCTGACACCACTCACCGAGCGCCGCAGCCCGCTCCTCGATCGGACGATCATCGTCCGGCAACAACAGCGCAAACTCCATCTGCCCATTAGCGAGCACGTGCCGCGTCCACTCGAAAACGGCATGCATCTCGCCTTCGGCCGAACCGGCCACACCCTCTGGGAACACCTCACGCAGCCAGTCCTGCAAGGCGACGGCGTTGCTCGCGCAAAAAGCACCCGCCAAGGTCCCATGCGCCTCGGGCAGATCGGTCAGGGCTCGCGATTCGTCGAGTCGGCTCTCGATGGTGCGGTAATCCGGTTGGCTCATGTCGTGATTATGCCCTTCGACCGTGGACACCGGTAATCGCAGGCCTATAATTTTGGCTATGCAATCCTCTGCAACCGATACGGCCGCCGGCCTAGACGCCGAAATCAAGCGCCTCGAGAAACAACTCGACGAGGTGCTCTCCCTACTCGGCGCGTTGCGCGAAGAGAATCGCGCGCTGCGCCAGCGGCAGGACCATCTCGCTACCGAGCGGGCCAACTTGCTGCAGAAGAACGAAGCGGTGCGAACTCGGGTCGAGGCGATGATCGGTCGCCTGAAGACCTTGGAGCACGGCGCGTGAGCGGCGCCGACAAGGACACCGCGCGGGTCAGCATTCGCATCCTCGAGAAGGAATTCCTCGTCGCTTGCCCGATGGAGGAACGATCTGCGCTGCTCGATTCCGCCGAATATCTCAATCAGCGCATGCGCGAAATTCGCGACAGCGGCAAAGTGGTCGGCTACGACCGTATCGCCGTCATCGCCGCCCTGAATCTAGCCAACGATCTGCTGCGCTTACAGTCGAAAGAACAACGCAGCGAAGCGGATGCAGCCGCCAAACTTCGCGCCATGCGCGAACGAATCGACGGTGCGCTCGAGCGCGATAGACAGCTTGAACTCTGACGAGCAGACCTCTTTGGTGTAACCTTAACTGGCGTCACCTGCGGTGTTCGATAGTGGATCGGGTTACCTCTCGACCCTAGTTTTGAACGCCCAGGGGCATCAGGGCTTGCTGTCAGAATTGTGCATGTCCGCCTCGAGCGGAAAGCCTTACCTGGCGTAGTCCGCCCCACTTGTTGCTCTGTGTCGAGAGCAACGGTTCACACCGGCACAGGCGGGGCAGCGCGACGCGGCACATCGCCAAGTCGCACTTCACCTCTCGAGAAGTGGTTGGTTGCGACCGGGTCTGCGGGTTGGTCTCTACTCTCCCGTCGGCAGTGAGTTCGACACAACGCCGATCCTGCCACTACTCCTTCGACACCGTTGTCTTGGCTACTTCCCGCGAATCACCTCGCGAAGTGCGCAGCGGATGACCTTCGCGCGCGCGTCGAAGACACAACGTCGTAACCGCTACGGCATCCTCGAACCGACCGATCTCGCCCCGGTTTCCGCGCGGGACTTACAACTAATCTTGATACCGCTCGTGGGTTTCGATGCACAGGGTCATCGCTTGGGCAGCGGAGCGGGTTACTACGATCGCGCGCTGGCCTTTCGCCGACTACGACGCCACTGGCCTGGCCCGAAACTCGTCGGCATCGCCTACGAGTGCCAACGCGTCGAGGCGCTCGCCGTCAGACCCACCGATGTTCCGCTCGATGCCATCATCACCGAGCACGGGATCGCATTCTTCAGTGGAGAAACAACATGAAGTATTGGCTGATGAAGTCTGAACCATCGACGTTCAGCATCGACGATCTTGCCAAAGCCCCCCGCCAGACGACCTGTTGGGACGGCGTACGCAACTACCAAGTGCGCAACATGCTGCGCGACGAGATGTCGGTGGGTGATCTCGCCTTCATGTACCACTCGAGCTGCGATGAACCGGGGATCGTCGGCGTCATAGAGATCGTGAAGCCGGGCTACCCCGATCACACGGCCTTCGATCGCAAGCATGATCACTACGACGCGGCGTCGAAGCCAGAATCACCGCGCTGGTACATGGTCGATGTGCGCTTAAAACAGCGTTTTTCTAGAGTGATTTCGCTCGACGAGCTGCGACGTCACGAGTCGAAACAACTGCGCGACATGTTGATCTTGAAGCGAGGCAATCGTCTTTCGATCACGCCCGTCGATGCCGCGCATTGGAAGTTCATTCTCTCTTTGCAGTGAACATCGACCACCACCACGACGTGAACGCAATGACCTCTTGCTTGTTTTTTGCAATCGCGTGTATATACTCACCCTCGGACTAACCCGTAACTGGAGAAAGACAATGGCTAAGGCCAAGAAGAAAGCTAAGGCGAAAGCTAAGGCTAAGAAGAAGGTCGCCAAGAAGAAGTAAGACTCCTTGTGAGTCTCGGCGAGTGGGATGAAGATCGCATTCGCTGTCTTCTGAAAGACGAGAAGATGCCCGCGCAAGCGGGCATCTTCTTTTTTGCCCGAGGAAAATCGCATGAACGATGTTGTTAACGGCAAACAAGCCGCCGCAGTGGCCGCACTCCGCTATCTCGAAGACGGAATGGTGATCGGTGTTGGCACAGGCTCGACGGTCAACCACTTCATCGATGCACTTGCACCCTGGCGCGATCGCCTGAAGGGCGCGGTGTCGAGTTCGGAGAGCTCCACCGCTCGCTTGCGCTCCATCGGTATCGAGGTGATCGACCTCAACCGCACCGGTGATCTCGAACTCTACGTCGACGGCGCAGACGAGACCGATCGACACCGACGCCTCATCAAAGGCGGCGGCGGTGCACTGACCCGCGAGAAAATCGTCGCTGCCGCCTCGCGTCGTTTTATCTGCATCGTCGATGAGAGCAAGGTGGTCGATGTGCTCGGTCGCTTCCCACTACCGGTCGAAGTGATTCCGATGGCGAGATCCTACGTGGCACGGCAGATGGTGAAGCTCGGCGGACAACCGCTATGGCGCGAGAACTTCGTCACCGACAACGGCAATCAGATCATCGACGTGCATGGGCTGACCATCCTCGATCCGATCGCACTCGAAAACACGATCAACGGGATCGCCGGCGTGGTGTCGGTCGGGCTATTCGCTAAGCGCGCGGCCGATGTCGTCTTGGTGGGTGGCCCGAGCGGCGTTCGCACCCTCGAGTAGAAACGAACAAGGCCCGCATCGCTGCGGGCCTTGTCGGTTTTGGCTGGGGGACTAGGATTCGAACCTAGGTAAACGGAGTCAGAGTCCGTTGTCCTACC
>JBDKJA010000167.1:0-4137 GCA_039796795.1 Pseudomonadota bacterium
CCCCAAAACCCCAAAACCCCATATATTAAATTTCATAATTTTTTAATCAAAAAGTCTTGTCTCGCCACCTAATGCTGAAGTTGCCTGATCTAGGCTCTTTAATCTGCAATCTTTTTCAATTAACCACTGTGGTTTTTTAAATATTGTTTATGCCTTTGTATTCTGTTCTTTAAATTACTTATCTCTTGTTCCAAATCGTCAAAATTAGAAACTTGACAAGGTATGATGTAGAATTGTATTTCTGGAGTGTGTTAAGTGGGACACGATTGTTGATGAAATAATCGTCGTTGATACCGGCTCAACCGATGAAACGGTCGAGCTTGCTATAGCGGGCGGGGCGTCGGTCAGTCATTACACTTGGGACGATGATTTTTCCAACGCCCGCAACTTTGCGTTGTCTCTAACGAAATGCCCGTGGCGTCTCATTCTCGATGCCGACGAATGGTTGCTAAGCGGCGCGGATGTTCTGCACGAGATCAAGCAGCGCTCGCCGGATTTTGTCGGGCAAATTGAAATTGTCAGTGGATTCACGGATCCCGCCCATCCGGCCGAGAGATTTGAATCTCGAGACCGAGTTTCTCGATTGCTGCCAAGAGGCATCACTTATGTGGGTGCGATACATGAGCAACCTTTACATCAATTACCCCTCGTCGCCGTCCCGGTCGTGTTAGGGCACGACGGCTATGAACCCCACAATCTCTCGAGAAAAGGCGATCGAAATCTGCAGCTACTACAGCGATCTCTTGAGGGAGAACCATCCGACTCTTACCTAGCCGTCAAATACGCAAAGGAACTGAAGCGGTTTTCCCGATTCGAAGAAGCCTCGCTTGTACTGCGCCGCGTCATTAAAACTCTATCGGAGTCAGATACGACGCAATACTGGCGAGAGGATGTCGTTTGTCTTGCGCTAGAGATATTTGCTGAGACGCGAGAGTTTTCCGCGGGACTCGAATTAATTGAATCGGAAGCCGACGAACTCTCTGCGTCTGTTGATTTCTGGTTCTGCGTTGGTGTGTTTTCGTTCCGAATCGCCGAGCATGTTCCGTCGGCGGCGGGAGAGGCCCTTGCACGCATGGAGAGCGCGTTCTCGTACTGCCTCGAACTGGGTGCGAAAGGAGAGAGGTCCCGAATCGTTTGTGGGCGCGAGAGCTGGCTCGCAGAACGAAATCTGGCGGCCTATCGAGGCGCTAAATAGCCGCAGTCGGTTGATCGATTTGCAGCGGTCGCGATGCCTTCTTGAACAGCTCACCCGCAACGAGCCACCACGCGAAATACACGAGCAGTTGGGCTGCTGCCATACCGCGTAGCGTCCACATGAGCCCGCGAGCATTGAATCGAGAGAAAAGCGCTCCAGCCAGTCCCAACAGCAGAACAGCGTAGAAAAGCAGATTCCGCGGATCTTCTTCGTTGCCGATAATGCCAACGCCAAGATTTGCCCAGACCATCAAGAAACCGCCTACGACCGTCATCGTGGCTGCTATCCGATAGCTCCAGCGCATCGATAGGCGCATCGCTACCTCCAGTCCCAGACAGAGCGCCAGTAGCAAGGTGCCGAAGACAGCGAAATCGAATGCAGTCCATTCGACCGGGCTCCCGACCTGCATCAAAATCCAAGGCGTGAGGAGCGCCGCGAGCGCACCGGTCCAGATGGTGATACGCCACATTGGCATCGGGAGTTTGAAAATAGATTTCATAGGGCTACATGGTATTACAGAGAGTGTCGGACCGCCGATTGGGGGTTAGGTTCCGTTATGGGGGTCCGATAGCTGATACTTACGCTATGAGAATTCAACTTCGATGCAAATTAGTTGCACTGCTGGCAGTGCTGGCGATTGCCTTTGCGACTGGAATATCAGCGGCATCGAGTGACGATCTTCCCGCTAAGACGGCACCGAAGCGATTGCTCTACGTCGGTAATAGTTTTTTCTATTACAACAATTCGCTGCATAACCAGGTCAGTCGGATGCTGTCGGCTTCGTTGCCCAAAGCGGATCGTGATCAGTACAGCGCCTATTCGATCACGATCAGCGGGGGTCACTTACGGTGGCATGACGTCGGCGCATATTTAGAAGCAGGTATTGGCAGTAGTTCGTTCAGTGAGTCAAACGAGATCGTCGAATCGGCCGTCCCTTATCGCTTCGACACCGTGATGATGATGGACTGCAGTCGCTGTCCGTACGACGAGGCGACACGACCCACTTTTCACGAGTACGTGCGCAAGCATAGCGAGACGATTCGCTCTAAAGGCGCAACGCCAGTGTTGTTCATGACCTGGGCGTATTCTGACAAGCCGGAGATGATCGAGGTTTTGGCTCGGGAGTACCTCAAGGCGGGGCGCGATAATCAAGCGCTCGTCGTTCCTGCAGGACTTGCGTTCAAGCGCGCGTTGGAAGGTCGCCCGGACCTGAAGTTGCACGTGCGCGACCGCCGACATCCGAGCCCGGAAGGAACGTATCTTGCCGCGTGTACTGTGCTCGCTTCTCTATATGGCATCAATCCGATGGGTAATCGCTTCACCGCAGATCTGCCAGCTGATGTTGCTGAGTACCTTCAAAAAGTCGCTTGGGAAACTGCTAGCGATTAGCAGTCGGTGACAATGCCGTTTTCTAGCGAAGCACCTCGTGTTGCGAGGCGTTCTAAGCAAATCGGATCGTGAGTCGCGATCAGCATCGATAGCTTGCTGGCGAGCAAAATATCGATGATGCGACTACTCGTCTCGGAATCTAGCGATACAGTCGGTTCATCGAGAAGCAGAACGGTGGGTTGCATTGCGAGCAACCCGGCAAGTGCGACGAGCCTTTTTTCGCCGCCGGAGAGTTCATGGATCGGGCGATCGGCCAAATGCATGAGTCCCACTCGGTCTAAGGCTTCATCGGCAGCGTGATGAGCCTGATGCGCATCCCAGCCAAGATTCAACGGGCCAAATTCGACATCCTCTAGGACCGTTGGCCCGATCAACTGATCATCCGGGTCTTGAAACAGGAGTCCGACTTTGCCGCGCATCGGTACGAAATCATTCTCGGTCTTGCAGTGCGTTCCGAGTAGCTCGATTCGACCGGCTTGATGATCGAGCAAGCCGAGAGCGGCCAGCAAAAGTGTGCTTTTGCCAGCACCCACACCGCCGCGAATAGCCAGGCGCTCGCCGTGCCTCAGCGCGAGAGTCGAACGGCGCAACACCGGACGGCCGGATCGGCTGACTGCAACATCCTGCATGTTCAATAGAATCGTCATCCGTGAGCCCCGATATTCGGTATGAGCAGGCAGGCAGCAATGATGATGGCGACGGCGCCCAGAATCGACCAGTCACTTTTTGGTAGAGATCGCCATGGGGTGTTTTCCCGAATCGGCCAGCGCGTCGTATTCCATCCACGAGATCGCAAGCCGAGAGAAAGTCGCTCCGCTTTAGTCAGTGCGTGAACGATCAACCATGCGACCATCTGCGCGCTGACTTGAAGAGTTCTAAATCCGAACTTGGGCCGATAAGCGCGAGCGCGCATCGCTGTATCGAGACGCGCCTTGGTGTCTGATAACAGCGAAAGCTGACGTGTGAGCTGTGCGAGAAGAGCGCCCAGTGCGACGGGCAATCCGAGTCCGACTGCTGCCCGCCCTAAATCCAGACCACTCATGCCTATCAGCAACATGCTCGCTGCTAACGTGACGATGTTGACGCGCAGACTCATTTGAGCCGCAAGTAGGGCGCCGGCTTCATCGATTCCAAAATGCCGCCAGTCGATCGACACGGTAAGCCACACGATGGCGAGAAACACATTGATTCTAAGAAAGCGCTGAACGAAATCGGCAATCACGATTCGACGGTTGATCGCTATCCAAGCCATCCCCAGGAGTGCTACGAGTAGCATGGCAGAGAGCGACAATAACGATGGAGTCAGCGCAGCCGCGGCGCTGATAGTCAGCGTTGCCGCTAATCGCAGCCGACCGTCGGGGCGATGTACGTGACTCATACGCCTAGCTATGTGCTAGCAGTAAAAACAGTTGGGCGCGCTCTTCCCAACATACCGACAGCCAGCGCCGTCACGATCGTATCGATGATCCACACGGGGGTCTGCGCTGCGACGAGTAACACCACGAGCCCAAGCAGTGCCTCGCGGCCCGTTGACCACAGCATGATGGCCGCTA
>JBDKJA010000168.1:0-2973 GCA_039796795.1 Pseudomonadota bacterium
ACCTAACAAATAATCCGGGCGGAACATCGCCACACCCGACAGGAAGCTGGAGGGAGCGAGCATCAGGAACTCACGGCGCTCCGAGTCACGCTCCGTCTTACCGTATTCGATACCGGCGGAAAGTACCGTCGTCGGCGACACCGAGTAGGTCAAATCGACGCCGTAAGAGAACAAGTCCTCTTCGAGATCCGAGAACGAGATGCGTCCGTATCCCGTCTGGCCGTTGTCGAGTCGGTTGATGAAATAGCCACCGTAGGGGCTCGCGGCTATGTTCGACTTGGAGTAGCCCATGCCGAGCTCGAACGGAGCCTCACGAGTCGATTTCGCCAAAGCGATGCGCGCATCAACCTTGAGCGGATCGAGATTGAAGCCCGCACTGAGTTGCGTGGACCACAACTGACGCTCGTACCAACCCGTCTCCTGCTCCAGGAAATCGAAGGTCGGACGCTGGTTGTTCTGCTTACCCTCGGCAAGACTCGTGCGCTTCAAGGTGTCGCGGACGATGAGATTCGTCCAGCGCAGACGATGTCCATCGCCGTACTCGTAACCGAGGCCCGCAAGGCCATTGATGACGATACGATTCTCGCTCGCCACCTTCCGATAATCTTTGTCGAGACGCGACAGATCGAGGCTCGCCGGGCTCTGCTCAATGATGTCCTTGGTGCGCCAGGCGTTGCTGTAACCCGCGGTACCAATCAAACCGAGCTCACCCTCACCCATCGCCACCGACGTGCCGGCGGTGATGTTGCCGGAGAAGTTCGCCGGCATCTGATCAATCAGCTGCACAAGACCCGTGCGGGTGTTGACGAGCTGTTTTGCGATGGCACCAGTATTTACCTTGCCCGAGCTCATGCGCTCGCCACTGGCGAAGAACGCTGCCAATGCTGGCGGCACGTCGCGGACGCCACTATCTTTGCCCGACGGATCCCACTTACTACCAAAGTGCGAGTAACCGATCTGACCGGTGGTCTCGGAATCACCGCTGGTACCAAAACCCACCTTGACGAAAGACTCCTTCGGTACGGCCAAGGTCGTGATGTTAATCAGACCGCCACCGAACTCGCCCGGCATATTCGCCGAGAAGCTCTTTTGAACGAGCGACGAAGCCACGATGTCCGTCGGGAAAATGTCGAGCGGCACGGCACGACGCAGCGGCTCAGGACTCGGCAGTGGTGAGCCGTTCAAGAACGCTTGCGAATAACGATCACCGAGGCCACGAACGTAGACGAAGCCATTGCTCGCGACGCTCAAACCGGTCACACGGCTCAAAGCACCGGCGACGTCACCATCACCCGTTCGGGCGATGTCTTCGGCCGAGAGCACCGAGATCACCTGTGTCGTCGCCTGCTGGATATTGCGGTCGCGACGACCCACGACCACGATCTCGCCCGCGATGTCGATATCGACCACTTCTTCGGCCACCTCTTCCGCAGCAGGCTGCTGCGCAGCTTGATCAGCGGGCGGTGGCACCTCCTGAGCGGCGGCGAGTGGCATGGCGAATGCTGTGACGAGCAACAGCATTCTTTGACGGTTAAGCAGGTGATCCATGATCGTCAGTTACGGGATGGAGGTGCAGGACTTGCTGGTGGAACCGAAGTTCGCGGTGGCCGAGTTACAGGTCCAACCGGCATACCACGTGTCGTTGGCATCTTTCACCGCACCGATGTAGGTGGTGGTGTCGAAGCCCGCCGCAATGGTCTTCGGATCGGTTGCCGTACGAGCCGTCTCGTTAGCTCCGTTGATGAAGCCGCCGGTCAAGGTGTTAGTGAAGGTCGAGATGTTGTTGTTACCCGCGACGTTGAAGGCCGCATCGACCTGCGCCGCCGTCAAACCGCTCGAGCCTGCAAACGGCGTGGCGCCGCACTGCATCGCCACCGACTTGAACACCGGCGGACCGAGCTTGTCGATCGCGGCATCTGTCGTGAGCATGTTCGCGCCGTCGAGACGCAAGCAGGTCATCGGCGAAACGAGCAAACCGTTCACCATCGACACATCCGCACCGCCGCGGAAGCGCCAGGCGGCGCCGTTACCCGTGGCCGGATTGCGATGAATCATGGTGAAGTTCGCGATACGCATCCACGTGCGCGGCTTGTTGTTCTCAAGCGCGTTAGTGGAATCGAGCTCGATCATCGAGTCGGCATTACCCGAAGTCTTCTGCACTGCGATGACGTACTGAATCAAGCCGCGATAGCCCGTATCGAGATCGACGTTATCGTCATCGGCACCGGTCACGACCAAACGCTTCATATCGTGCGTGCCGCCAAAGAACTCGAGACCGTCATCCGAGCTGTTGTGCGACTGGATGTATTCGAGCACCGTTCCGCTACCCACACCACCCGTGGTGAGAGCCTGCAACTCGCTATTGCCCGAAAGCACATAACCCGAGTAGCGGATCTGTACGTACTTCATCGTGCCACTGTTGTCCGTCGGCGTCGCACCGCCGTAGTAAGCGGGATCCGTCGCGCCTTCGGTCTGACGCTCGCAGCTCACCGAGCCCGGCTCGGCGTTCGGGGCGACCGTGCAATCGGTGATCGGCGCGCGGCCGAGCAACACCACACCGCCCCACTGACCCTGCGAGTCATCAGTCGCGAGACCGAGGACGTTGTCGCGGCTCGTGAAGACGATCGGCTGCGTCGCGGTACCGACGGCGCTGATGCGGTTGCCGCGATTAACGGCCAACCAAGACACACCGGTCGCACCAAAGATCGTGACGCCCGGGTCGATGGTGAGCGTGACGCCCGAACCGCCCGAGGCACCCAAGTCAGTACCGACATCGACGCGACCCGGTAATGAGTACAGCAGGCCCGGAACGCGAGTCAGCTTGCTGCTGCGCGTGATGCGCGCCGGCAGCGCGCAGTTACGGTAGGTACCGGTCGGACCCGAGATCGTACCGAGGTCGGTGAGACCCGCGGGATCATCGATGGTCGGGCAGCCGGCAGCCGGGGTCACCAGCGTGCTGACCGGCGGCGGTGG
>JBDKJA010000169.1:0-2958 GCA_039796795.1 Pseudomonadota bacterium
GTTGTAGACGAGTTGCAGATCGCCGATCAGTTTGCCTGCGTTATCCGAGGCCGCCTTCATGGCGACCATGCGCGCTGCCATTTCACAGGCAACGCTTTCGACGGCGCCGCGATAAACCTGTGATTCGATGTAGCGCATCAAGACGCCGTCGAGCAGTTCAGCGGCGCTCGGTTCGTAGATGTAGTCCCAATGATCCTGCAGATCATCAACATCGACCGTCTCGGCCGGCAGCAACTGCGTTACCGTCGGCTTTTGAGTCATCGTGTTGACGAACTCGGCGTTGACGATGAACAGTCGATCGATGGTGCCATCCTTGTAGGCATCCAGCATGACCTTCACCGAACCGAGCAGATCACGCACGTGCGGCTTGTCGCCAAGACCCGTGACGCTCGCGAGCACCGGCATACCGAGGCGACGGAAAAACGCGACGCCTTTGCTGCCGAGCAGGCAAAGATTGACCTTGGCGCCCTTGCCCTGCCACTCACGCATCATCATCAAGGTGGTCTTGAAGACGTTGGTGTTCAGTGCACCGCAAAGACCACGATCACTCGACACCACGATGATGCCGATCGACTTCGCTTCACGCTCGATCAGGTACGGGTGCTTGTAATCCGGGTTTGCCTTCTTCAAGTGACCGATGACGTTGCGGATCTTCTCGGCATAGGGACGCGAGAGGCGCATGCGATCCTGGGCGCGGCGCATCTTGCTCGCAGCGACCATTTCCATCGCCTTGGTGATCTTCTGAGTGCTTTTCACACTCGAGATCTTGTTGCGTATTTCCTTTGTGCCGGGCATGCGTTGTCAGCCGATCAGTAGGAGCCAGTGGCCACGAAGTCGTCGCAGATTTTCTTCAGCGTGCCTTCGTGCTTCTTGAGAACGGGCTCGGCGTTAATCGCATCGAGCGACGCCTTGTGCTGAGAGTTCGCGAACGACTGCAGCGCCGCTTCGAAGGCGACGACCTTGCTACGGTCGACCTTGTCCATGTAGCCGTTGTTGACCGCGTAAATGGACAGAGCCATTTCGGCAACCGACATCGGCGCGTACTGCTTCTGCTTCATGACCTCGGTCACGCGCACGCCGCGCTCGAGCTGCTTGCGAGTGGCGTCATCGAGATCCGATGCGAACTGTGCGAAGGCCGCGAGTTCACGGTACTGCGCGAGGGCGAGACGGATACCACCGCCCAACCGCTTGATGATGTCCGTCTGGGCAGCACCACCGACGCGCGACACCGAGATACCGGCGTTCATCGCGGGACGTATGCCCGAGTTGAAGAGGTCGGTTTCGAGGAAGATCTGACCGTCGGTGATCGAGATCACGTTGGTCGGAACGAACGCCGTCACGTCACCCGCTTGGGTTTCGATGATCGGCAAACCCGTCAAAGAGCCGGTTTTGCCCTTCACGGCACCCTTGGTGACCATCTCGACGTACTCTTCGTTGACGCGTGCACTGCGCTCGAGCAAACGGGAGTGGAGATAGAACACGTCGCCAGGGAACGCTTCGCGACCCGGCGGACGGCGCAACAGCAGTGAAATCTGACGATAGGCAACGGCCTGCTTCGACAGATCGTCGTAGATGATGAGCGCGTCTTGGCCGTGATCCATGAAGTATTCACCCATGGTCACACCGGCGTAAGCCGACAGGTACTGCATCGCAGCCGGCGTCGAAGCAGAAGCAGCCACGATGATCGTGTGATCCATCGCGCCATGCTCTTCGAGCTTGCGTACCACGTTGGCGATGGTCGACTGCTTCTGACCGATCGCGACGTAGATGCACTTAATGCCCGAGGACTTCTGGTTGATGATCGTGTCGACAGCGAGCGCGGTCTTGCCGGTCTGACGGTCACCGATGATCAGTTCGCGCTGGCCGCGACCAACCGGAACCATCGAGTCGACGGCCTTGTACCCGGTCTGCACCGGCTGGCTCACCGACTTGCGGTAGATCACGCCCGGCGCCACGCGCTCGATCGGCGCAGTGCGGGTCGTCTTGATCGGACCCTTGCCATCGATCGGGTTACCGAGTGCGTCGACGACGCGGCCGAGCAGCTCAGGGCCCACAGGCACTTCGAGGATGCGGCCGGTCGTCTTGACCGTGTCACCTTCCTTCAAAGATTTGTAGTCGCCGAGCACGACGGCGCCGACGGAATCCTGTTCGAGGTTCAGCGCGAGACCGAACAAGTTCCCGGGGAACTCGATCATTTCGCCGTAACGAACATCGGCCAGACCGTGGATACGGCAGATACCGTCGGTAACCGAAACGATCGTGCCGACGTTGCGCGCTTCCGCCGCCGACTCGAACTTTTCGATTCGCTGTTTGATGAGATCAGAGATCTCGGATGCCTTGATGGACATGTGTGGTCCTCTAAAAATCCTGCGACGACCGGCTCAAACGCCAGCCATGGTGATGCCGAGTCGCTCGATGCGCCCGCGCAGCGAGCCATCGACGACGAAATCTCCCGCCTTCACAACCGCGCCACCGACCAAAGCCGGATCGACGTGGGTGCTGAGTCGCACCGTGCGCTTCAAGCGCGCGGTCAACGCTTTCGACAACTTCTCGCTCTGCTCCGGCGTCAACGGCATGGCAGAGGTCACGGTCACATCGACCGTGTTCTCGACCTCGGCGCGCAAGGCGGCGTACTGCTCGGCGATTTGCGGCAGCGCAGCCAAACGACCGTTGTCAGCCAACAATTGCACGAAGTTGCGCGCCTGCGGATCGCCCGCGGCACCGACGACATCGAGCAGAAAGCTGACGAGATCCGCACGTTTGACGTGCGGATTGCCGATCAACGGCCGCACTCGCTCGTCGCCGACCGCCATGCTCGCATTCGCCAGCAACTCGCCCCACGGTGCGAGTTGCTTTGCGGCATGCGCGTGGTCGAACGCGGCGCGCGCGTAAGGCCGTGCGATGGTTGCCTCGTCAGCCACGGGCGATTTCTTCCGCCAGTTTGTCGAGCAGCTGCGC
>JBDKJA010000170.1:0-2951 GCA_039796795.1 Pseudomonadota bacterium
CGAAAGGTCTCTTCCTCTTCGACGTTCTCGTACCACTGGCCCTTGACGGGTTCGTTGTCTCTGCTCACGGAAATCACCTCGGCGCGGAGGAAGTGGATCTGGTTTGCGGATTTTACTTCGAGTCTCAACTATAGTGCCACGCGATCAGGAGCCCTCCATGGCCGTTCGTTCCCAAAACGCATCGTCCGCTTCGCCCTTGACGCGCGCTCGCCGTGTGGTCATCAAGGTTGGATCGGCGTTGCTTGTCGATTCGGCCACCGGTCGTCTCAATCGCGCGTGGCTGGAGACGCTGGTTGCGGATGTCGTGCGGTTACGAAAACAGGGCAAAGAGGTTGTGCTCGTTTCATCGGGCGCCATTGCCCTCGGTCGTCGACACCTGGGTTTGCCCAAGGGGCCATTGCGACTCGAGGAGAGCCAGGCCGCGGCCGCTGTCGGGCAGATTCGCTTGGCCCACGCGTATAAGGAATTGCTCGAGCAGTCCGATCTGCCAGTCGCGCAGATTCTGTTGACGTTAGAGGACAGCGAGCAACGGCGTCGCTATCTCAACGCCCGTGCCACACTCAATGCCTTGCTCGAGCGCGGCGCCGTACCCGTCATCAACGAGAACGACACGGTGGCGACGGCGGAAATTCGCTACGGTGATAACGATCGTTTGGCCGCTCGCGTCGCGCAGATGATCAGTGCCGATTGCGTTTTGTTGCTATCGGATATCGACGGGCTCTACACCGCAGATCCCAATCGCGATACGTCGGCCGAGTTCATTCCCTTAGTGCGCGAGATCACACCGGCGATCGAGGCGATGGCCGGGGGCTCGGCCTCTGAGGTCGGCAGCGGTGGAATGACGACCAAGATCGTGGCCGCCAAGATTGCGGTGGCGGCAGGTGCTCATTTTTGTATCGCCGCGGGCGCACCTCGGCATCCGGTTCGACGTATCGAGCAGGGTGCCCGCTGCACTTGGTTTCGACCGACGGCGACTCCGGTGGCCGCGCGCAAACAATGGATTGCAGGTGCCTTGAAACCGGTGGGCGCCTTGATCATCGATTCGGGCGCCGAGCGCGCTCTGCGCTCGGGTAAGAGCTTGCTACCCGCGGGTGTCACGGCGCTGCGTGGTCGATTCGAGCGCGGCGATACCGTGAGCGTGCAGAACATGGAAGGTCGTGAGGTCGCGCGCGGCATCGTGGCCTACTCCGATGCCGATGCGGCACGCATCATCGGACGACGCAGCGCCGACATTCCAGCGATCCTCGGTTTCACCGGGCGTGATGAACTCATTCACCGCGACGATTTGGTATTGCCATGACCACGACGACACCGAATGCCGATTTGGCAGCGATGATGACCGCACTCGGTGGGGCGGCTTTAGCGTCGCAGCCTTTGCTCGCAGCCGCCACGCGTGAGCGGAAAGATGCTGCATTAATGGCGGCAGCGGCCGAGTTACGTCATCGCGCGACGCAGATCCTCGCCGCCAACGCCGAAGACATGCAGGCGGCTGAAGAGAAAAATCTCAGTGCGGCGATGCTTGATCGGTTGCGTCTCGATAAGGCGCGCGTCGAAGCGATGGCGCGCGGACTCGAAGAGATTGCGCGCCTGCCGGACCCGGTCGGACGCGTGCTCGCAGAGTGGGACCGACCCAATGGTTTGCGCATCGCGCGTGTCGCGGTACCGCTTGGCGTGATCGGCATCATTTATGAGAGTCGACCGAATGTCACAGCTGACGCCGGTGCGTTGTGCTTGAAGTCTGGAAACGCCGTCATTTTGCGAGGTGGGTCCGAGAGCGCGCACTCAAGTGCGGCGATCCACGCCGCGTTGGTGACTGGCCTCAAGGCGGCTGGCTTGCCCGAGGCTGCAATCCAGCTGGTACCGACCACTGATCGAGCGGCCGTGGGCTATCTGCTGTCGTCAATGACGGACTACATCGATGTCATCGTGCCGCGCGGCGGTAAGAGTCTCGTCGCCAGGGTGCAGCAAGAGGCGCGGGTACCCGTGATCGGACATCTCGATGGCAATTGCCACGTCTATGTCGATCGCGATGCCGACCTCCCGATGGCTATTGCGATTATTTTGAACGCGAAGTTGCGACGCACGGGTGTCTGTGGTTCGGCTGAGACCTTGCTGGTGGATCAGGCGGTCGTTCAGACGCATCTCGCACCGCTCGTGCAGGCGCTGCTCGATGCGGGCTGCGAGGTGCGCGGTGATGAGCAGGTTCAGCGAGTCGATCCTCGCGTGCGAGTGGCCACCGTGCAGGATTGGTCGACCGAATATCTCGATGCCATCATCGCCGTGCGAGTGGTCGATGGCGTGGAGGCTGCGATCGAACACATCGGGCGCTACGGTTCATCCCATACCGAGTCCATCGTTACGGCCAATGCAGCAACGGCCGAGCGTTTTTTGAGCACGGTTGATAGCGCCATCGTTTTGCACAATGCGTCGACGCAATTTGCCGATGGTGGCGAGTTCGGGATGGGTGCCGAAATTGGTATTTCGACCGATCGCTTCCATGCGCGCGGTCCGGTCGGTGTCGAGCAGTTGACGAGCTACAAATACGTCGTGCGTGGCGCGGGTCAGATCAGACCCTGAGCACCACCGCGCAGCGAGTAGACCTCTTTTACGCCGCGATCGCGTAACGTGAGACACGTCGCGAGACTGCGTTTGCCGCGACTGCAAATCAGTAGATAGCGTCCGTCGCCGGGTAAGTTGCGTCCACCAAGAATCTCTTGCATCGGAATGGCGAGCGTTTTCGTCATCGATAATCGCCCTTGCGGCAAAGGCGAACGAGTGATCTCGTCGGCATCGCGGATGTCGATGATGACAAGTTCATCAGCGAGTGCAGTATCGAGATCCGGGTACTCGATCTCTTCGGTAGACGGCTCTGGGATGGCGTTGGCAGCAACGCGTTCACAACGAGTCTCACAGACGGGCGCGCGTTTTGCTTTGATACGGCGCACAGCGAG
>JBDKJA010000171.1:0-2945 GCA_039796795.1 Pseudomonadota bacterium
CGACCCGTTGGGCCGAGCACGACGACACGACCACCGGTCATGTACTCGCAACCATGGTCACCGACCGCCTCTACGACGGCATCGACACCACTGTTACGCACGGCAAAACGTTCGCCCGCCATTCCGCGCACGAAGAGTTCACCACCGGTCGCCCCGTACAACGCGACGTTGCCGATGATCATGTTGTGCTCGGGCGCGAAAGACGAATCCTTCGGCGGGAACACAGCAATGCGGCCACCCGAGAGCCCCTTGCCGACGTAATCGTTGGCATCGCCTTCCAGACTGAAGGACATACCGCGCGGCATGAACGCGCCGAAACTTTGACCCGCAGAACCGTTGAAGCGAATGCGGATCGTATCGTCGGGCAAGCCTGCCGAGCCCCACTTGCGAGTGATCTCGCTGCCCGTGATGGTGCCGACCACCCGATTGACGTTGCGAATCTTGAGCGAGCCTTCAACCTTTTGGCCGCGCTCGATCGCAGGCTTACAAATCTCGAGTAGCTGAGTCGCATCGAGCGACTTCTCGAGACCGTGATCCTGCGAGATCGACTGACGTCGACCCACTTCAGGACCGAGATCGGGCTGATAGAGAATGTTGCTGAAGTCGAAGCCGTGCGCCTTCCAATGGTCGACGGCCGCCTCCACTTCGAGACAGTCGGTGCGACCGATCATCTCATCGACACGACGGAAGCCGAGTTCCGCCATGATTTCGCGCATCTGCGTCGCAACGAAGCGCATGAAATTCACGACATGCTCCGGCTTGCCCGCAAAACGCTCGCGCAAGCGCGGATCCTGCGTCGCCACACCCGCTGGGCAGGTATTCAGATGGCAGACACGCATCATGATGCAGCCCACCGAGACGAGTGGAGCCGTCGAAAACCCGAACTCCTCGGCACCGAGCAGCGCTGCGATGACAACATCGCGCCCGGTTTTCAACTGACCGTCGGTCTCCACGACGATGCGGCTGCGCAGATTATTGAGCACGAGAGTTTGATGCGCTTCGGCAAGACCCAATTCCCAGGGCAGGCCGGCATGCGTCGTCGAGGTGAGCGGTGATGCGCCCGTGCCGCCGTCATAGCCGCTGATCAACACCACATCGGCATGCGCTTTTGCGACACCGGCTGCGATCGTGCCGACACCGACCTCCGCCACCAACTTCACGCTGATGCGTGCTTCGTTATTGGCGTTCTTGAGATCGTGGATGAGCTCGGCCAGATCTTCGATCGAGTAGATGTCGTGATGCGGCGGCGGCGAAATGAGTCCAACGCCCGCGGTCGTGTGGCGTGTTTTAGCAATCCACGGATACACCTTGGTACCCGGCAGCTGACCACCCTCGCCTGGCTTCGCACCTTGCGCCATCTTGATCTGGATTTCTTTGGCGTTAACGAGATACTCGCTCGTCACACCGAAGCGACCCGAAGCCACCTGCTTGATAGCAGAGTTGCGCGAATCGCCATTCGCCATGGGCTTGTAACGCTCAGGATCTTCGCCGCCTTCACCGGTGTTGCTCTTACCACCGATGCGGTTCATCGCGATTGCCAAGGTTTCGTGAGCTTCCTGACTGATGGAGCCGTAACTCATCGCACCGGTCTTGAACCGTCGCATGATGCTCTCGATCGGCTCGACTTCATCCAAGGGCACGGACTCGCGACGCTTGAAGCCGAGCAAGCCACGCAGCGTCGAGAGATTCTTGGAACGATCGTCGATCAACTCGGCATAAGATTTGAAGGTCGCATAGCTACCCGTGCGCACCGCCTTTTGCAGGCGATGGATGCTCTCCGGGTTGAAAACGTGGAACTCGCCATCCGAACGCCACTGATACTGACCGCCCGCGGGCAACACGGGCTCGGCAGCGACTCGCTCGGGGAACGCCGCCGCATGACGCATGAGAACCTCTTCGGCGATGACATCGAGACCGATGCCGCCGACTCGAGATGCCGTGCCGGTGAAATAGTCGTCGATCACATCTTGTCGCAGGCCGACCGCCTCGAACACCTGCGCACCGTGATAACTCTGCACCGCCGAGATGCCCATCTTCGACATGACTTTGACGACGCCCTTAGTCGCCGCCTTGGCGAAGTTGGCACAAGCGAGCTTGTGATCGACGTTGGGCAGCAAGTCGTCGCGAATCATGCCATCGAGCGTCTCGAAGGCGAGATACGGGTTGATGACGCTGCAACCGTAGCCGATGAGGAGTGCAAAATGATGCACCTCGCGCGCTTCGCCGGTCTCGAGAGCGAGTGAGACTCGCATGCGCAGACCTTCGCGGATCAGATAATGATGCAGCGCCGACACGGCGAGCAGCGCGGGGATCGCCGCTTGTTCGCGGTTCACGCCACGATCGCTCAGGATGAGGATGTTCACTTCCTCTTCCTCGATGAGGCGACGGGCTTCCGTGCGCATCTGCTCGATCGCTTTGCCGAGACCGTCGACGCCGCGCGCGGCGCGGAAGAGCGTCGAAACAGTGCCGACTTTCAAGCCCGGCAACTGCACACGCCGAATCTTGGCAAACTCTTCGTTGGTGAGTACCGGACCTTTGAGTTCGATACGACGACAGTCGCTCGGCTTCGGCTCGAGCAGATTGCCTTCAGAGCCTAACCAAACATCCGATGAGGTGATGATCTCCTCGCGAATGCTATCGATCGGCGGGTTCGTCACCTGCGCAAACAACTGCTTGAAGTAGTCGTAGAGCAGACGCGAGCGCTTCGACAAAACCGCGAGCGGCGTATCGTTGCCCATGGAGCCCACAGCCTCGACGCCGTCTTTGGCCATGGGCGCCATGAGGATGCGCTGATCCTCGAAGGTGTAGCCGAAGGCGATCTGACGAGCACGCAGCAAGTCGGGTTCGGGCGCGGGCAACTGCGGCGCCGGCGGCAAATCTTTGAGGTGCACGAGGTGCTCGCCGAGCCATTCAGCATAAGGCCGTTCGTTGACGACCGTGCGCTT
>JBDKJA010000172.1:0-2931 GCA_039796795.1 Pseudomonadota bacterium
TTCACCGATTTCCCATTCGAGTCGACATCCCTTTTCTTTGGCTTCGAAGTTGGCGTCCGTCGCGATACGTTCAAGTAGATGACGAAGATCGACAAGTTCCTTCTTTAAGCTGGACGGTTCTGCTTGCAGTCGCGATATCGCGAGAATGTCTTCGATGAGTTCATCGAGGCGTGCGATGTCCGTTTCCAGTCGATCCAGTTCGGCGGGTGCATCCATTCGATTGCGTAAGAGCGCGGCGGCCAAGCGCATGCGGGTCAGAGGTGATCGAAGCTCATGTGACACATCGCGAAGGAGTTGCTCTTTCGCTTGCAAGGCGGTGCCTAGTCGAGTGGCCATGCGATCGAAGGTGTAAGCCAATTCGCCGAGTTCGTCGCGGCGTTGCAGTGAGGCGTGGGCGACTCGCGCTTCGAGCTGTCCCGAAGATAGCGCCTCTGCCGTTCGCTTCAAGTCGATGATAGGGCGGGTGATCGAACCAGCGAGCCAGTAACTCGCGGCGGCAGTCAGCAATAAGGCGAGCGCGAGTAAGGAGAGGCGGGTGGCAGGCAAGCCGAAAACGCCGCGACGACCGTCGCGAGGAATCGTCATCAACAAGTAGCGTTGTCCATCGGTGCCCGACAGTATCGGCATGCCGGTGGGCAGATCCAGCGTGACGATCGATGCTGCTGCAGGTTGTTCGCCGTTTGGCCTGCTCGCGATATTGTCCAGTGTCTCGGGCTCGCTCGCGGCGGGTACGCGTGGGATCGGGCGGCCGAGCAGCTCTTCGCCCCACTCATCAATCACCAAAAAAATCAGCAGGCTCTCTTTGTTAGCCTCCTGCTGCCGCGCCCAGTCAGCAAGACCGATCCGTCCTCCGGCTGCGAGCGCTTCGGCTGCGTTTTCAGAGCCTGTGGTCAACTCGACGGCAGAACGCGCAGCGCGTTGTTCGATATACCAAGAGGTGATCGCGATTGCCCCGAGCCCCGTGGCAAGCAGCGTCAGGAAAATCGTCACGAAGATGCGCAGCGCGAGACGACTCATTGAGGGTCAACCAACAAGAGTTCATACCCCGTACCGCGCACGGAGCGGATCTCGATTCCGCTCGCACCGGCTTGGGCGAGCTTGCGGCGCAGATTACTGACATGCGTATCGATACTGCGATCATAGGGCGTGAGCTTTCTCCCCAGCGCTTGTTCGGTGAGTTCTCCACGCTCGAGTGGCTGGCCTGTTGCCTTGGCCAGTATCGTGATGATACGTAGCTCCGCAGCAGTCAGATCAATTACGCTGTCGGACCAGGTCGCACGTCGACGCTTTTCATCGATACGCAGTTGACCTAATTCAACAATGGTCGGTGTGGTTTCACTACTCGCCGTCTGTGAGCGACGATGGATGGCTCGCAATCTGGCGGCGAGCTCGCGCGGATCGAACGGCTTGGCCAGATAATCGTCTGCACCCAACTCGAGACCCAGGATGCGATCGACCGCTTCGCCGCGCGCCGTCAACATGATGACGGGCAAGCGGGACTGACTTTGTCGCAAGGAGCGCAATACGTCGAAGCCGCTAGCGCCTGGCAGCATCACATCGAGCACGAGGAGATCGGTCGGGTGTTGTTCTAAGGCTGCAAGGCCCGCTCCGGCGTCTTCCGCGCATTCGACGTCGAACCCCTCGCCGGCGAGGAATTCCCGCAGCATAGACGTGAGTTCCTGATCGTCGTCGATAACCAATACACGCGTCGTCATGGAGAGCATGGTGCGATGAAGAGGCGCAGTTGTCAGCCGGGGGGTCGCGACTTCACAGAACTTTGCAACACCTTTGCCGTTTCTTGGCGGACGATACCCGACAAGACGGGTCCAAATCAGCGAGGATACCCTTCAGCTCGAAAGTCTTAGGAGTTCACGATGCAGCCTAGAAAAATGTTTTTGCTGGTAGCCGCCCTGACCGCGAGCGCCTCGCTCATGGCTGACGAGGCTGCACCGCCGCCCCCTCCGCCGCCGCCTGCAGCGCCGTTGTCGGCTGAGGGATTGCCGCCGCCGAATGAGATTCGTCGAATTATCGTTCGTGGCGTCGATCAGAATCCGGTCGAAGCGTTCCGTATGCATCGTGGTATGCACGAAGAGGGTCATGGCCGTAAGGCGATGCAGAATTGGGAACGGATGATGAACGACCTTGATCTCACTCCGCAGCAGCGCGGCAAGATCACGGAGCACAGAGCGACCTATCAACCTGAATTACGCAAGCTTCGGCAAGAGTTACAGCAGGCTCGGCGCGCGTTGCGCGATATCAATCCGGGCGATACCAAATATTCAGCCAAGGTAGCCGAGACGGCCAAGCGCGTCGGCGATCTGTCGGCCAAGATGGTGAGTCAGTCGGCGGAGTTGCGCAGCAAGATCTGGAGCGTGCTCACGCCTGAACAGCAAAAGAAAATGCTAGAGCGTCAGCAGGCGATGCGTGAACGTCAAAAGACGATGCGCGAGCGCATGGAAAACGCGAAAGAAATCAGAATTGAGCGGCGTATCGAAGGTGGTGAGCGTCCGGCGATCTGGATCGAGCGTAAGCGCGATTGATCGCAACGGATGCGGCGCAAGCCAACCAAAAAAAAGCCCGGGGTTTTGCCCCGGGCTTTTTTCTTGAACTTGCAGAACTGATCAGTTGACCATGTTCTTGAGGTTCTTCAACGGCATAGCGCGAACCTTCTTCGAGGCCGGCTTTGCCTTGAACATCATCTTCTCGCCCGTGAACGGGTTGACGCCTTCGCGAGCCTTCGTGGCCGGCTTCTTGACAACCTTCAGCTTGGCCAGACCCGGCAGGGTGAACAGGCCATTGGCGCGCAGGCTCTTCTTGATGATGCCGTTCAGGGAATCGAAAACGGCAGAGACGTTCTTGCGCGACAACTCGGTGTCCTTCGCAATCTGATTGAGGATTTCGGACTTGGTCGGCGGACCACCCTTTTTCGCC
>JBDKJA010000173.1:0-2844 GCA_039796795.1 Pseudomonadota bacterium
GAGGAGCAGGGACGCTACAGATGTGCTGGAGAGGCCGGTGCTCGCGATGAGCGCATCGAGGCTCGTAGGCTCGAAGCCGAGCGCATCTAACAGGATTTCGGAGGGGTTGTCCAACCGCGGGGCCGCTTCAGAGGGGGGGTCTGGGGGGTTGGGGGTATCTCCAGACCATTGATTTAATTGGATATTTTTAAGTTCGGACAGAACGTCATCAGCGCATTCGACCAGGGTCGCCCCCTGACGGAGCAGCTGGTGGCAACCGCGGGAGAGGGGGCTGTGGATGGACCCGGGGATCGCGAAGACCTCCCGGCCCTGTTCCACAGCGTATCGGGCGGTGACCAGCGAGCCGCTACGGGCGGCCGCTTCCACAACGAGGACCCCGACCGATAAGCCGCTGATCAGGCGGTTTCGGCGAGGAAAGTGCGAGGCGAGTGGCGGCGTTCCAGGCGGAAACTCACTGACGAGAGCCCCGCAGCTCGCGATCTCGGTGGCGAGGTCGGCATGCCGCTCCGGGTAGGTACGGTCGAGACCACAGGCGCAGACCGCCACCGTTTTGCCGCGCGCGAGTAGGGCGGCGCGATGCCCGGCGGCGTCGATGCCGAGAGCAAGACCGCTCGTGACCACCAACCCCAGCGAGGCGAAGTGAAACGCGAAGTCACGGGCTGTTCGCGCACCCATTGCCGTCGGATGGCGACTGCCAATCACGGCCAGTTGCGGGGTGGCGAGCACCGTTGCATCGCCTCGCACGAACAGGACCGCTGGGGGGTGATCGATTGTCATTAATAAAGAGGGATAGAGTGGGTCACCGGCTGCGACGAGTCGCAGCGCATGCTGTTCGATCGAGGCCAGATCACCTTCGATGGGCTGATCGTCCGGATTCGAGAGAGCTTTTTGTGTGGAGATCGGCCAGCCGAGCTGACGCCAAAGCGAGGATGGCGCTCGACGCGCTTCGTCGACTGAGTGGATGCCAGCCGCGTGCGCGGCGAGCAAACGATGAGCGTTGATACCGGGCAGCCGTGCCCAACGACAGAGATCAGCGAGATCGGGGGTATGCATAGCGCGACCTTACGGACGCTCGCGCACAACGCCCCGCCGGATTTGTCGGCAATGCGCACTGATATACTGCCCCCATCACGAATAACCTTCGAGCGGAGTGACTCTGCATGGCCTTGTTACCGATACTGGAATTTCCCGACCCGCGACTGCGCACGCGAGCGGAACCCGTGACGACGTTCGATGCAGCGCTCTCAAAGCTGGTCGATGACATGTTCGAAACCATGTACGCGGCGCCTGGCATCGGTCTTGCCGCCTCGCAGGTGAACGTGCACCGTCGGTTGCTCGTGATGGATGTCACCGAAGATCACAGCGAGCCGCTGGTATTCATCAATCCCGAAATTCTCTCTCGTGAGGAAGTCGGTGTGATGCAGGAAGGGTGTCTGTCTGTGCCAGGCTTCTTCGATGATGTCGAGCGCGCTCAAAGAATCAAGGTTCGCGCACAAGATCGTCACGGCATCACCTTTGATAGGGAGTTGTCGGGTCTTGCTGCGGTTTGCCTGCAGCACGAGATGGACCATCTCGAGGGCAAGCTGTTCGTCGACTATCTGTCTGTTCTCAAGCGTGATCGCATACGGCGCAAGTTGGAGAAAACCCAACGTGATCGCACCGTTCGTACGGGATCGGACAAGATCCCTGCCGGAGCCGGTGCGCGCTGACGCGCACCGAGCTTGTCCATGCGCGTCGCTTTTGCCGGGACACCGGCGTTCGCGTTGCCGCCCTTGGCGGCGCTCGCTGATTCTTCGCACGAGATCGTCGGTGTTCTGACTCAGCCTGATCGCCCCGCAGGGCGAGGTCGGAAGTTGACGCCGAGTCTGGTCAAAGAATTCGCCACGAGTCGTGGCTATGAAATCAGTCAGCCAGCGACTTTGCGCACCGAAGAGGGGCGCGAATCCTTGCGGCGATGGGCGCCCGATGTCCTCGTCGTGGTGGCTTACGGCCTCATATTGCCGACCGAGGCGCTGACGATTCCCACGCATGGATGCATCAACATCCACGCCTCACTATTGCCTCGTTGGCGCGGTGCAGCGCCTATTCAGCGAGCCATCCTTGAGGGTGATACCGAAACGGGCGTCACGATCATGCAGATGGATGCCGGTCTCGATACCGGCCCAATGTGGCTGCAGCGACGCGTCGCAATAGCCAATGAAGACGATGCCATTTCGCTGCAGGACAAGCTCGGCACACTCGGTGCTGCGGCTTTGCTCGAAACGCTCGAACTCGTCGCTGCCGGCAAGACGCAACCTCTCGTGCAACCGACCGAGGGCGCGAACTACGCGCGCAAGATCGACAAGAGTGAAGCGCGCATCGATTGGCGACACAGCGCGCTTGAAATTGATCGGCAGATTCGCGCCTTCAAGGCATGGCCGGTGGCCGAGACGACATGGCGCGGTGAAATTCTGCGTATCCATCGCGCTCACCCGATCGATGATACTGCGAGTGGTGAAGTTGCCCACGCGCCCGGCACTTGGGTCGCCACAGTCGATGGCGCTTTGCAGATCGCGTGTGGACAAGGTCGTCTTGTAATCACCGAACTTCAAAGATCGGGTAAGCGCAGCGTAACGGCTGCCGAGTTTCTCAATGGTATTCCAGGCGGATTCACCGCAGGGGCGGAGCAGTTTTCATGAAGTCTGAGTTAGCCCCCGGCGCAGCGACGCTCGCTGCGGCAGTTCGCGCCGTGAGTGCGGTTGCCCATGACGGTCGTTCAGCTGATGTGGCCTTGCTCGAGGCAGAGTCTCGTCAGGATCGTTCTGCTGTTCGCGCTATTGCCCTGGGAACTTTGCGTTGGTATCT
>JBDKJA010000174.1:0-2837 GCA_039796795.1 Pseudomonadota bacterium
ATACCCGATATCGCGTCGGCATTGCATGCCTTCCCAGCTGATCGCATCGACCAATCGATACGCTGCCGTCTGGGCGGCTGACACCGTGCTGCCGAGGCCGACCGCGCACAATACTCTGCCGCCTGCAGTCACGACTGCTCCGTCACGCGACGCCGTGCCGGCATGGAATACTTTGCCTGGAAATTTTGTAGCGGCATCTAGTCCGTTAATCACATCGCCTTTGCGAACGTCGTCCGGGTAGCCGCCTGCGGCGAGCACGACTCCGAGGGCGGCGCGCGGATCCCAATCCATCGAGACCTGATCGAGACGCCCATCGAGCGCCGCTTCGCACAGCGCCGGCAGATCCGAGTTCAAGCGCATCATGATGGGCTGAGTTTCGGGGTCGCCGAAGCGGCAATTGAACTCGAGCACGTTCGGCGTGCCATCCGGATGGATCATGATGCCGGCATACAAAAAACCCGTATACGGCATGCCATCAGCAGCGAGCCCGGCGATCGTCGGTTCGATCACTTCGCGCATGATGCGCTGATGCATTTCGGGTGTGACGACAGGCGCTGGCGAATAGGCGCCCATGCCGCCGGTATTCGGGCCGGTGTCGCCATCACCGATACGCTTGTGATCCTGTGAGGTGGCGAAGGGCAAAGCGTGCACGCCATCGGCGATCACGATGAAGCTGGCCTCTTCGCCCGGCAAGAACTCTTCGATGACAACCTCGGCACCTGCACCGCCGAACTGGCCTTCGAACATCGATCGTGCCGCATCGATGGCTTCGTCGGCAGTGCCAGCGATGATGACGCCTTTGCCCGCGGCAAGGCCGCTCGCTTTGACGACGATCGGACTGCGCTGTTTACGCACCCAGTCGGCGTCGAAGGTGTCTGCCGTGAAAGTGGCGTAGGCGGCCGTCGGGATGCCGTGGCGCCGTAAGAATTCTTTGGTAAAAGCCTTCGAGCCTTCGAGCTGGGCAGGTGCGCGATGTGGTCCGAAGCAGCGCAAGCCTGCCGCTTCGAAGGCATCGACGACGCCGAGCACAAGGGGTGCCTCAGGGCCGATGATGGTGAGATCGATCGCTTCTCGCTGCGCGAGCGCTACCAGTCCTGCGACATCATCGACCGCAACGGCGACATTGCGCAGTTTGGGCTCGCGAGCTGTCCCTGCATTACCGGGCGCAACCACGACTTCAGTGACTCGCGACGACTGTGCGCATTTCCAAGCGAGCGCATGTTCGCGCCCGCCACTGCCGACGATCATCACTTTCATCGTGCGATGCCTCAGTGACGGAAGTGGCGCATGCCAGTGAAGACCATGGTCATGCCATGTTCGTCGGCAGCGGCGATCACTTCGGCGTCACGCAGACTGCCGCCCGGCTGAATGACAGCAGCGATGCCATATTCGGCGGCCACATCGAGGCCATCGCGGAACGGGAAGAACGCGTCCGATGCCATCACGGCGCCTTTGACGTCGAGCTTCTCGTCTGCCGCCTTCATGGCGGCGACACGACTTGAATAGACGCGGCTCATTTGACCCGCACCAACGCCAACGGTGGAGCGATCTCGGGCATAGACGATTGCATTCGATTTGACGAACTTGCAGACCTGCCAGGCGAAGAGCAGATCGTCGAGCTCGTGCTCCGACGGTTGTCGACGAGTCACCACTTTCAAGTCGCTGCGCGCGACCATACCAAGATCGCGCGACTGCGCGAGCAAGCCACCTGCCACGCTGCGATATTCGAACTCCGCGCCGACATCGCGCGGCATGCTGCCCAGTTCGAGTACTCGAATGTTGGGCTTGCCAACAAGGACAGCGCGAGCGTCTGGTGTCACTTGCGGTGCCGCGATCACTTCGACGAATTGCCTGCCGACGATGGCCGTTGCGAGCTGGGCATCGAGTGGTTGATTGAACGCGATGATGCCGCCGAAGGCTGAGGTTGGATCCGTGCGGAACGCGCTCTCGTAAGCTTCAAGCAGAGTGCCAGCTGTCGCGACGCCGCAGGGATTGGCGTGTTTGACGATGACGCAGGCCGGTGTGCTGAATTGGCGGACGCATTCGATGGCCGTATCGGCATCGGCGATATTGTTGAACGAGAGCTCTTTACCCTGTAGCAGGATACTGCTGGCGACCGATGCGGCGCGCGGGGTGACGTCGCGATAGAAGGCGGCCTTCTGATGCGGGTTCTCCCCATAGCGCAGGTCCTGCACTTTTTCGTAAACGAGTGGTAACGACTGCGGGAACACGGCGCCGGGCGCCGGACTGCGGCTTTGCAGATAGCTTGCGACCATCGAGTCGTAGCGTGCAGTGTGTGCAAAGGCTTTGGCTGCGAGCCACGCACGCAGCTCTGGTGTCGTTGCACCCTCGTTTGCGGCGAGTGCCTCGAGAACGGCCGCATAGTCTTGCGGATCCACGAGCACCGTCACGGCATCGTGATTCTTCGAAGCCGCACGCACCATGGCCGGTCCGCCGATATCGATGTTCTCGATCGCTTCGGAGTAAGTGCAGGCTGGGCGCGCGACCGTTTCTGCGAAGGGATATAGGTTGACAGCCAGCAGATCGATGCGGTCGATGCCGTGCAGCGCCATCACGCTTTCGTCGACACCACGACGGCCGAGTAACCCGCCGTGAATCTTGGGGTGCAGCGTCTTGACGCGCCCATCCATGATTTCAGGGAAGCCGGTGTGCTGCGCGACTTCTTTGACGGCAATTCCTTGCTCGGTCAGCAGTCTTGCGGTGCCGCCCGTAGAGAGAATTTCGACGCCGCGATCGGCGAGTGCCTTGGCAAACTCGACGACACCGGACTTGTCGGAAACGGAGATGAGAGCTCGACGAATGGTGACAGGCATGGG
>JBDKJA010000175.1:0-2825 GCA_039796795.1 Pseudomonadota bacterium
GCCTCCTTCAACGCCGAGCGCAGATCGCGGCGCGGTCGCCACCAGCGCCAACGATCAGGCGGGCACAACGATACGGCTCTATCGGCTGCGATGAGCGTGAGTTTCGATAGCGAACCGCACTCGAGCTCGCTTGCCAGATGAGCAAAGAATTCCGCACTCAGATCTAAGGGCGCACAGTCGATCCCGACCAAGCGACAACAGGCACGCGACCAGGGATCCTCGGCATACACGCTCAAGTTCGAGTCGACCCAGTGCGAGTCGACCGGCGCCGCAGGCACCGCAGCCTGACCCGCTGCACTCGCTTGAGAAAACGGTGATGCCGCGCCCCCGCCCCACAACCAGAGTGATCGAATCGCAGGCAACCCAGCCGACTCTCGTCGATGATTGAGCGGCAGATCATGCAACCACATCTCGATCTCCGTCATGAGCGCACGTAGCGATGCCGCACCATCGCCTGAAGGCTGGGCGCTCGAGAGTGCTTGCGAGAACAGCAGCGCCGGATCGACGGTCTCGGCAGCGCAATCGGGCAAACCGCAAAGTAACAACGAACCGTCGGCGAGCGGATGCAGCGCGAGCCCATCGGTGCCGAAGGTGCGGGCGAATTGCTGCGCGAGCTCCTCTGCTTCCAAGACAGACAAGCGCAACACGCCTTCGGCGGGCAGATGTAGCGTGGTCAAACCGGCAACGAAGTGTAGTGGTGTCGCAAGCCACGCATCGCTCGGCAAATCGGCGCTTGCCGCCACGACACTCGCGGGACTTGCCAACGCAATGTCCTCACGCCCCAAGCCTCGCGCGAAGGCAAAACGCCAACCGCCTTTGAGCGGACGCGGCGCCGCAAAACGCCATGACCCGAAAGCGCGAACCGCATCGTCGGGTAAAAAAAGTCCGGGGAGGATGAGCACGAGTTCACGCACATCGCGTATGTTATCGAAGCATGAGACTGACCGTGACTTCGACTGGGGCTGTTCACCTCATCCGCAGTTATGCGGACGGGGTTCTGGTGATTGGCGAGGAGCGCTTCGATCAGGCTGTCATGGTTGGCCCGACGCTCCTCGACGGCAACGTGCCGGTACAACATCCGCTGGAGCTTCGCGAAGAACACCTAGGAGCCATCATTGCCGAGCCACCGGAATTGGTCGTGATCGGCTGGGCTGGCGGTCAACTCTTTCTGCCCGCAGCGCAGCGCTCCTGGTTCCTCGAGCGACGCATCGGCCTTGAGGTGATGGAGCTCGGTGCCGCCTGTCGAACCTATAACGTGCTCGTGCAGGACGAGCGTCGCGTCATCGCGCTGCTGTTCCCGCGTCGCTAACGAGCCCGCTCTGCAGCGGCACGAACGAGACCGGTCCCAACATCTCGCGCTCATAACCGCCGTCGCGTCGCGTCACGCGCAGCAAGACCTGCTTTCGATCATCACCCACCGGCATCACGAGACGCCCGCCCGGCGCGAGTTGTCGTAACAACGCTTCGGGCACCTCAGGCGGCGCTGCCGCCACGAGAATGCCGTCGTAGGGTGCGTTCGCTCTCCAGCCCTCGTAACCATCGCCATGACGCAAGCGAACCTGTGTGGCGCCCAACTCCTGCAGGCGTTGTTGCGCACGCAGATGCAGCGCTTCGATGCGCTCGATGCTGTGCAATCGCGGCACGAGAGCGGCGAGGATGGCGGTTTGATATCCGCAACCGGTGCCGACCTCGAGCACATTGTGTAGAGGCCCGGCTTCGAGCAAGGCCTCGGTCATTCGCGCGACGATGTAGGGCTGCGAAATCGTCTGCCCAAAACCGATCGGCAGAGCCGTGTCCTCATAGGCGCGGCTTGCGAGGGCTTCGTCGATAAAGAGATGACGCGGCGTCGATCGAATGCACTCGAGCACCTCACGGTTGCGAATACCCTGCTCGATCAGTCGCTGCACGAGTCGGTCGCGAGTACGAGCCGAGGTCATGCCGATGCCGCTTCGGATCTGCTCGTTCATTCGCCGATGCCGGCCAACCAACGCTCCACCGTCGCGATTTCGCTGTGGCGGGTCAGATCCACCTGCAGCGGTGTAATCGACACGTAGCCCTCGGCCACGGCATGAAAATCGGTACCCGGACCATCGTCCTGACCTTCACCCGCCTGACCCACCCAAATGACTTCACGTCCGCGCGGATCCATTGCACGGGTGATTTTCTCGGCTCGATGGCGATGCCCAAGGCGGGTTGCGCGAAAACCGCGCAGCTCTGCGTATGGCCTCGATGGAATATTGACGTTGAGGATCATGTTTCGATCGAGTGGTTTGGCGAGCAAACGCTCGACGACCAGTCGCGCCACACGGGCAGCTGCGGTGTAATCCATCTCACCGCTCGCGCCGGCGGCAGGACGTCGCAGCGAGAACGCGACCGTCGGCAATCCCAGAAAACGGCCCTCGATCGCAGCGGCGACGGTGCCGGAATACAGCACGTCATCCCCTAAATTTTCCCCGTTGTTGATACCGGAGACGACCATGTCGTGCTCGAAATCGAACAACCCCGAAATCGCCAGATGCACGCAATCGGTCGGTGTGCCGGAGACGAAATAAGCCTCGGGCTCGTAGTTCGTCACACGCAGTGGCGACTCGAGGGTCAAGGCATTGCTCGCACCGCTGTGGTTGCGCTCGGGAGCGACCACCGTGAGTTCGGCGAGACCGGTGAGGGCTTGGCGCAGAGCGACGATACCTGGCGCGCGGTACCCGTCGTCGTTGCTGACGAGAATCTTCATCGGGCGAGTTTAATATACTGACTGCCTACGGATGGAGGTAGCAGCAGGATGCGTAAGCCCCCAGAGCGCAAGCCGCCCGAGGAAGACATTCGCG
>JBDKJA010000176.1:0-2680 GCA_039796795.1 Pseudomonadota bacterium
AGCATCGCCGGTGTCGCCGTCAACGCACTACGCGCCGGCTTCACGGTCACCTGCTCGAGATCACGATCGTAGAACCAAAGATTTCGGCCATCGGCGACCATGACTTGGGTCGCAGCCGACCCGGCACTCGCGCCGGTCTCCCACCGAAACTGACCTGGTCTGCGAACGAGGAAACGACCGGTGTCAGCCACTCGCTGTTTGCCGCGCGAATCGACGACCGTCTGCGCAAACTCCGCCTGCCAACTTGAGAGCCCCTCAAGATATCGATCGAGCGGCGTGACACTCTGCGCAAAAGCCGCCGACACGCCAAGCAGCGCCGCGGTGAGCAGAGCGGCGAAAACACGGCGCTGCATGCTCAATCGCCCGACGGCGCGGGGACGAGAATCTCGCGACCCCCGTTCGACTGCAGCGGCCCCACGAGACCCGCTGCTTCCATCGACTCGATGAGCCGCGCCGCGCGGTTGTAGCCGATCTTCAGTCGACGCTGCACATACGAGATCGAGGGCTTGCGCTCGGTGAGGACAATTTTGACCGCCTCGTCATACAGCGCGTCCTGCTCGGAATCGGCACCTTCACCGCCCTCGCCCTCCTCGGGCGGAAGACCCGGGATCGGACCCTTGGGACCTGAGAGCACTTCTTCGATGTAATTCGGCGCGCCCGCTTTGCGCAGCGCCTCGACGACGCGATGAACTTCGGCGTCGGCGACATACGCGCCGTGCACGCGAGTCGGGTTCGAGGTGCCGGCCGGCAGATACAACATATCACCGTGACCGAGCAGAGACTCGGCGCCGCTTTGATCGAGGATCGTGCGCGAGTCAACTTTGGCCGACACTTGGAAAGCGATACGGCAAGGAATGTTCGCCTTGATGAGACCCGTGATGACATCCACCGACGGTCGCTGCGTCGCCAAGATCAAATGGATGCCCGAAGCGCGTGCCTTTTGCGCCAGACGCGCAATGAGCTCTTCGACTTTCTTGCCGACGATCATCATGAGATCGGCGAGCTCGTCGATGATGACGACGATGAAAGGCAGCGGCGCGAGATCCGGAATCTGCGATTGATCGATCGACGGATCGTTCGAAGCGCGCTTCATGATCACCGGATCTTTGATGGGTTTCTTCTCGTCGATCGCGTCTTTGACCTTGCGATTGAAGCCCGAGATGTTGCGCACACCCATCGCAGCCATGAGCTGATAGCGACGTTCCATTTCGGCCACGCACCAACGCAAAGCGTTGGCCGCTTCCTTCATGTCGGTGACGACCGGCGCAAGCAGATGCGGAATGCCTTCGTAGACCGAAAGCTCGAGCATCTTCGGATCGATCATGATCAGGCGAACATCTTCGGCCGTGCTCTTGTAGAGCATCGAGAGAATCATGGCGTTCACCGCAACCGACTTACCCGAACCCGTGGTTCCGGCGACGAGCAAGTGCGGCATGCGCTGCAGATCAGCGACGATCGGCAAACCGCCGATGTCCTTACCGAGTGCTAGCGCGAGTGGCGAGTTGACCTCATCGTAGGCCTTGGATTTGACGATCTCGCCGAAGGTGACGATCTCGCGCTTCTCATTCGGAATCTCAAGACCCATCACCGACTTACCCGGGATGACCTCGACGACACGCACGCTGATGGCCGAGAGCGCACGCGCGAGATCCTTGGAGAGCGAGCTGATCTGGCTGGCTTTCACGCCCGGCGCCGGGCGCAACTCGAAGCGCGTCACCACAGGGCCTGGCTGCACCGCCACCACTTCGACCTCGACACCGAAATCTTTGAGCTTGAGCTCGACGAGGCGCGACATCGCCTCAAGCGCCTCGGCCGAATAGGTCGACTCACGCGCCGGCGGATCATCGAGCAACTGTAGCGGCGGCAACTCACCCGCCTTGGCGGTAAAGAGCGGTACTTGTCGCTCTTTCTCGATGCGCTCGCTCTTCTCGGGCTGAGGTGCCGGCGCTTCGATGCGCGGCTTCGGCTTGTTAGCCGCTTTCTTGGTCTGAACCTCAAGACTCTCTTTACGAGCCGCCTTACGCTCCTCGCCTTCGGCGACCACGGCCTGCTGCTGTCGACGCGCGCGCAGCCAATCGATCGCACCCCAAAAACCACCACCGGTTCGATCGACGATGGTCAACCACGAAATACCCGAAGCCAGCGAGAAGCCAGCCATCGCGCACGCGAGCAACAACAACGTGCCGCCGACGAAGTTGAAGTTGCCGCGCATCCACTCGCCAACGAGGCTGCCGACGACACCGCCGGCGCTCTGACGAAGCTCACCTTGCGCGAAGTGCAAGGTCGCCAGCGCACAGGACGCCGAGAGCAGCAGAGCAAAGCCACCCGCCCGCACGAAACTGTTGATACGTGAGATGGGTTCATCCTCCTCGTTCTCACTGGAGCGACGACGGAAGATGATCCAACAGGCACCGCCTAGCATCAGCGGAAAGAGGAATGCCGGACCGCCGAATAGGAAAAACAAGGTGTCGGCGAGCCAAGCACCCTGGAGCCCGATCAGATTGTGGATGTCACCTGCGCCCTCACCCGTGAAGGAGAAGCCCGGATCAGCCGGGTCGTAGGTCACGAGCGCCGCGAACACCATGAGCGCGATCGCACCCATCAGGATGATCACGACCTCGCGCAAACTACGCTTGACGCGTTCGGTGAAACGGGAGGGCTCTGCACCCTTCGCAGCAGT
>JBDKJA010000177.1:0-2620 GCA_039796795.1 Pseudomonadota bacterium
ATCGGCATCGATCCGGGTACGAGTGATCTCTCGGGACTGCGCTACAACAAGATTTGCATCCTCGCGGATGCCGACTCCGACGGTCAGCACATTGCAACCTTGCTCTGCGCCTTGTTTTTACGGCATTTCCGCCCACTCGTCGCGAACGGGCATGTGTATGTCGCGATGCCGCCGCTCTATCGCATCGATGCGGGAAAACAGGTGTTCTATGCGCTCGATGATGCCGAGCGTGATGCCTACCTGCATCGCTTGGAGCAGGAGAAGGTGCGCGCCAAGCCGCAGGTCACGCGCTTCAAAGGCTTGGGTGAAATGAACCCCTCGCAATTGCGCGAAACGACCATGGATCCGCGGACGCGTCGGCTCGTGCAGCTGACGCTTGATGCGGCCGATCAAACTGATTCTTTGATGGACATGTTGCTCGCCAAGAAGCGCGCGGCGGATCGCCGCGAGTGGCTCGAGCAGAAGGGGAATCTCGTGCAGGTGAGTGTCTGATGGCTACGACCCAAATGAGCCTCGAGGGCGTCGAGCGTCAACCGCTACGCGCCTTCACCGAGAAGGCCTATCTCGAATACTCCATGTACGTGATTCTCGATCGCGCCTTGCCCGCGATCGGTGACGGTTTGAAGCCGGTGCAGCGTCGCATCATCTACGCGATGAGTGAGCTTGGGCTCTCGGCCGTCTCGAAGCACAAAAAGTCCGCGCGTACCGTCGGTGACGTGATCGGCAAATTCCACCCGCACGGCGACTCGGCTTGCTACGAGGCGATGGTGCTGATGGCGCAGCCCTTTGCTTATCGCTACACCATCGTCGATGGGCAGGGTAACTGGGGTTCGCAGGACGATCCGAAGTCCTTCGCGGCCATGCGCTATACCGAGGCCAAGCTCACGCGCTATGCCGAAGTGCTACTCAAAGAACTCGGCGAGGGTACGACCGACTGGACGCCGAACTTCGACGGCACCATGGAAGAGCCGTGTGTGCTGCCGGCGCGCATGCCGAATTTGCTGCTGAATGGTACGACCGGCATCGCGGTTGGCATGGCCACCGACATCCCGCCGCACAACCTGCGCGAAGTGGCGAATGCCTGCATTCACTTGCTCGAGGAGCCCGAAGCGACCACTCGCGCTCTCATGAAGTTCGTGAAGGGGCCCGATTTGCCGACGGGTGCCGAGATCATTTCGCCACGATCGGATCTCGTCGATTTCTATGAAAAAGGCACCGGCAGCTTCAAAGCACGTGCGACTTACACGATGGAAGACGAATGCATCGTGATCGAGGCGCTGCCGTGGCAGACCTCGGGTTCGAAAGTACTCGAGCAGATTGCCGAGCAGATGCGCGCCAAAAAGCTGCCGATGGTCGAAGATCTGCGCGACGAATCGGACCATGAGAATCCGACGCGCCTCGTCATCGTGCCGAAGGGCCGTAAGGTCGATGTCGAGCAGTTGATGGCGCACTTGTTCGCGACCACCGATCTTGAGCGTAACTATCGCGTGAACCTGAACGTGATCGGCCTCGACGGTCGACCGAAGGTCATGGGTTTACGCGAGATTCTGAGCGAGTGGTTGAAGTTCCGCATCGCGACGGTTCGTCGCCGGCTCGAGTGGCGGCTCGATAAGGTCACGCGTCGCCTGCACATCCTTGATGGCTTGCTGGTGGCCTATCTCAACCTCGATGAAGTGATCCGCATCATTCGACGCGAGGACGAGCCGAAGCCCGTTTTGATGAAGCGCTTTTCGTTAAGCGAAGAGCAGGCCGAAGCGATCCTCGAAACCAAGTTGCGCCACCTCGCCAAGCTTGAGGAGATGAAAATCCGTGGCGAGCAGGCTGAGCTTGCTGCGGAGCGCGACGACTTACAGTCGATTCTCGGTAACGAGAAGAAGCTGCGCAAACTGGTCGGCGACGAGCTCACGGCCGATGCCGAAAAATACGGTGATGCACGTCGTTCGAAGATCGTCGAGCGCGAAGCGGCACAAGCCATCGACGAGACGGCACTGATCGCCAATGAGCCCGTGACCGTGGTGCTCTCGGCGGGCGGCTGGGTGCGGGCAGCCAAGGGTCACGAAATCGATCCGCGATCGCTGCAATATAAAACCGGTGATCAATACCAAGGGTCGGCTCGCGGGATGTCGCTCCAGCAAACCGTATTTCTCGACACGACAGGGCGTACCTATTGCGTACCGGCGCACTCGTTACCCTCGGCGCGGGGTCTTGGTGAGCCCTTGTCCGGGCGTCTCAACCCTCCCGATGGCGCGCGTTTCACCGGTGTCATGATGGGCGCCGAGGAGAGCCTGTGGCTGCTGATGTCGGATGCGGGTTACGGCTTTACGGTGAGATTCAAAGATCTCATCACCGATCGTAAAGCGGGCAAAGCTGTGCTCAATGTGCCGGAGAATTCGTACGCGATAGCGCCAGCATTTGTACCTTCCGAGAAGGCCTTGGTTTGCATCGCCATCGTCGATGCCGATGGCGAGAACGGTCGCTTGCTCGCCTTCCCGGTGAGCGAAGTGCCCGAGATGCCAAAGGGTAAGGGAAATAAGCTCTTCAACATTCCGACGCAGCTCGCGAAAGAGCGCGCCGAAGTTGTGGTCGGCGCGGCGGTGGTCGAGCCGGGTGGTTCGTTGAT
>JBDKJA010000178.1:0-2589 GCA_039796795.1 Pseudomonadota bacterium
CCTTTTTTGCTAGTCTGACTTCCCGTCGTGCCGGCTTCCGAAGACG
Organism: Pseudomonadota bacterium; assembly: GCA_039796795.1. Lineage (GTDB taxonomy): Bacteria > Pseudomonadota > Gammaproteobacteria > Steroidobacterales > Steroidobacteraceae > UBA964. Next base: position 47 of record JBDKJA010000178.1, read on the forward strand.
GCGTTTAGCTAGCGGCGGTTCACCATGCCTCGTTTCGTATTTGTCACGGGCGGTGTCGTTTCCTCGTTGGGGAAGGGCATCGCCTCTGCGTCATTGGCGGCCATCCTCGAGGCTCGCGGCCTGAAGGTCGCGATGGTCAAGCTCGACCCCTACATCAACGTCGATCCGGGCACCATGAGCCCGTTCCAGCATGGCGAGGTTTTCGTCACCGACGATGGTGCCGAGACGGATCTCGACCTCGGACACTACGAGCGTTTCGTGCGCACAGTCACCGGGCGTCACAGCAACTTCACCACGGGTCGTATTTACGAGCGCGTGATCGCTAAAGAGCGACGCGGCGATTATCTCGGCGCCACCGTTCAGGTCATTCCGCACATCACTGATGAGATCAAGGCCAGCATCTTCTTGGGTGCGGGTGATGCCGATGTGTGCATGGTCGAGATCGGCGGCACGGTGGGTGACATCGAATCGCTGCCCTTCCTCGAAGCGATTCGTCAGATCGGCGTCGAGCTCGGTCGCAGCCAGGCGATCTTCATGCACCTGACGCTCGTGCCGGTGGTCGGTGGTGGTAGTGAGATCAAGACCAAGCCGACCCAACACTCGGTCAAAGAATTGCGTGGTATCGGTATTCAACCGGATATCCTTTTGTGCCGCGCACAGCACCCGCTGCCGGCTGAGCATCGTCGCAAGATCGCGCTCTTCACCAACGTCGAAGAGCGAGCGGTCATCTCGGCGATCGATGCGCGTGATATCTACGAGATCCCGATGCTGCTGCATGAACAGGGGCTCGATGAAATCGTGGTCGAGAAGTTGCGCCTCGAATCGAAGGCCAAACCGGCGGATCTCTCCTCATGGCAGGCGGTGGTCGATGCCAAGGCGAATCCGAAAGGTGAAGTCGATATCGCGATGGTCGGCAAATATGTGCAGAACCGCGATTCCTACATTTCGCTCAATGAGGCGCTTACCCACGCCGGTGTGAAAAACCGCGTCACCGTGAACATCCACTTCATCGAGTCGACCGACATCGAGGAGCGTGGCACTGCGGCACTTGCGGGTATGGATGCGATTCTCGTACCCGGCGGGTTCGGCGAGCGTGGCGTTGAGGGCAAGATCGCGGCGGTGCGCTATGCGCGTGAACAGGGGATTCCGTATCTCGGCATCTGCCTTGGCATGCAGCTGGCGGTGATCGAATATGGTCGTCACGTGTTGGGTTTCGCTGGCGCGACCAGCACGGAGTTCAATCGTTCGACACCGCATCCGGTGATTGCGCTCATTACCGAGTGGCAGGACGCCGAGCGCGGCACGCAGCAGCGTGACGAGCAATCCAACCTCGGTGGCACGATGCGTTTGGGCGGTCAGGATGTCACCTTGACGGCGGGCTCTCGCGCGAGCGAGATCTATGGCGCGACGCGTATCCGCGAGCGCCATCGGCATCGCTACGAGTTCAACAACACCTATCTCGATCGGTATCGAGCGGCTGGGCTCGTGTTCTCAGGGCTCTCGCCCGACGGCCTGGTCGAGATCGTCGAACTGCCGAACCATCCGTGGTTCGTAGCGACGCAGTTCCATCCGGAATTCACATCGAACCCGCGCGATGGCCATCCGCTCTTCACGGGTTTCATTGCCGCTGCGAGGAAGCAACATGCGTCTCGGTAACGTCGAGGTCGGTGCGCGCGAACCCTTGTTTCTCATCGCGGGTCCCTGCGTCATTGAAAGCGCGGCACTGTGCGAAGAGGTCGCCGGACGCATGGTCGAGATCACGCGCACTCTCGGTATTCCCTACATCTTCAAAGCTTCCTACGACAAGGCGAACCGATCCTCGCGCAGCAGCTTTCGCGGCCCGGGCATCGAAGCGGGTCTGAAGGTGCTCGAGGGTGTCAGAGCGAAGTTCGGTGTGCCCGTGCTCACCGACGTACACGAAGACACGCCGCTCGCAGAAGTGGCGGCCGTGGTCGATGTCTTGCAGACGCCGGCATTTCTATGTCGTCAGACCAACTTCATCGTCGCTGCAGCCTCACAGGGCAAGCCCGTCAATATCAAAAAAGGCCAGTTCCTCTCGCCCTGGGAGATGCAGAACGTGGTCGACAAAGCCCGCTCGACCGGTAACCCGGGCATCATGGTGTGTGAGCGCGGCTTCAGTTTCGGCTACAACAATCTCGTCTCCGACATGCGCTCGCTCGCCGTGATGCGTGGCACGGGTTGTCCCGTGGTGTTCGATGCGACGCACTCAGTTCAATTGCCTGGCGGGCAGGGCAGCGCATCCGGTGGTCAACGCGAGTTCGTACCGGTGCTCGCGCGCGCCGCCGTTGCGGCGGGTGTGGCGGGTCTTTTCATGGAAACCCACCCCGATCCATCCAAAGCCTTGTCCGACGGCCCGAACGCCTGGCCGTTGCCGCGCATGGCCTCTTTGCTCGAGACACTGCTAGAGCTCGACCGTATCGTGAAATCCAAACCTTTCGAGGAAGATCAAAAATGAGCCGCATCATCGACATTCGGGCCCGCGAGATCATCGACTCTCGGGGTAATCCCACCGTTGAGGCGGA
>JBDKJA010000179.1:0-2563 GCA_039796795.1 Pseudomonadota bacterium
AGGGTCGTGGGCTACGTGCTGCTACTACTGATCTGCCTGGCCTATTGGGTGCAGATCCTCGACTGGGGCGATGTGAATCACTATCCGATAGGTCTTGCGCAAGGGGCTGTCGGATTCTTGGTTGCGGGCTATGGATATCTCGAATTTCGGCGGGGTGGGAGTTCGACTTAGAGGGTTCGATTTCATAGATGGATTCGGTCACAATCGACTTGTATTCTGAGAAAAGACCATGACTCCAAAGCCTCTCACTAAAGTAGAAGTCACCCAGCGTGAATTCGACGCGCTTCGAGAGCCTATGGCTACAGCGCGCGCTTTAGTTGTTGCCGAGCTAAAATATGAACTTCTACGCTTCACCTTCATCACTACCATCGTGATGATTTTTTGGACTTCGTTACTGTTCTTTTTAGCAATAGCGCTTAAATAGAAGGTGCTCGCTGGATCAGCTTCGAATCATTTCGATGTTGCACGCACCGCAACTTTTTCAGTGGTGTCTCTGACGACCGGGTAGAGCGCCGGGCCCCATTCGTGCGCGGGGTGATCCATCATCACATCAATGATGGCCGGGACGAGTTTCGATAAGAGGTTCGCGCAGTCGCGCACTTGCTCGCGATTGACCGCGCTGTTCCAAGTGGCGCCGCCGTGCAGCAATTGATTTCGCAGCACGTAGAGCCGGCTGAAGACGATCGAGAGCACGAGCAGCGTATCGCCGCCCGCGAGAGCCAACTCCGCCGCTCGGCGCGATGACTTGAAGCGCGTGTTCCACTCGGATGCTGTGAGCTTGCCGTTTTGATGGCGCCAAAAATCAGCGAATACGTAGGGGTTGCCTAGTAGCACGCGGATGCTGCCCGAGAACTCCTGCCACACGAGATATCCGAAGCGACCTTTCGTATCGAGTTTGAGGAGCGCTCGCAAGAAGGCGTGGAAGGCACGCTTCTCGGTCATCTCGGGGTCTTCGGTGCCCGACGCATAGGCGGCATTGAAGGCGATCCAGAGGAAGATGAATTGGGCATCAGGATCGTTGCGCTCGGCCTCTGCACGCCCAAGCCAGCTCAGCGCGCGGTGTACTCGAAGCGCCACGCTCTCCGAATGCGTCTCGCGCTCTTTGCGTTGCCGTGCTTTGAGGTTCTTGAAGCCGAGGTTTTGCAGAGGCTTGGCGGCGAGCTTTGGCATGGCAGGTCCAAAAAGGGGTGGGTCAATGATTGAGCGACTGCGGTGGTGTGATTTCCCATGACCATACAGGGAGCCATCAATGAAAAATATACCCATTCTGAGTTCAGTCGTCTTGGGTGCTCTGCTCATGCAGGGCTGCGCCACGATCACCCGCGGCACGACCGAGGTCCTCGTCATCGAAACCACTCCCTCGGGTGCCGACGTGAGTCTGAGCAATGGCTTGCGTTGCTTTAGTCCTTGCGCCCTCGAGGTGAAGCGCAAATCGAATCTCGTTATCGACATCACCAAAGCGGGCTTCGATCCAGTGCGCATGAATGTTCTCTCGGAGGTGGCGGGCGCCGGAGCCGCTGGCATGGCGGGCAACGTGATTTTGGGCGGAGTCATCGGAGCCGGGGTCGATGCGGCCACCGGCGCGACCAAGCGTCTCGTCCCCAATCCGGTTCGCGTCACGCTCAATCCCACCGCGACGAAGGCCGCCGAGTAAATCGGGCTCCCCGGGGAGGCTGCTCTTTCGAGGGCGAATCCCCTGAGTTTTGAAGTGCGCTACCATCCGATAACCGCAGGCGCTTGCGGTTGTGGAGTCGCTGGAACAGACGATGACCTCCGAGCTGGCCACCAAAACGGATCTCGAACAACTTCGCGTTCATACGGATCGCGAGTTCGCGCTACTGCGTGAGGAGGTGAAATCCGCCATCTCCCGTAGCGTCATCATGCTCACCGGCATGATGATCGCTTTGAATTCGCTGCTGTTCGCTGCGCTGCAGTATTTCGGATAGCGATCACCAGCGGCTCAGATTTCGACCCTGTGCGAGGGTATCCTTCTCGGGATGTCTGATCTCAAACTCTCCCGCACGGCTCTCGAAGATTTCTTGCGGTGTCCTCGCTGTTTCAAGTTGCACCGCGGGCTTGGGCTCAAGGCTCCGAAGATGGTGCCGTTGACCCTGGCGGTTGCGACCGACGCACTGCTCAAAAACGAGTTCGATCAAGTACGCATTTCGGGTGACTATCATCCTTTGTGGGAGCGCGAAGGGCTGAACGTCCGCGCTTATTCCCACCCCGACATTGATCTTTGGCGTAATAACTTCAAAGGGATGCGGGTGTTGCACGAGCCGACCGGCTGCACGGTTTATGGTGCCGTCGATGACGTCTGGCAGCATCGCGAGACGAGCGAGTTGCATATCGTCGACTACAAATCGACCTCGAAGCAGGGCACGCCCGACCTCGAGGGTGGTTTCGGTGGCGGCTATAAGCGCCAGATGGAAATCTACCAATGGCTCTTTCGCCAAGCGGGGTTCCCGGTCAGCCCGACGGGCTATTTCCTCTATGTGAACGGGAGCAAAGAGGGTGTGTTCTACCAGCCCGCGCTCGCTGGCACCATGCGGTTCGAGACAAC
>JBDKJA010000180.1:0-5971 GCA_039796795.1 Pseudomonadota bacterium
AGAGAAGCGATGAGCTCGACGGGTTGGACGATCTTCGTGAGATACGCCCGTAACTGGGACTGGAGAGTTTCGTCGAGCATCACGTTTTTTCCGATGAGCTGTGGGGGTTGATTAGATCTTGCCCACGAGGTCGAGCGACGGCTTCAAGGTCTCCGCACCCGGAGTCCACTTGGCCGGGCAAACCTGACCCGGGTTCTTGGCAACGTACTGAGCGGCCTGAACCTTACGCAGCAGTTCCTTGGCGTCACGGCCGATGCCGTTGTCGTGGATCTCGCACAGCTTGATCACGCCGTCCGGATTGATCACGAAGGTGCCGCGCAGCGCGAGGCCTTCTTCTTCAATCATCACGCCGAAGTTACGGGTGATGGCGCCGGTCGGGTCGCCGATCAGCGGGTAGTTGACCTTGCGGATCGTGTCCGAGGTGTCGTGCCACGCCTTGTGCGTGAAGTGCGTGTCGGTCGAAACGCCGTAGATCTCGACGCCGAGCGACTTGAAGGTGTCGTAGTTGTCGGCGAGGTCACCGAGTTCCGTCGGGCAGACGAAGGTGAAGTCGGCCGGGTAGAAGAAAATAACGGACCACTTGCCCTTGAGCGACTGGTCGGTGACTTCTACGAACTTACCGTTGTGGTAGGCCTGGGCTTTGAACGGCTTGACGGCGGTATTGATGAGGGACATGTGACTTCCTATCGATAGTAAGGGGGTTGCAACGCGCCGCACCCTGCGACGCGGGGCGAATGATGGGTCCGAAATTAGAATTAGTCCAATCGACAGAGCGGATCTGATCCATAGACGCTGTCTATCGGTCGCCGGCATCGGCCAGTCGCGTATATTTATCCCCATGAATACCAAGCACTTGACGGCAGTTTTGGGGTTAGCGCTCGCAGGGTTCGTGGCGGGAAGTACGGCCTTGGCGGCCGATAAGACGATGCCGGCCGAGCCTGCGCAGGGGCGGGTCATCGAGTCTGCTGATGACTTTGCGGTGCTATCGACCCGCCAGCGGGTTGAGCCTGAGAACCGCATGGTCGGCGAGCGTCTAGAAACACTGTTGCCGCGCTTGATGGCCGAGACCGAGCTCGACATGTGGCTCGTGATCAATCGCGAGTACGCGGAAGATCCGGTGTATTTCACTCTGGTGCCCCAGCCGAGCTTCGCGGCGCGTCGTACGACCATGCTCGTATTCCATCGTAAAGCCGATGGCACGGTGGATCGTTTGTCTGTCAATCGCTACCCGCTTGGTGAGCCCTATCAATCCGCATGGGCCGGTGGTGATCTTGATGCGCAGTGGAAGGCGCTCGGTGAACTCATCGTCAGCCGGAACCCAAAGCGGATCGGTATCAACGTCTCTCGTGAATGGCCCGTAGCCGATGGCTTGACGGCCGCCTTGCACGATCGATTACGCGAGGTGCTGCCGACCGAGTTTGCCGCGCGACTCGTGCCGGCAGAATCTTTGGTCATCCGCTGGCTCGAGACCCGCAGCGAATCGGAGCTCGAGGTGTATCCGCAGATCGTCGGAATTGCGCGCGGGGTGATCGCCGAAGCCTTCAGCTCTCGAGTGATCACACCGGGCGTGACCAGCACGCAGGACGTGGCTTGGTATATCCGTCAGCGCTTCGAGAGTCTCGGCCTGCCGATCTGGTTTTTCCCCGATGTGAATCGTCAGCGCCAAGGTGTGCCTTGCGAAGCCGATGCGCCATTTTGTGGTGGCAGCGGCGTGATCGAACCCGGTGATGTGCTGCATACCGATGTGGGGATCTGTTATCTCAAGCTCTGCACCGACACGCAGGAAATGGGCTATGTGCCGCGTCTTGGAGAAGTCGATGTTCCTGCCGGACTGCAAGCCGCGATGCAGACCGGCAATCGTTGGCAAGATCTTTTGACGGCCAACTTCGTGACCGGGCGCACGGGCAACGAGGTGCTGGCGCGCACGCGAGCTGCTGCTCAAAAAGCGGGTATCAACTCAAGCGTTTATACGCATGCGCTTGGCATGTTCGGCCATGCGCCGGGCCCAACGATTGGCATGTTGTATGCCAGCACGGTCTACGCGATCGAAGGCAACATCAAACAAGCGGTTCCCGAATGGGGTGGTCAGCTCGTGCAAATGAAGCTCGAGCAGAGCGCGCTTTTTGATGGCGAGCGAGTGATTTATTTGGCTGGTCGCCAGACTCGTTGGCACGTGGTCCGTTGATCAGCGACAGCGAATTCATGCGCGATGCGCTGCAGCTCGCGCGATCGGCAGCGCTCGCTGGCGAAGTGCCGGTCGGTGCGATCGTCGTGCAGGGCGAGCGTGTGATTGGTCGTGGATCGAATCGCCCCATCAGTGGTTGTGATCCGACAGCGCATGCCGAGATCGTCGCGTTACGCGATGCGGCGAAACACTTGGGCGACTATCGTTTGGGCGGTACGACGCTCTACGTCACGCTCGAGCCTTGCATCATGTGTGCAGCGGCAGTGGTTCACGCGCGCGTTGATCGTGTCGTGTTCGGTGCCTGGGATCCGAAGGCGGGTGGGGCGGGCAGCGTTACCGACGTCTTCAACATCCGCGAGTTGAATCATCGGGTGGACGTCTTCGGCGGTGTGCTCGCTGAGGAGTGCGGCGCGCTACTCTCCGACTTCTTCCGCGCGCGCCGTCAGTGACAAATCCGTCTCCTGGAGGAGCTCGCGATACTGCTGCACTCGATCGACCAGCAGTCGTGTCTCCCAGCCGCGCGCATAGCCGTTCTTCACCTGCAGATACCAAAACTCGTCGGATAGCAGAGTGAGCCGCTCGCGTACGTCGATCCAGCGATCGGCGTTGCCGCCTTGGCGAGCCGTCAGCACGCGCGCATCCTCGAGATGCCCATAGCCCATGTTATAGGCGGCGACGGCCATCCACGTGCGATCGGGCTCACGAATCCGAGCAGGGATGGTTTCGCGTAGCTGCGCGAGGTAGCGCGCGCCGGCCAAAATATTTTGTTCGGCATCGTACGGATCAGTGACGCCGAGTGAGCGTGCGGTGCGTGGCATCAGCATCATGAGTCCTTGGGCGCCGAAGGGGCTGCGCGATTTCGGATCCCACTGTGATTCCTGATAGCCGAGTGCCGCGATGAGTTGCCAATCGAGATTGGTTTCGGCGCTCGCGCGTTCGAACAGTTCGCGGTAGAGCGGTAATTTCACCTCGACATCAACGGCAAATTGCTCGGCGTGAGTATCCGGGAGCGTGCTCGGATCAATTTCGGATGCCGGATGAGGGATTTTTTTCTGTTCGCGCTGTTCGACGAGAAATCGATTTACCTCCCGCAGCAGATCGCGACCATCCTTGCGCACCATCCAATACAGCGGTCGTCGCGCATCGATACCGAAGGCCACATCGAGCGAAGGGTAGCGCGTTCGTAAATTGGCATATTCGAAGCCATCGATCAGCGTCACCTCGGCACGCCCCGATGCCACGATATCGAGTGGATCTCTGCCGAGATTTTTCGGCAGCTCCGTCAAGTCATAGGCTGCGCGCTCGAGTGCCGAGAGCGATTGCAGGTAGTTCCAGGCCGCGCTGTCCTCGAGCACGACCGCATCCAGCTTTTTCAGATCAGCCGTCGTTTTCGGTCGCGATCGACCCCGCTGGTAAACCCAGAACAGCGGCGATTCTGCGTAGACCTCCGATGGCAAGGCGACGCCGCGCCACTGACTACTCCAGCTCAAGCGTGAGGCAGCGATATCGGCGCGTCGCTTCGCGATGGCGTCTCGCAACTCGGCGCGGTCGGCGACCACGACGACCTCGAGTTTCACGCCGAGCTGTTCGGCGAATCTCGCGGCAAGTTCGTATTCAGCCCCCTCGGGGCCTTCGCGCCCGAGGTAGTAGGTGGTGGGAGAGTTGAACATCGCCACGCGCAGCGCGCCTCGGCTGCGAATATCCTCAAGCGCCCCCGCGCGCCAGCCTCCGCAGCCGCCCAAAACGAGCAGAAGTGCTCCCAGAACGACGAGGAGGTGGGTGGTTACTGTCCCGCGGGGGTTCATGTCGGTTAGAATACCCGGCTCCGGAGAGGTACCGAAGTGGTCATAACGGCGCCGACTCGAAATCGGATGGTCGGTTAATCCCGGCACGTGAGTTCGAATCTCACCCTCTCCGCAAGTCATGTTCGTCAACCAGGGCAAGGTCTACGAGGTCTTTGCCCGCAAGGTATCGCACGGCAGCATGTTCGGTTTCGTGGAAATCGAAGAGCTCGTGTTCGGTGAGCGCTCGACGGTGGTCCTCGATCCGGGCGAGGAGCGCATCAAGTCGGAATTCGAGGGCGTCAAGCGCAGCTACATCCCGATGCACTCGGTGCTGCGTATCGACGAGGTGAAAAAGCAGGGCGTCAGCAAAATCAGCGCCTACGAAGGTTCGAACGTCGCGCAATTCCCGATGCCGGTCTACTCGCCACCCGCGGGCGACGGCTCAAAGAAATAGGCCTTCACTCGGCATGCTGTTTCGCGGTTCCTCCGCGCTGTCCGGTTTCCGTACCCACAAATTGCTGGCCGGCTTGCGGCTGCCAGTGTTGGTGGGTGTCGAAGCACGCTGGGTTCATTTAGTCGATGTATCGGTCGAACTGACGATCGAGGATACGCGTCGCCTCGAAGCGCTCTTGACCTATGGGCCGCGCGACCTCGGTGGCGCTGCAGTCGATCATTCGGTACAGGTCGAGTCTCTATGGGTGTTTCCACGCCCCGGTACGATCTCGCCTTGGGCGAGCAAGGCCACCGACATTGCCCATGTATGCGGACTCACGAGCGTGCGGCGGATCGAACGCGGCATCGAGTTTCGCTTCGCGTGTGAGCGTGCTCTGACCGATGCCGAGCGCGAGGTCGTGATCGCCGCGATCCATGATCGGATGACCGAGGCGGTGTTCACGGATGTGTCGCAGGCTAACGCCTTGTTCGTCACGGAAGCGCCACGTCCGCTCGTACGCGTACCGTTGCGCGGCGATCGTAATGCCTTGGTGACGGCGAACCGCGAGCTCGGTCTCGCGCTGTCGGACGATGAGATCGACTATTTGCTCGACGCGTTCGCCAAGCTCGGGCGCGAGCCGACTGATGTCGAACTCATGATGTTTGCGCAAGCAAACTCCGAGCATTGTCGCCACAAGATTTTCAACGCCGACTTCATCATTGATGGTGAGCCACGGCGAAAATCGCTCTTCGCGATGATTCGCAACACGCATGCCAAAGCGCCGCAAGGTGTGTTGAGCGCCTATCGCGATAATGCAGCCGTGATCGAGGGTGCGCCGGCAGGACGTCGCTGGTTCGTCGATCCGTCGACGGGCGTTTATCGTGCACATGTCGAGCCCATCGATATTTTGATGAAGGTCGAGACGCACAATCACCCGACAGCGATTTCGCCGTTCCCCGGCGCTTCGACGGGATCCGGTGGTGAGATTCGCGACGAGGGCGCGACCGGCATTGGCGCCAAGCCCAAGGCGGGGCTCGTCGGTTTTTCGGTTTCGCATTTGCGTATTCCGGGTTTTGAGCAACCCTGGGAGCAGCTCCCGGGTCAGCCGGCAATCGGCAAGCCGCTGCGCATCGCTTCGGCACTCGACATCATGATCGAGGGTCCACTCGGCGCAGCAGCGTTCAACAATGAATTCGGGCGCCCTGGAATTTGCGGCTATTTCCGCAACTTCGAATTGCATGCCGCGGGTGATCCACCGACGCGTCATCGCGGTTATCACAAACCCATCATGATTGCCGGCGGTCTCGGTAACGTGCGCCGTGATCATGTCGAGAAGCGCGACTGCCCGGTGGGCGCGAAGGTCGTCGTCTTGGGTGGTCCCTCGATGCTGATCGGGCTCGGTGGCGGTGCGGCCTCGTCGGTGGGTGCGGGCACTTCGTCCGCGGATCTCGATTTCGCTTCGGTGCAGCGCGGTAACCCCGAGATGCAGCGCCGCGCACAAGAGGTCATTGATCGTTGCTGGGCTGAGGGCGCAGCCAATCCGATTTTATTGATCCACGATGTCGGCGC
>JBDKJA010000181.1:0-3031 GCA_039796795.1 Pseudomonadota bacterium
TGCCGCGAGCTTCGCTGACTTCAAAGTGAGCGGTGCCGTTCACGCGATCGAGCAAGTGCAGGTAGTAGGGCGCGACGCCAAGATCATGGAGTCGCTTCGAGAGCGCGACGAGTGTCTCGGCCTCGTCGTTGACGCCGCGCAACAGCACGGCCTGATTCAACAGCAGCGCACCCGTGGAGCGCAGCTTTGAAATAGCGTCGGCGGCGTCACCTTGCAGTTCATTCGCGTGATTGACGTGCAGCACGACGGTAACACGCCACGCCAAGCTCGCAATCCAGTCGACAAAACTATCATCTACGCGTGAGGGCAGCACGATGGCATTACGCGTGTGGATGCGCAGCCATTCGATGTGCGCGATACCACGCAGGGCATCGGTCAATGATTTCAAGCGCGCATTGGTCAGCGAGAGCGGATCGCCACCACTGAGAATGACTTCGCGAATCGAATCATCCGCTGCGATCGCGGAGATGGCTTCGCGCCATCGTCCGAGATCGCCCTGTTGGTCAGCGTACGGAAATTCGCGACGAAAGCAGTAGCGACAATGGACGGCGCAAGCCTCGGTCGTAATCAACAAGGCTCGGTGCGCGTATTTTTTCAAAAGTCCGGGTGCGAGGCCCGCATCATTCTCTTGCAGCGGGTCTGAAACATAGCCCGGCGCCCGGTCGAGCTCGGCACCGATCGGCAGGACCTGGCGCAGCAAGGGGTCGTTGATGTCCCCGACGCGCATGCGGTTCACGAAACTACGCGGTACTCGAAGACCAAAGCTGGCCGCCGCCGCACGGGCTCCCGCAAGCCAATCGCTCGGCAAATGCAGTATGTCGGCGAGTTCCGCCGGATCGGTGATCGAGTCTGCAAATTCCTGCTGCCAGGTCGTTGGTGCGGCAGGCTGCTGGCGGGAGAGGGGGGTAGCCGTTATCATGTGCGCCCTTTTTGGCCTGGGTATTCTGGGCCGACCCTCGCGGGAACGCAAAGCGGAAGAGAGAACATGGGCAGCTACAACACCAGCGAATTCAAGTCCGGCCTCAAGATCCTCATCAGGCGTTCAACCGCGTCCGCGTGCGCAACCTGAAGACCGGTCGCACGGTCGAGAAGACCTGGAAGTCAGGTGATTCGGTCGAGTCCGCCGACGTCATGGACGTCGATATGCAGTATCTCTACCAGGACGGCGACTTCTATCACTTCATGGTGCCCGACAACTTCGAGCAGCACACCGCAAGCAAGGAAGCGGTGGGCGATTCGGCTCAGTGGTTGAAGGATGGCGTGACCTGCATCGTCACGTTGTGGAACGGCGTGCCGCTCGTCGTGACGCCGCCCGCGCATATCGAAGCGACCATCGTCGAAACCGATCCAGGCGTTCGCGGTGATACCGCAACGGGCGGTCAGAAACCCGCGAAGCTCGAAACGGGCGCAGTCGTTCGTGTGCCGCTCTTCATCAACCAGGGTGAAGTCATCAAAGTCGACACCCGCACGGGCGAATACATCTCGCGCGCGAAGAGCTGACCCAGCGCGGATTCAGTCTCGCTATCGGGCGTGTTCGAACGCCCAGGCGTGCGAGACGATCGTCTCTAAATCCGCGTATCGCGGTGACCATCCAAGCGTCGACTTGATGGCCGAGGAATCGGCCACGAGTCGCGGTGGATCTCCGGCTCGACGTGCCTCGGGTTTCACCGGGAAATTCACGCCGGTCACTTTCTTAGCCGTCTCGATGACCTCGAGCACCGAGAAGCCATTACCGTTACCGAGGTTATAGGCCTGACTGGCGGCACCATCGCGCAAGGATTCGAGCGAGAGCCAGTGCGCGTCACACAAATCACTCACGTGCACGTAGTCGCGGATACAGGTGCCATCGGGGGTGTCGTAATCGGTGCCGTAGATCGAAAGCCCAGAGCGTCGTCCTGAGGCCGCTTGCAGAGCAAGTGGGATGAGATGGCTCTCTGGGTCGTGACGCTCACCGAGTTCGCCATTGGGATCGGCACCCGCCGCGTTGAAATAACGCAGGCACACCGAGCGGAGTCCGTACGCTTGCTCGTAATCGGCGAGCACGTCTTCGACCATATTTTTGGTGCGTCCATACGGATTGATCGGTACGCGCGGATGTCGCTCGTCGATCGGCACGTATTGCGGTGTTCCGAAGATGGCGGCCGTCGATGAAAAAATGAATCGGTTCACGCCCGCGTCTCGCATCGCTGCGAGTAGGACGAGGGTATTGGCCACGTTGTTTCGATAGTATTTCGCCGGCTCGCGAACCGACTCGCCCACCTCGATGAAGGAGGCAAAGTGCATCACGGCATCGTACGGTCGCGCGGCAAACACATTACGCAGCAACGCCGCGTCTGCCATGTCGCCTTGAATGAAATCACCCGCAAGCACGGCATCGCGATGCCCGCTCGAGAGATCATCGAGCGTCGTGACATGGCATCCGCGTCGACCGAGCAGTTTCACCATGTGTGAGCCGATATAGCCGGCTCCGCCGACGACCAAGATATTCATGACTGTTACTCGAACGACTTCATGAGGATATCGACGATGGCTTCAAGTCCCTGCTGATCCTGCTCATCGAACCGACCCAGCAGTGGGCTGTCGAGATCGAGCACGCCAAGAAGTTCACCCCGACGAGCGCCATTCGAGAAAATCATCGGGATGACGATCTCGGAGTTCGAGGCCGAGTCACAGGCGATGTGACCGGGGAAGGCGTGTACATCGGGGACGAGTTGAGTTTTGCGCGTCGCAGCGGCAGTGCCGCAAACCCCTTTGCCAATTGCGATTCGGACGCACGCGGTCTTGCCCTGAAAGGGCCCGAGTATCAACTCGGATGTCGCAGCGTCCTGCGCATCAGGTCCGATCAAATAAAAACCCGCCCAGTTCAGATTCGGCAACGCGTGATAGATCAGTGCGGCTGTGTTGGCGAGGTTGGCGATCAGATTGCGCTCATCCTCTAACAAGCTGCGCAGGCTCGCCGCGAGATCGGCGTAACCACGCGTTTTGTCGGCAAAGTCGAAGCTAGGGTGGATCGGTTCGTGCGCCATCAGGC
>JBDKJA010000182.1:0-2694 GCA_039796795.1 Pseudomonadota bacterium
GCGACGCGCAGTTCTTCCTGCTGGGTCGCGTTTACCAACATTCTTTTCATGGGCCCCAAATCTCCTGGATGGGGCCGACAGTGCTCCGACGGTTGTCCACGTGGACACCACTCGCGGACCGGTGCGAACACACGGGCGAGCGGGCAGAACCCGAGAGGTAGTGAGAGGCGCGAGCAGGGAGAGGAGGATGTAAATCACTGTCTTCTGCGCACCGCGAACCGAAACCTAGGCTCGTATCTGTCAACCGACGGCGTGACCGGATGGCCACGGCGACTATCGGCCGGATTCGATGGCCTCGTTGCCGAGGACCAACTAACATGCGTCACCCACCGATGGCGGGCATCGCGCTGATGTCTGCGAGGTGTCACCACCCTTGGGCGGCGTTCTCAAGACAGCCCTGATACTATGTCGAAGCCCATGGAAAAACAAGACCTTACGAAAGACTCCGCGAAACTCACCGTACGTCACCTCACCGTGGACGGCGAGGACGCCGGCACGCGCCTCGACAAGTTTCTTGCGCGCCAATACCCCGAGGTTCCCCGAACCCGGTTGTTTCGGCTCGTTCGCAAGGGCGAGGTGCGGGTCAACGGCAAGCGGGCGGGGATCGATACGCGCTTGGCGCTCGGCGATGACGTGCGGTTGCCACCGGTGCGGGACCTCGCCCCGGAGGCGGCGGCCGGGTCGGGTGGCAGTGCAGCGGGGGCGAGCGGGGTGGCCCGAGCGCTCGCTCGCAAGGTGCCGGCGAGCCTGCAGGCGACCATTACCGCCGCGGTCATCCACGAGGATGAACGGGTGATCGTCGTCAATAAGCCCGCGGGCATCGCCGTGCATGGCGGCAGCGGCGTGAGTTTCGGGGTGATCGAGGCGTTGCGAGCGGCCAGACCCGACGAAGCCGAGAAACTCGAACTCGTGCATCGACTCGATCGCGATACGAGCGGTGTGCTGATCATCGCGCGCAAGCCGTCGGTGCTGCGCATGCTGCATGCCGGCTTACGCGAGGGTGAGGGTTTCGAGAAGCGCTATCTCGCGTTGGTCAAAGGTAGTTGGCAGCTTGGCAAAAAACGGATCGAAGCACCGCTGCGCACGGATCTACGTGTTGGCGGTGAGCGCACCGTGAAGGTGGCTGCAGGCGGCAAGGCGGCAACGAGTGATTTTCGCCCTGTTCAAGGTTTCGGTAAGTTGGCGTCGCTGCTCGAAGTGTCGATTCTGACGGGGCGCACGCATCAAATCCGCGTGCATGCGGCCTATGCCGGGCATCCGGTTGCGGGTGATCCGAAATACGGTGATGCCGAATTCAACGAGGAAATGCGTGAGCACGGACTCGATCGCATGTTCCTGCACGCGTCGAGCATTTCATTTCTTTGGCCGGATCGAGGTACGGAGTTCAGCGTGAATGCACCGCTGCCGCCGGAGCTCGCGCGTGTGATCGACGTGCTCTCGGGGCTCAAGCGTCCAGGGCGCGCAAGGTCCCGGCGACCCAGATCATCGGCAGGCCGATAAGGGCCGTCGGATCGATCGTCTCGAGTCGCTCGAGTAGGGTCATTCCGAGCGATTCACTTTTGAAGCCGCCGGCGCAATCCGTGGCCGGTTCGGCCTCGACATAGGCAGCGATGTCCTCGTTCGAGAGGGAGCGAAAGACGCAGCGCGTCTGATCGAGGTGTTCATGGCGAACGCCGCCCGGGCCCACGATGCTAACGGCGGTGTAGAAGGTCACCGTGTTGCCCGAGAGCCGGGCCAGCATGGCGCGCTGTCCGTCCACGCTGCCGGGTTTGCCGAGGCAGTCGTCCCCGAGGGCGCAAACCTGATCTGAACCGATCACCCAGGCGTCGGGGACGGTCGTTGCGATCGCCTCCGCCTTGGCGCGGGCGAGGCGACGGGCGAGGGCGTCCGGCGGCTCTGCAGGCAGACGCGATTCGTCGATGTCAGGGGAGCGGTGCTCGAAGGGGATCGCCAGCCGGGCGAGGAGCTCTCGTCGGTAGCGGGAGCTTGAGGCCAGCCACAGCGGGCGGCGCAAGAGAAACAAAGGCTTACCCGACACTGGTTTTGACTCGAAGGGGGGTGATCCCTATTATACGCGCCCCATGCCGGCCGACTGGTCCCGACCTGTTGATGTGCAGGGGAGCGTCGTGAGAACGACTTGCCGCTCGCTAGCTTGCCGCGCCTTGCGCCGGATCTGGCGATCGCCGAAGGAACGGTTCACGCACGTATCGAGTTTGCGCGCGAGCGCAAGCAGCCGGTAGCTGACATCGAAGTGCGCGCGCGTTTGCCGCTGCGCTGCCAGCGATGTATGCAGCCGATGTGGCTCGACGTCGATCAACAATCACGCGTGTGGTTGGTGAGTGACCCGACGAAGGTAGATCGCGACGAGATGGGGCTCGAGCCGATATTGGCTCCCGAAGGTCACATCGCCCTGCGTGATCTGGTCGAGGAAGAACTGTTGCTCGCAGTGCCGCTGGTGCCGCGACATGAGGACGAATCGGATTGCACAACCGGTACGTCCGAGTCCGAGGAAGAAGAAGTCGTGCAGAGACCGTTCGCAGGGCTCGGTGAGCTCCTGAAACGCAAGCAGTAGTTAAGAGGTTCATCATGCCTGTACAAAAAAGTCGCAAGACGCCGTCCAAGCGCGGCATGCATCGCTCGCACGACGGTCTGTCGAAGCCTGCTCTGTCGGTTGATCCGCAGTCGGGTGAGACG
>JBDKJA010000183.1:0-3180 GCA_039796795.1 Pseudomonadota bacterium
GTAGAAGCGATAACTTCACCCTTGACTGTGCGCTGCATGTCGGTTACTTCCTCAGGACGCTCGTCAACTAGAACAACCATTAGGTGAACCTCTGGGTTGTTAGTTGCAATCGCGTTGGCAATGGCCTGAAGAACTAAAGTTTTTCCAGCCTTTGGAGGAGAAACGATCAATCCACGCTGGCCTTTACCGATCGGGGCGCACAGATCGATCGCACGTGCCGTGAGATCTTCGGTCGAGCCATTGCCGCGCTCGAGCTTCAGACGCTTGGTCGGATGCAGCGGGGTCAGGTTTTCGAACAAGACCTTGTTACGCGCGTTCTCGGGCGAATCAAAGTTGATCTCGCCGACCTTCAGCAACGCAAAGTAACGCTCGCCATCTTTGGGCGGACGGATGAGACCCGAGATGCTGTCGCCAGTACGCAGATTGAAACGACGGATCTGCGCCGGGCTGATGTAGATGTCATCTGGACCCGCGAGATAAGAGCCGTCTGCCGAACGCAGGAAACCGAAGCCATCCTGCAGAATCTCGAGCACGCCGTCGCCGTAGATGTCCTCGCCCTTGCGAGCATGGGCCTTCAGCAGGCTGAAGATGATGTCCTGCTTGCGCGAACGCGCCATGTTCTCGACGCCGAGCGCCGCGGCCATTTCCACCAGCTTGCTGATGGGCATCGCCTTCAACGTCGTCAAGTTCATCGACTTGCGTGACGCAGCGAGCTCCTCCGGGCTGATGATTTCCGCATCGTCACCGGAATCGATGAACGGCGCGTGATCCATCGGCATCTCGTCGTGCATCGGCCCGCCGACGTTGCCGTGACGCGGACCGCGATTCGGGTCGCGATTACCGTGCCGTGGCTTCTGGCGACGCGGACCGCCACCACCCTGACCCCCCAAGTAACCGCCTCTCACAGGTGGCTATCCAGAAACGCTGCCAGTTGCGAGCGCGATACCGCACCCACTTTCTGCGCCTCGACGGTCCCATTCTTGAACAGAATGAGCGTCGGGATGCCGCGGATACCGTACTTAGGCGGCGTCTGCGGGTTGTGGTCGATATTCAACTTCGCGACGCGCACGCGATCGGCATATTCGCCCGACAGCTCGTCGAGGATCGGCGCGATCATCTTGCAGGGGCCACACCACTCGGCCCAAAAGTCGAGTAGAACGGGCTTGTCGGACTTCAAAACGTCATCAGCAAAGGTGGCATCGCTGGTATTGATGATGTGAGGGCTGCTCACGCGGGTAAACCTCCAGTTGGAGTTAAGTTTGCGAGCCCGTGGCTGAACGCCGTGTCGGGGGGCTGTCAAACGGTTACACTAGACCGTGTCGATTTTTTGGGTTGCCTCTGGAAGGACCAGAAAATTTAATGGATGTGAGTTGGGGCTTTTGCCGTAAACCGTGGGCAGAACGCCCTTATGGGACGCTTTTGTAGCCAATTCTCGTCCCGTTTGCAAGCATCCCCCGTCTACTCGCTTCAATCCAATACGAACTAATGTCCGAAAACTCCGAAAACCATCTCTCCGATCTCACCTTCTCCTCCCTCGACCTCGCCCCCGATTTGATGCGCGGCATCGAGGAAGCCGGCTTCACCCGCTGCACGCCGATCCAGGCACAAACCTTGCCCTTTGCCCTTGCCGGTCGCGATGTCGCAGGCCAAGCCCAAACGGGCACAGGTAAAACCGCAGCCTTTCTGGTGGGCCTCTTCCAGAATCTACTGAAACAGCCAGCTGCACCCACTCGTGGCGCGACATCGATCCGCGCACTGATCATCGCGCCGACGCGCGAACTTGCCATCCAGATCCATCAGGATGCCATCCAGCTCGGCCAGCACACTGGCCTGCGCATCGCGGTGGTCTATGGTGGCGTCGATTACGAAAAGCAGCGACGTGACCTTGAAGGCGGTGTCGATGTCTTGATCGGTACGCCAGGCCGCATCATCGATTATTTCAAACAGCACGTATTCGAGCTGCGAGAAGCGCAGGCCGTCGTGCTCGACGAAGCCGATCGTATGTTCGATCTCGGCTTCATTGCCGACATACGTTATTTGCTGCGCCGGCTACCGCCACCTGATCGTCGTCAGTCGATGCTGTTCTCGGCAACACTCTCGCAGCGTGTGCTGGAACTGGCTTACGAACACATGAACGAACCGGCGCTCGTTCGAATCGAGCCCGAGAAGATCACCGCGGATCGTGTGCGACAGGTGATGTACTACCCCGCGATGGAAGAGAAGATTCCGCTGCTCATCGGACTGCTGCGCAAAATGGATCCGCATCGCACGATGGTCTTCGTCAACACGAAGCGTATGGCAGAGAAGCTCGAAGACACGCTTCAAGCCAACGGTATCCAGGCGCAGGCGCTCTCGGGTGATGTGCCACAGAAGAAGCGCATGCGTTTTCTGCAAGATTTTCACGACGGAAAACTCGCCGTCCTGATCGCGACCGACGTCGCCTCACGCGGACTGCATATTCCAGAAGTCAGTCACGTCTTCAATTTTGACTTGCCGCAAGACTGCGCGGATTACGTCCATCGCATCGGTCGCACCGCTCGCGCCGGCGCAGAGGGCGATGCCATCAGTTTTGCCTGTGAGGAATACGCTGTCGCGCTGCCCGATATCGAGAAATACATCGGTCGCAAAATTCCCTTCGAACCGATCAGTGCCGAGATGATCCCGGAGATCACCTGGGCGCCGCGTCGTCCGAGCCCGGAAGGTGGTCACCGCGGCGGACCTCGTCGTGGCGGCCCCGGTGGCGGCGGCAATCGCAGTGGGCCGCGCCGTAGTGGCGGTGGCGGCAGCCGCGGCGGTCGGCGCTAAAGCAGCTCGATCACCGCGTCGATCGCCGTGAACTCCTCGTGTCGATGGGGCTCACGCGAAGTGTCTGGTCGCCGCACACCATAGACCCAGCGCACCTGTGCGGTGATGGCCGCGTGCAGAACCGCCTTGCTGTCATCAGCAAACAAGCTACGCGCGGGATCGAAACCCACTTCCGCTTGCGCTGCACGCCAAAATGCCTGGTCTTCCTTGGGCGCACCGAAGCCATGGGACGTATAGGCCGCATCCAAAAAATCGAGTACTCCCGTTTGCTCGTGTTTGATCTGCAGGATCGTCGGATGCGAATTGGTCAACAACACGAGACGCTTGCCGCGCAAGCGCAGCTCCTCGAGAAAACGCCGCGCACCCGGCAACCAG
>JBDKJA010000184.1:0-2805 GCA_039796795.1 Pseudomonadota bacterium
TTGCGCGTGGATTTCGAGGCCGATGACGGTTTCCCATTCCATGGCGAATCCTCAGGCGAAAGCCGCCGGCACCTGCAAGTGCCAGTCGGTCTCGAGTTGGTAGCGATGAGCCGCATTCAACATGCGCGCTTCGGAGAAATGCGGGCCGATCAGCTGCAAACCGACCGGC
This sequence comes from Pseudomonadota bacterium, assembly GCA_039796795.1. Taxonomy (GTDB): domain Bacteria; phylum Pseudomonadota; class Gammaproteobacteria; order Steroidobacterales; family Steroidobacteraceae; genus UBA964. Next base: position 170 of record JBDKJA010000184.1, read on the forward strand.
AAGCCACCCACGAAACCGCAAGGCAAGGACATACCCGGCAAACCAGCGAGGTTGGCGCCGATCGTATAGATGTCGTTGAGATACATCGTGATCGGATCGTCGCACTTGGCGCCGATCGCAAACGCCGGCGTGGGTGAGGTGGGACCGAGCAACAAATCGACTTCACCGAAAGCACGCGCGAAATCGGCACTGATCAACTGACGGACTCTCTGCGCCTTCAAGTAGTAGGCATCGTAGTAACCAGCCGAGAGCACGTAGGTGCCGGTCATGATGCGACGCTTGACCTCGGCGCCGAAGCCCTCGCCGCGCGAACGCATGTAGAGATCGGTCAGATTCTTCGGCGACTCGCAGCGATAACCGAATCGCACGCCATCGAAACGCGCTAGGTTCGATGAACACTCAGCCGGTGCGACCACGTAATAGGTCGGCACAGACAGCGGCAGGTTCGGACAGCTCACCTCACGGAACTTTGCGCCGAGCTTCTCGTAGACGCGCATGGCATCCCGGATGCGCGACTCGCATTCCGCATCGAGCCCCTTGTCGAAGAATTCTTTGACGATACCGATCGTCATACCCTCGAGAGAATCGCCGAGGGTACGGGTGTAATCCGGTACGGGCGATTCGACGCTGGTCGAATCCTTTGGATCGAAGCCCGACATCGGTCCGAGCAACAGCGCTGCGTCTTCAGCACTGACCGTGATCAAACCGGCCTGATCGAGGCTCGAGGCGAAGGCGATCATGCCGTAGCGACTGACACGACCGTAAGTGGGTTTGATGCCGGTGACACCGCAAAGCGCCGCGGGTTGACGAATCGAACCACCGGTATCGGTGGCCGTCGCCGCCGGCACGATACGCGCCGCGACCGCAGCGGCAGAGCCGCCCGAAGAGCCGCCGGGGACCATCGCGGTATCCCAGGGGTTTCGAACAGGCCCGAAATAGCTGGTCTCGTTCGACGAGCCCATAGCGAACTCGTCCATGTTGAGCTTGCCGAGCATGACCGTGCCGGCCTGACGCAGGCCACTGACCACCGTCGCGTCATAAGGCGAGACGAAATTGGCCAGCATCTTGGAACCACAGGTCGTCAAGACGCCTTCGGTGCAGAAGATGTCTTTGTGTCCGAGCGGAACCCCGGTCAATACGCCGGCTTTGCCCGCCGCTCGCGCGGCATCGGCGGCAGCAGCCTCGGCGAGCGCCGCCTCGGCGGTGACCGTGATGAAGGCGTTCAAACCCGGTTGTGCGGCTTGGATGCGCTCGAGGTAACTGCGCGTCAATTCGACGCTGGAAAACTCTTTTGCCGCCAACCCCTTGGCCAGGGCCGCAACGGTAGCTGCGGGCGCGCTCATTCGATCACCTTCGGCACGACATAAAGGCCAGCCTCGACCTGAGGTGCATTCTGTTGGTAGCGATCGCGGTGATCGGTCTCGCTGACCGCATCCGCACGCAAACGCTGCGCCAAACCCGGTAACGGGTGGGCCATGGGGCTGATGCCCGCCGTCGGCGCCCGATCGAGCTCGCCCACGAAGGCGAAGATCCGGGAGAGCGAGTCGACGTAGACGGGAATTTCCGCCTCGGTCAGTTGCAAACGCGCTAGCCGCGCGATGTTTTCGATGTCGGCACGGGTGAGGCTCATGAAGCGACCCTGAGGTTGGCTGTGGGGACGGGCTAACGCGGAGAAAATCCAGCGTAAACCTAGCCGGACATCATAACACCGTCGCCTTGTGGAAGCGGCCGCAGGTTGTTAAATTTGCCGACGTTTTCCGGCTCGGCGCTATACCCATGTTCAAACGCTTGCGCGGCTATTCGGTGGTCGCGGTTCAAGACGATTACAGCCGTGGCGGCAAGGTCATCGTGGCCGTCGGCGCCGATGCGAAGATGATGCTCGGTCGTACCCCGGGGAACATCACGGCCGTGCGCCCGATGAAGGACGGCGTGATCGCCGACTTCACCTACACCGAGAAGATGCTGCAGCACTTCATCGGCAAGGTGCATGACAACCGCTTGCTCAAGCCCTCGCCCCGCGTACTGGTCTGCGTGCCCGTCGGATCGACTCAAGTCGAGCGTCGCGCCATTCGCGAATCGGCCGAGGGCGCCGGTGCGCGCACCGTGGCGATCGTCAGTGAACCCATGGCCGCTGCCGTCGGTGCGGGCTTGCCGGTACAAGAAGCGCGCGGCTCGATGGTGCTCGACATCGGCGGCGGCACATCGGAAGTCGCCGTGATTTCTTTGAACGGCATCGTGTATGCGCAGTCTGCCCGCATCGGTGGCGATCGCTTCGACGAAGCGATCATGAACTACGTGCGCCGCAACTACGGCATCCTCATCGGCGAAACCACGGCCGAGCGCATCAAAATAGAAATCGGCTCAGCGTATCCCGGTCAGTCCGTGCGCGAAATCTCCGTCAAAGGTCGCAACCTCTCGGAAGGCGTGCCTCGCAGCTTCACGCTCAACAGCAACGAGATCCTCGAAGCACTGCAGGAGCCGCTGCAGGGTATCGTGGGCGCGGTCAAACAGGCCTTGGAGCAAACTCCGCCGGAACTGGGTTCGGACGTCGCCGATCGCGGTATCGTGGTCACGGGTGGCGGTGCCTTGCTGCGTGATATCGACAAGTTGATCACCGAAGAGACCGGCGTTCCGGT